>NZ_JBBCVB010000001.1:0-378099 GCF_037199905.1 Serratia sp. MMO-28
GCGGTCAGAAAGCTCAACTGACGGTATTATGGAAAAATATCGCGATCGCGACCTGCGGTCGCTAGAAAAGAAGAACCCCACCTGAAAAAGTGGGGTTAGTCAGCAGTCTGACCCGCCTTCTAGGCGGGTTTTTACTGGCGTATCCGTCCGGTGATCCAGCCTCCCGCACCGATCTTTTTTCTGCATATAAACTGCATAGTTATGTAAGTTCATGCGTACGATCTTGCTTGCCCGATTGTTAATCAATTGATAGCGTTACTGATAAAAGCATCGGGATAACATAATATTCTAATTCTGCATGAAATCCTCTGGCAGTGATCGGGCAGGGCAGTTACTCTGAACCTTATGCTCGTCATAGGGGCACCAAAATCAAGAAGAGAGAAATGTATGACTGATTCACAGATCCGCATCGCAATTGCGGGGTCCGGTGGCCGCATGGGGCGTCAATTGATTCAGGCGGTACAGCAGGCGCAGGGCGTAGTGCTGGGGGCCGCATTGGAGCGCCCAGGTTCAAGCCTGGTGGGAACCGATGCCGGTGAACTGGCTGGAGTCGGGGCGCTGGGGGTCATCGTCAGCGACAGCCTGGATAGCGTGGCCGATGATTTCGATATTCTGATCGATTTCACCCGCCCAGAAGGCACCTTGGCACACCTGGCGTTTTGTGTGGCACATAAAAAAGGCATGGTGATTGGCACCACCGGTTTTGATGATGCGGGGAAGGCGGCAATTGGTGATGCTGCCCAACAGATTGGCATCGTGTTTGCTGCCAACTTCAGCGTTGGCGTTAACGTGATGCTCAAATTGTTGGAAAAAGCCGCTAAAGTGATGGGCGACTATACCGATATTGAGATTGTCGAAGCGCACCATCGCCACAAAGTGGATGCCCCTTCCGGCACGGCTTTGGCGATGGGAGAAGTAATTGCCGCTGCGCTGGGGCGTGATTTGAAAGAGTGCGCGGTTTATCAACGCGTTGGCTATACCGGCGAGCGCGATCCGCAGAGCATCGGTTTTGCCACTATACGTGCCGGGGATATTGTGGGTGAGCATACCGCCATGTTTGCCGATATTGGCGAACGGGTAGAAATTACCCATAAAGCCTCAAGCCGCATGACTTTTGCTAATGGTGCCGTGCGCGCAGCATCCTGGATCCGAAAGCAGCCAAAAGGGCTGTTTGATATGCGCGATGTTCTCGGTTTAGAGCAGTTATAATGTTTTGCATACCATCGTGATGTGGTTATGTTGATCATAGTGCTATGATAATAGGGCAATAATTTTATTGTCCTTTTTTTTAACCATTAAAATAGGGCTTATCTTCATTTTTAATGTAATGATGGCTATTTATAGTGGTTTTACTTTGATTTTTTCCCTTTTTATATCCTCGATTGTTGATTGACATCGAATTTTCGCCACTGTCATGGTTTTTTTGTGTCATTGTGTCTAGCAACCGTTTACTCGCCCGAGTTTCCGTATGTTTTTATCGGTGTGAAGCCCGTAAAGCGGTGAGAACAGCAAAAATACGATAAAAAAAGGCACTATGAGTAGACAAGTTGGGCACTCATCATTAAAATGCGCCCAATTTGCCAAAAATTAGCCTTGAGGGCGGTTTTTGCATTGATTTAGGCGGTGAAATCTGAATTAATATGCAAATATTGTGATTGATTATTCCTCGGAGGGTGTTTTGATTAAGTCAGCGCTATTGGTTCTGGAAGACGGAACCCAATTCCACGGTCGGGCCATCGGGGCAGAGGGAACGGCAGTGGGGGAAGTGGTCTTCAATACATCGATGACCGGCTATCAAGAAATCCTCACTGATCCTTCCTACTCCCGCCAGATCGTTACTCTTACTTATCCCCATATCGGCAATGTCGGCACCAATGCTTCCGACGAAGAATCCTCCGCTGTTCATGCTCAAGGCCTCGTCATTCGTGACCTCCCACTGATTGCCAGCAACTATCGCAACGAAGAAGGCCTGGCTGAATACCTCAAGCGTAACAACATTGTGGCGATCGCCGATATTGATACCCGCAAGCTGACCCGCCTGCTGCGCGAAAAGGGCGCACAAAACGGTTGCATTATTGTCGGTGATGTCACCAATGCTGAACTGGCGCTGCAGAAAGCCAAGGCCTTTCCTGGCCTGAAGGGCATGGATCTGGCGAAAGAGGTCACCACCAAAGAAGCCTACGCCTGGCAGCAGGGCAGTTGGACTTTGGAAGGCGATCTGCCAGAGGCTAAAGCGGCGAGCGAATTGCCATTCCACGTGGTGGCTTACGACTTCGGTGCCAAACGCAACATTTTGCGCATGCTGGTGGATCGCGGCTGCCGCCTGACGGTGGTGCCTGCGCAAACCTCTGCGGAAGAGGTGTTGAAAATGAATCCCGACGGCATCTTCCTGTCCAACGGCCCCGGTGACCCGGAGCCGTGTGACTACGCGATTGCCGCCATCAAGCAGTTCCTGGAAACCGACATTCCGCTCTTCGGTATCTGCCTGGGCCACCAACTGTTGGCGCTCGCCAGCGGTGCCAAAACCATGAAGATGAAGCTCGGCCACCACGGCGGTAACCATCCGGTTAAAGATCTGGATAACAACGCCGTGATGATCACCGCGCAGAACCATGGCTTTGCGGTGGATGAACATAACCTGCCGGCCACGCTGCGCGTCACGCACAAATCCCTGTTCGACCACACGGTGCAAGGGATCCACCGCACCGACAAAGCGGCGTTCAGCTTCCAGGGGCACCCTGAAGCCAGCCCTGGCCCGCACGACGCAGCGCCGCTGTTCGATCACTTTATCGAACTGATTGAGACTTACCGTTCCAACGCCAAATAATCAGGAGCCATAAAAAATGCCAAAACGTACAGATATAAAAAGCATCCTGATCCTCGGCGCTGGCCCGATCGTAATCGGCCAGGCGTGTGAGTTCGACTACTCCGGTGCCCAGGCCTGTAAGGCGCTGCGCGAAGAGGGGTACCGCGTTATTCTGGTCAACTCCAACCCGGCAACCATCATGACCGACCCGGAAATGGCCGATGCGACCTATATCGAGCCGATTCACTGGGAAGTGGTGCGTAAAATCATTGAAAAAGAGCGCCCGGATGCGGTGCTGCCGACCATGGGCGGCCAGACGGCGCTGAACTGTGCGCTGGAACTGGAGCGCCAGGGCGTACTGGCCGAGTTCGGTGTGACCATGATTGGTGCCACGGCCGATGCCATCGATAAAGCGGAAGATCGCCGCCGTTTTGACATCGCCATGAAGAAGATCGGCCTGGATACCGCGCGTTCCGGCATTGCCCATAATATGGAAGAAGCGCTGGCGGTGGCCGCTGACGTCGGTTTCCCATGCATTATCCGCCCATCGTTCACCATGGGCGGCACCGGCGGCGGTATTGCTTACAACCGCGAAGAGTTCGAAGAGATCTGCGAGCGTGGTCTGGATCTGTCGCCGACCAAAGAGCTGCTGATCGACGAATCGCTGATCGGTTGGAAAGAGTACGAAATGGAAGTGGTGCGCGATAAAAACGACAACTGCATCATTGTCTGCTCCATTGAAAACATCGACGCGATGGGTATCCATACCGGCGACTCCATCACCGTGGCACCGGCTCAGACGCTGACCGACAAAGAATACCAAATCATGCGTAACGCCTCGATGGCGGTGCTGCGTGAGATCGGCGTCGAAACCGGCGGCTCTAACGTACAGTTCTCGGTAAACCCGAAAACCGGCCGCCTGATCGTGATCGAAATGAACCCGCGCGTGTCCCGTTCTTCCGCGCTAGCATCGAAAGCCACCGGCTTCCCGATCGCCAAAATTGCCGCCAAGCTGGCGGTGGGTTACACCCTCGACGAACTGATGAACGACATCACCGGTGGCCGCACTCCGGCGTCCTTTGAGCCGTCTATCGATTACGTCGTGACCAAAATTCCTCGTTTCAACTTCGAGAAATTTGTGGGTGCTAACGATCGCCTGACCACCCAGATGAAGTCGGTCGGTGAAGTGATGGCGATTGGCCGCACTCAGCAGGAATCCCTGCAAAAAGCGCTGCGTGGCCTGGAAGTGGGCGCCACCGGTTTCGATCCGAAAGTGAGCCTGGACGATCCGGAAGCGCTGACCAAGATCCGCCGTGAACTGAAAGACGCCGGTTGCGATCGTATCTGGTATATCGCCGACGCTTTCCGTGCCGGGATGTCCGTAGACGGCGTGTTCAACCTGACCAATATCGATCGCTGGTTCCTGGTGCAGATCGAAGAATTGGTGCGTTTGGAAGAGCAAGTGGCCGAGGCAGGGATTAACGGCCTGAACGCCGGGTTCCTGCGCACCCTGAAGCGTAAAGGCTTTGCCGATGCGCGTTTGGCCAAGCTGGTTGGCGTTTCGGAAAACGAGATCCGCAAGCTGCGCCACAGCTTTAACCTGCACCCGGTTTACAAACGTGTGGATACCTGCGCGGCGGAATTTGCCACCGACACCGCTTACATGTATTCCACCTATGAAGAAGAGTGCGAATCCAACCCGACCAACGATCGCCCGAAAGTGATGGTGCTTGGCGGTGGCCCGAACCGTATCGGCCAGGGTATCGAATTTGACTACTGCTGCGTGCACGCCTCGCTGGCGCTGCGTGAAGACGGCTACGAGACCATCATGGTCAACTGTAACCCGGAAACCGTGTCTACCGATTACGACACCTCGGATCGCCTGTACTTCGAACCGGTAACGCTGGAAGACGTGCTGGAAATCGTGCGCATCGAGAAGCCCAAAGGCGTGATCGTACAGTACGGCGGCCAGACTCCGCTGAAGCTGGCGCGTGAGCTGGAAGCCGCAGGTGTGCCGATTATCGGCACCAGCCCAGATGCCATCGACCGTGCCGAAGATCGTGAGCGCTTCCAGCAGGCGGTTAACCGTCTGGGCCTGAAGCAACCGGCCAATGCTACCGTCGCCACCATTGAGCAGGCGGTAGAAAAAGCCGCTGGCATCGGTTATCCGCTGGTGGTGCGCCCGTCCTATGTGCTGGGTGGCCGCGCAATGGAAATCGTGTATGACGAAATCGACCTGCGCCGTTACTTCCAAAACGCGGTCAGCGTGTCCAATGATGCCCCGGTGCTGCTGGATCGCTTCCTGGATGATGCGGTAGAAGTGGACGTTGATGCCATCTGCGACGGCGAGCGTGTGCTGATCGGTGGCATCATGGAACACATCGAACAGGCTGGCGTGCACTCAGGTGACTCCGCGTGTTCATTGCCGGCTTACACCTTGAGCAAAGAGATCCAGGATGTGATGCGCCAACAGGTTGAAAAGCTGGCGTTTGAGCTGCAGGTGCGTGGTTTGATGAACGTGCAGTTTGCGGTGAAAAACAACGAAGTCTATCTGATCGAAGTGAACCCGCGCGCGGCACGTACCGTACCGTTCGTCTCCAAAGCCACCGGTGTGCCGCTGGCGAAGGTGGCGGCGCGCGTGATGGCGGGCAAGTCGTTGGCTGAACAGGGCGTCACCGAAGAGATTATCCCGCCGTACTACTCGGTAAAAGAAGTGGTGCTGCCGTTCAACAAATTCCCAGGCGTTGACCCGATCCTTGGGCCGGAAATGCGCTCGACCGGTGAAGTGATGGGCGTTGGCCGCACCTTCGCCGAAGCGTTCTCCAAAGCGATGCTGGGCAGCAATTCAGGGATGAAGAAACAGGGCCGTGCGCTGCTGTCGGTGCGTGAAGGGGATAAAGCCCGCGTGGTGGATTTGGCTGCCAGCCTGCTGAAACAGGGCTTCGAGCTGGATGCGACTCACGGCACCGCAGTGGTGCTGGGTGAAGCAGGGATTAACCCGCGCCTGGTCAACAAGGTGCACGAAGGCCGCCCGCACATTCAGGATCGCATCAAGAATGGCGAGTACACCTATATTGTGAACACCACCGCAGGCCGTCAGGCGATTGAGGATTCCAAGCTGATTCGCCGCAGCGCGCTGCAATACAAAGTGCATTACGACACCACGCTGAACGGCGGCTTTGCTACGGCAATGGCGCTGAAGGCGGATCCTACCGAGCAGGTAACCTCGGTGCAGGAACTGCACGCACGTATCAAGTAATCACCGTCTTAGGGTGCCAAGCAGGGCGGGATCAACCCGCCCTTTTCTCTTCTCTATCAAGCCATTTGCTCATTTTCGATAAAAATTTCCGCTATCAATCCCTCTGTAAGCTGTCACGATATACGCTTGATGTAAGGCACGAAACGACGAGAAGCGCATGATCCTGATTATTTACGCCCATCCCTATCCCCGGCATTCCCATGCCAATCAACGGCTGTTGCAGGCGGTCAAAGACATTCCCGGTGTGGAAATCCGCTCCCTGTATGAGCTTTATCCAGATTTCAACATTGACACCCGGGCCGAACAGCAGGCGCTGGAGCGCGCCGATATGGTGGTGCTGCAACATCCTCTGCAATGGTACAGCCTGCCGCCGCTACTGAAGCTGTGGATCGACAAAGTGTTGGAGCACGGTTGGGCCTATGGCCATGACGGCAATGCGCTGGTGGGGAAAGACTGCCTGTGGGCGGTAACCAGCGGCGGAGACAAACAGCATTTTGCGCTGGGGGATTATCCTGATTTTGCCGCATTAGCTCAGCCGCTGCAGGCCACGGCCATTTACTGTGGGATGAAGTGGCAGCCCTATTTTGCGGTGCATGACACCTTCACCTGCAATGAGCCGGCGCTGATTGCGGCGGGCGAGGCTTACCGCCAGCGGTTGGTGCAATATCTGCTGGAGCACGGTGAAGCGGCGGCAGAGCAGGAGCAAGCGCATGGATAATCACAATATGATGATTGAAGGGCTGATCTATCTCGGCTCTGCCGCGCTGTTTGTGCCCATTGCCGTGCGGCTTGGCTTGGGATCGGTACTGGGTTATCTGATTGCTGGCTGCATTATCGGCCCCTGGGGGTTGAAGTTGGTTTCTGATGCTGAATCCATCCTGACCTTCGCCGAGATCGGCGTAGTATTGATGCTGTTTATCATCGGTCTGGAGCTGGATCCCCGACGTCTGTGGACGCTGCGCGCGGCGGTATTCGGCGGTGGTGGTATTCAGATGGTGGCCTGCGGGCTGGCTTTGAGCGCTTTTTGTTATTTTCTGGGGCTGAGCTGGAAAGTGGCGCTGCTGATTGGCCTGACGCTGGCGCTGTCTTCAACGGCCATCGCTATGCAGGCGATGAGTGAGCGCAACTTAACCCCATCGCCGATTGGCCGCAGTTCGTTTGCCGTGCTGTTGTTCCAGGATATTGCGGCGATCCCGCTGGTGGCGATGATCCCGTTGCTGGCCAGCAGCGGCGCGGCTACCACGCTGGGGGCTTTTGCGCTGTCTGCGGCTAAAGTGGTGGGCGCCTTGGCGATGGTAATATTGCTGGGGCGCTACGTGACGCGGCCATTGCTGCATTTTGTGGCGCGATCTGGCATGCGCGAAGTTTTCAGCGCCGTCGCGCTGTTCCTGGTATTTGGCTTCGGCATCCTGCTGGAAATGGCCGGTCTTTCCATGGCGATGGGGGCGTTTCTTGCCGGCGTGCTGCTGGCCAGCTCGGAGTATCGTCACGCGTTGGAAAGTGATATTCAGCCGTTTAAAGGGCTGCTGCTTGGCCTGTTTTTTATCGGCGTTGGGATGTCGATCGATTTTGGCACCTTGCTGCACCATCCGCTACTGATCGCCTCACTGCTGCTGGGCTTTATGTTGCTGAAGGCGTTGCTGCTGTGGCTGGTGGCACCGGTCCTTGGCGTGCCGAAGCGCCAGCGCGGGCTATTTGCCATTCTGTTGGGGCAGGGCAGTGAGTTTGCCTTTGTGATCTTTGGTGCCGCACAGATGGCGGGCGTGCTGCCACCGGAGTGGGCTAAACCGCTGACGCTGGCGGTGGCACTTTCAATGGCTGCGACCCCGTTGCTGTTGGTGGTTGCGGCCCGGCTGGAAAAGAACGCGCCGCAAGACGAGCGCCCGGCGGATGAGATCGACGAAGGCAATGCCAGCGTGATCATCGCCGGGTTTGGCCGTTTCGGCCAGATCGCGGGCCGTATGCTGCTGGCCAACGGCGTGCAGACCGTGGTGTTGGATCACGATCCCGATCATATCGAAACGCTGCGCAAATTCGGCACCAAGGTGTTTTATGGTGATGCCACGCGTGTCGATCTGCTGGAAGCGGCTGGAGCGGCACAGGCCAAGATCTTGATCAACGCCATTGATGATGTGGAGGCAAACCTGCAACTGACGGAATTGGCCAGGCATCATTTCCCGCACCTGAAAATCGTGGCGCGTGCCCGTGATGTGGATCACTGGTACCAACTGAGGCAGTTGGGGGTAGAAAACCTGGAGCGTGAAACCTTTGAAAGTTCGCTGCGTATCGGGCGTGAAACGCTGGAATTGCTGGGGCTGGATGCTTATGAAGCGCGTGAGAAAGCCGATACTTTCCGCCGCTATAACCTGAAGATGCTGGAAGATACGCTGGAGAATTATCAGGATACCGAATTCCGTATCGCCAGCCTGCAACGAGCGAAAGAGATGCTGTCGGCAGCTATCGAACAGGATCAGATGCGCTTGGTGCGCGTGCAACAGACCGGCTGGCGTGGCAGCATTGACGGCAAAGCCCCCGAGGAAGGCGTGGTCGAAGCAAAAGGATAAGGATTGATTGGCCCTTTTCATCAGGAAAGGGCCAAACGTAAAACCCGCTGGTTTCAGCTCAGGGCGACTTTAATTCCCAGCGCGATCAGCATTCCACCTAATAATTTGTCGACCACCTTTTGCGTTTTTGCCAGCCCGCGCCGCACCGGCCCGCTCTGGATCAAAAACACCAGCACCGGCCACCAGATGACCGAAAGGCCGAAAATAATCCCCGCATACCACAGCTTTTCGCTGATGCCAGAGTTGATTTGCAACACCTGAGTAAACACCGCCAGAAAAAACAGCGTGGCTTTCGGGTTAAGCAGGTTACACAAATAGCCCTGCACGAAGGCGTTTTTCAGGCTGACCTGCTGCTGGGGCAGACTGCTGATATCAACCTTGCTACTCCCGTGCGCACGCAGTGCCTGAATACCCACCCAGATCAGATACACCGCCCCGGCATATTTCAGCACATTAAACAGCCACGGCGTGGTGGTTATTACCACCGCCAGCCCGGCAACGCAGTAAGACATATGGGTGGCAACGCCACAAATGACACCGAGTGCGGTCATCATTGCGGCCAGCCGCGGATAACGGGCGGCATTTTTAATCACCAGAAAGAAATCCGGCCCAGGTGAAAGCATCCCCAAGGTGGCGATACCGGCAACGAATAATGAAGTTTCAAGCATGGTGCTGTCTCAAAGCGGAAGGTATAACAGTGGCGATAATAACGCGACTCCCCCTGATGCGCATCAACCTATTGAGGTAATCTTTGGTTATATGATGAACATTCATTCAGGGGAGTGGTTGGGGACTATGAAGCAGGAATTAACCATTGAAATGCCGGGCGTACACCGGCAACAACGTGAAATAACCCGCCTGTGTATTCAGTGCGCATTGCTGCTGTTACAGCATGGTGCAGAAAGCATGGTGGTGGAACAGCTATCAACTCGTCTCGGCCTGGCGCTTGGGATGGACAGCGTGGAAAGCTCGATTTCGGCCAATGCCGTGGTGTTGACCACCATCAGCAATGAGGCGTGCCTGACGACCACACGTAAGAATGTCGATCGCGGTATCAATATGCAGATCGTCACCGAGGTTCAGCATATTGTGATCCTCGCCGAGCACAGCCTGGCGGATGCTCAGGACGTGGCGCGGCGTTTTGACAAGATCCGCCCGCTGCGATATCCGCGTGGGCTGGTGGTGCTGATGGTGGCCCTGTCTTGCGGCTGTTTCAGCGTGCTGAATGGCGGCGGTGCGGATGCTTTTGCCGTCACTTTCTTGGCCAGTGGGGTGGCGATGTTTGTGCGCCAGATGCTCACAGCCCGCCATATGAATCCGTTGATTAACTTTTGCCTGACGGCATTTGTTGCCACCTCGGTTTCTGGCCTGCTGCTGCGGCTACCGCTGTTCAGCCAGACGTCAAGCGTGGCGATGGCGGCCAGCGTTTTACTGCTGGTGCCGGGGTTTCCGTTGATTAATGCGGTAGCCGATATGTTCAAAGGCCATGTGAATACCGGGCTGGCTCGCTGGGCCATGGCCAGCCTGCTGACGCTGGCAACCTGTATTGGTGTGGTGATGGCCATGTCGTTGTGGGATCTGCGGGGGTGGTCATGAGTCTGTTGTGGGCACTGGTGCAGGATATGTTGCTGGCGGCGGTACCTGCGCTAGGGTTTGCCATGGTGTTTAACGTGCCAGCGCGTGCCCTGCGTTATTGCGCTCTGCTGGGTGCGGTAGGCCATGGTTCGCGGATGCTGATGATGCATTTTGGCATGAATATCGAGTGGGCTTCCTTTCTGGCGGCCATTCTGATCGGCATTATCGGGATTCAGTGGTCCCGTTGGCTGTTGGCTCACCCGAAGGTTTTTACCGTTGCGGCGGTAATCCCGATGTTCCCCGGTATCTCTGCGTATACCGCGATGATCAGCGTGGTGGAGATTTCGCATCTCGGGTACAGCGAAGCATTGATGTCAGTGATGATATCCAACTTCCTCAAAGCCTGTTTTATCGTTGGCGCGCTGTCGATCGGCCTGTCGGTGCCGGGTCTGTGGTTATACCGTAAACGCCCGGGAGTTTAGCTCCGGCCCGATTTCAGGCCACAGGCTTTATTGTGGCTTGAAATCTCTCTTGAACATCAATCAACCCAATAAGAGCCGTCTTATATATTCATATTGCATGATTAGCCTATCGACGCTGGCAGGGGGTTTACGTATAGTGTGAACAATTTTGCTGCCTACACAGGGTTAAACAATGATTATCAGCCTGATCGCTGCCTTGGCGGCGGATCGTGTCATCGGTATGGAAAACGCCATGCCGTGGCACCTGCCAGCGGATTTAGCGTGGTTTAAACGTAACACGTTGAATAAGCCGGTGATTATGGGTCGTAAGACCTTTGAGTCAATTGGTCGCCCACTGCCGGGCCGCCATAATATCGTTTTGAGCAGCCAACCTGGCACTGAAGAAGGGGTAACCTGGGTCAGCTCCCTGGATGAAGCGTTGGCGGCGGCCGGTCAGGTGGAAGAAGTAATGGTGATGGGGGGCGGCAGGGTTTATACCCAGTTCTTGTCTCGCGCCAACCGGCTATATCTGACGCACATCGACACCGAGGTGGAGGGCGATACGCACTTCCCGGATTATGAGCCTGATGAGTGGGAAACCTCGTTTAGCGAGTTCCATGATGCTGATGCACTGAATTCTCACGGCTATTGTTTTGAGATCCTGGAGCGCCGTTAAGCCTGCCTGCCAGGCAACAACTGGGCACCCTTGGGTGCCCATGGTTTTTTTAAGAGGCGGCTAGCGTATCCAGGCCGTCTATGACATCACACGGCAGCTGGAAGGTTGGACAAAGTATTGTTTGTCTTCCCAACGCAGCATCGTCAGATTCCCGCCCCAACAGCAGCCGGTATCCAGACCAATCACACCATCCGGCGTACCTTTGCCTTCCAGTGAAGCCCAGTGGCCGAAAATAATGGTGTATTCAGGATCGACCAGGCGCGGCAGTTCAAACCAAGCTTTCAGCGGCGCAGGCGCACTGCCTGGCGCATCTTTGCAGATCATGTCTAGCTGGCCGTTCGGGAAACAGTAACGCATGCGCGTCAGAGCATTGGTGCTGAAACGCAGGCGTGCTAACCCACTCAGCTCCGGGCTCCAGTTGTTCGGCATATCACCGTACATGGCATCCAGAAACAGCGGGTAGCTGTCGCTGCTCAGCACGGCCTCCACTTCACGCGCACAGATCTGTGCGGTGTCGATATCCCACTGTGGGGTGATGCCGGCATGGCCCATGATCAGCTTGCGCTCATCATCTACCTGCAGCACCGGTTGGCGGCGCAGCCAGTTAATCAACTCGTCCCGATCGGGGGCTTCCAGTAACGGCGTGAGCCGATCCTTGGGCTTGTTGCGGCTGATACCCGCATACACGGCCAGCAGATGCAGATCGTGATTGCCCAGCACCATGCGCACGGCTGGCCCGAGGGCGCGCACGTAGCGCAATACTTCAAGCGACGCGGGGCCGCGGGCGACCAGATCGCCCGTCAGCCACAGTTGATCGTGCAATGGATCGAAAGCCGCTTGGGCCAGCAGCGCCTGCAGCTCATCGAGACAGCCGTGAATATCGCCAATAAGATAAGTCGACATATTAATGAATCAACGTTGGAATGGCTAAACGGAACACGGGAATGGCGGTGCGGAATGTCTGACCTTGATGATCAACCATCTCGTAGTGGCCTTCCATGGTACCCAGCGGCGTTTCAAGCACGGCACCGCTGGTATATTGATACTCGCTGCCGGGCCGGATAATCGGCTGTTCACCGATCACCCCTTCGCCCTGAACTTCAGTCTGACGACCGTTACTGTTGGTGATTAGCCAGTAACGGCCCAGGAGTTGCACGTCGAAACGCCCCAGATTGCGGATGGTGATGGTATAGGCGAAGACGTAACGCTCTTCCTCAGGTATCGATTGTGATTCCACATAAATACTTTGTACCTGAATACATACACGAGGCGAATCAATCATGGTGATACTCCTTATTGCTGCTGCGCTGAAAGCCAGTTTGCCAACTTGCAGTATTGCGCTACAGAAATATTTTCAGCTCTGAGCGTCGGATCGACGCCGAGTTCCGTCAACTGTTCCGGGGTAAACAGATCGCCCAGGCTGTTGCGGATGGTTTTCCTGCGCTGGTTAAACGCCTGAGTCGTGATGCGGCTTAGCATGCGCACATCCCCCACCGGGTGTGGGATCACAAGGTGCGGCACCAGGCGGACCACGGCGGAATCAACTTTAGGTGGTGGAGCGAACGCGGTAGGCGGCACTTCCAGCACCGGAATAACGTTGCAGTAATACTGCGCCATCACGGTCAAACGCCCGTAAGCTTTGCTGTTCGGGCCGGCAACCAGGCGGTTTACCACTTCCTTTTGCAACATGAAATGCATGTCGCGAATAGCGGAAGTATAGCTGAAAAGGTGGAACATCAACGGCGTCGAGATGTTATACGGCAGGTTGCCGAACACGCGCAGCGACTGGCCTGCTTCTTCAGCCAGTTCGGCGAAGTTGACCGTCATGGCATCTTGCTGGTGGATGGTCAGTTTGTCTTTCAACTGCGGATGCGTGGCCAAGCGGGCGGCCAGATCGCGATCCAGCTCGATCACCGTCATGCGATCCATACGGGCGCCAACCGGTTCGGTCAGTGCGCCCAGACCTGGGCCGATCTCAATAACCGCTTCACCCGGTTGAGGATGAATGGCCGAGACAATGCTATCGATGACAAACTGATCGGTTAAAAAGTTTTGTCCAAAGCGTTTGCGGGCAAAGTGCCCTTGGTGGACTCTATTATTCATTACAATTAATTATCATTTTAATGGCGAGATTTAAGGCCGTTTTGAAGCTGCCTGCATCGGCGGTGCCGGTGCCAGCCAATTCCAACGCGGTACCGTGGTCGACCGAGGTACGGATAAAAGGTAAACCGAGAGTGATGTTCACCGCCCGGCCAAACCCTTGGTATTTTAGCACCGGCAGGCCCTGATCGTGATACATCGCCAGCACGGCATCGGCATGTTGCAGATATTTCGGCTGGAACAGCGTATCTGCTGGCAATGGGCCGACCAGGTTAATGCCGCGGCCGCGCAGGGTATCGAGAGCAGGGATGATCACATCCAGCTCTTCACGCCCCATATGGCCGCCTTCTCCGGCGTGCGGATTCAGCCCGCAGACGTAGATCTGTGGCTGCTTGATGCCAAACTTGTTTTTCAGATCGCCGTCGAGGATGGTGATCACCTCAAACAGGCTCTGCTGCGTGATGGCACCCGGCACCGCTAACAGGGGCAGGTGCGTGGTGGCTAACGCAACGCGCAGTTCTTCGGTAGCCAGCATCATCACGACGCGATCGCAGTGGCTGCGATCGGCAAAGAATTCGGTATGGCCGATGAACGGGAGCCCGCCGTCGTTGATCACGCCTTTGTTGACCGGCCCGGTAATCAGGGCGGCAAATTCGCCGTTCAGACAGCCGTCACAGGCGCGAGCCAGGGTTGCCACCACGTAAGCGCTGTTGGCAACGTTCAGTTCGCCCGGTACCACGGCGGCGGCGACGTTAATAGGGAGGATCGTCAGCGTGCCTGCGCGCTGCGGCTGTGCCGGTTGTTCCGGCTGATAGTCACGCAGCGCCAACGGCAGTTTCAGCAAGCGAGCACGCTCAAGCAGCAAGGCCGGATCGGCACACACCACCAGTTCAACAGGCCAATCCTGTTGCGCCAGCACTGCCACCAGATCCGGCCCAACCCCGGCTGGCTCGCCGGGGGTAATCACGATACGTTTATTGTTGTGCATTGCTTCCATTGAGGATCTTCACGTAAGCAGCAGCCCGTTGTTCCTGCATCCAGGTTTGCGCTTCTTCAGCAAACTTGCGGTTAAACAACATGCGGTAAGCACGATCTTTCTGCGCCGCGTCGGTTTTATCCACTTGGCGGGTATCCAGCAGTTGGATCAGGTGCCAACCAAAGGAGGAGTGCACCGGTTCGCTGAGCTGGCCTTTCTGCAGCTTCATCAATGCATCACGGAAGGCCGGATCGTACATGTCTGGAGACGCCCAGCCCAGATCGCCACCCTGCAGTGCAGAACCCGGATCCTGAGAAAGCTGTTTGGCTTCATCTTCAAACTTCGCCGTACCATTTTTGATGGCGGCAGCCACTTCCTGCAATTTTGCCCGCGCCTGATCGTCGGTCATGACCACCGACGGCTTCAGCAGAATATGGCGAGCGTGCACTTCGGTCACCGAAATGGCTTGGTTGCCCCCGCGCATATCGTTCACTTTTAGAATATGGAAACCGACACCGGAACGGATCGGGCCAACGACCTCGCCTTTTTTGGCGTTGATCAGCCTTTCAGCGAATAACGTAGGCAGTTCCTGCAGTTTGCCCCAGCCCATCTGGCCGCCTTTCAGCGCCTGGGAGTCGGCAGAGTAGGTGATCGCCAATTTACCGAAGTCTGCGCCACCGTTGATTTCACCCACCAGACGTTTTGCCATCGCTTCGGCTTCATCAACCTGTTTTTGCGACGGGTTTTCCGGCAGTGGAATCAGGATGTGGCTAAGGTTGACTTCGGTATCGCCACCGTTCTGCGCGCCAACCTGCTTGGCCAGTGCATCCACTTCCTGCGGCAGGATGGTCACACGGCGGCGCACTTCGTTGTTGCGCACTTCTGAGATCAGCATTTCCTTGCGGATTTGCGCACGATAGGTGTTGTAGTTCAAACCTTCAGCCGCCAGGCGGGTGCGCATTTGGTCGAGGCTCATTTTGTTCTGAGCGGCGATATCGGCAATCGCTTTATCCACATCGGCATCTGAAGCGGTTATACCCATCTTATGCGCCATCTGTAACAGGATGTTATCCATGATCAGACGTTCGAGGATCTGGTGACGCAACGTGCTGTCGTCCGGTAATTGCTGGCCGGCCTGCTGTGCGTTGAGTTTCACCGATTGCATTAAACCGTTTACGTCGCTCTCAAGTACTACACCGTTATCGACGACGGCGGCGACTTTATCCACTTCTTGGGGTGCTGCGAACGCGGTATTGGCACAAACCACCAATCCGAGAAGAAGCGTTCTCCAGTTCTTCATACATTTCCCATTATGTAATCCGCAAATGCGGGTGAAAGTTATCATTTTTCAATGTGTTCAATATGCCCTTATAACGACGGGCATACATCAGAATGCGCGCTGGTAAGGCAAGATGCCGGAGCGCAGCATTTCCGTGGTGCCGAGGCTGTGATCGTTGCTTAGGCCACGCAGTTCAATGTTGAATGAAACTTTGTTGTCATATTTACTGATCTGGTTTCCGGCATCCCAGTCGGTGATTTTCCGTTCATACCCCAGGTTAACCGCCCAGCAGCAAGTGTTGTAACGCAAGCCCACCAACTGGTTCGCCGTCTGCTTCGCACGGGTATCATAGTAATAAGCCCCTACGACAGCCCAGCGATCGGCAATTGGCCAACTGGCGGTGGTTCCCACCTGCGAAATACCGTCCTGATAGCCTGGGTTCTTAATACCTGGCAACGTTGCCGCGATATATTCCGGGCTGGCATAGCGGTAATTCAACTGCACCATGCGATTTGCATCCTGACGGTATTCAATGACTGAATCCCCCAATGCAACGCTATTAAGGCGGGTGTCGTACTGCACGCCGCCGCGCAGGCCCCAGCGATCGTCAATCTTCCAAAAGGTGTCACCGGCCCATACTACGCTGCCGGTATCATCACTATTATCAAAGTTACTTCTTTTATCCCCCGTCCGCGAGCGGCTGAGGTAATAGATTTGACCAACAGAAACGTTGAAACGTTCAACTAAAGCATCATCATAAATGCGTGATGTGACCCCAGTTGCCAGACGATTCTGCGAAGCGATGCGATCCAACCCGCTGTAAGAGCGATCGCGGAACAGACCGGAGTAGTCGGTTTGCAGCAGGGTTGAGTCATAGCTATAGATGTTGCTTTGATCGTGATAAGGGACATACAGATACTGCATGCGCGGCTCAATGGTCTGGGTATAGTCTTGCACCAGGTCCATAGGGCGCTCAAATACCACTTTACCGTCAGTTTTGAACTGCGGAATGACGCGGTTGACCGAACCGTCGAGGTTTGGCGCCGCGTTGCCGGTCCGGCCTGCATAATCCGCCGCAAAACCGTTAGGGATCTCCTGCTGGTAGTGCGTGGCCATCACTTTGGCTTCGGTATTCAGGCTACCCCAACTGTTGGCCAGCGGCAGGTTGATGGCCGGTGCAACGTGCCAGCGGGTGGCTTCCGGGTTGTTCGGATTCACGCTGGTGAATTTGGCGACCTGGCCGTAAGTGTGAAAATCAAATGGACCAAGATCGGTTTTATAATAGTTGAGGTCCAACTGAGGCTGGGCACGGTAGGCATTCTGATTGCCGACCCCGCTGAAAACCTGGAACTGTTTTGAGGCCAGTGTGGCATCCCAGTTTTGATTCGCATAGCCGACGCTGTATTTCTGCGTGGCATAGCCGTCGGTGGTGGCACCGTATTTGGAATCCAAATCGGTAAAGTAATAGGGATCGCTGACCTTGGTGTAATCGATATTGAAACGCCACACCTTATCCATCACGCCGCTATGACCCCAATAGAACAGCCAGCGCTTGCTGTCGTCCATTTCGCCATGATCGTTTTCAAACTGGCGATCGCTTGGCAGCCAGTCAAATGCCAAGGTGCCCAGACCCGGCTGCACCAGGTAGCGGAATTCGTTCTGCCACTGCAGGCCACGCTGCGTCATATAATGTGGCGTAATGGTGGCATCAAAGTTTGGCGCAATGTTCCAGTAATACGGCAGCATGAACTCAAAGCCGTTGTTACTGCCATATTTAGCGTTGGGGATCAGGAAACCCGAACGGCGCTTGCTGCCCACCGGCAGTTGCATATAGGGGCTGTAAAATACCGGTACACTGCCAATCTTGAAGCGGGCATTCCAGATTTCAGCCACTTGTTCTTCGCGATCGTGGATCACTTCAGAACCCACGACGCTCCAGCTGTTGTCACCCGGCAGGCAGGAAGTGAAGGTGCCATTTTCCAAAATGGTGTAGCGGTTCTGGCCGCGCATCTTCATTTTTTCGGCATCACCACGCCCCTGACGGCCTACCATCTGGTAGTCACCTTTATACACATCGGTATCTTTGGTATTCAGGTTTGACCAGGCTTTCGGGCCTTTCAGCTTGATCTGGCTATCATCGTAATGCACATTGCCCGTGGCGGTCACGGTACGCACAGGATCAGGCTGCCCCGCTTTTTGCGTTTGGTTCATTTCAACCTGTTCCGCCGTCAGCGTGCTGTTACCCTGTGTGATATTGACGTTACCGGTAAACAGAGCACTGCCTGGATAATCGGCGCGCGAATCATCGGCAAGGATGGTCACGGGAAGGCTGCTTGGGTCGCCATTGATGATGGGTTTATTGTAAGTAGGTACGCCGAGCATACATTGCTCAGCCAGATCGGCCAGCGCATGCTGGCTGTAAAGTGCCGTCCAAATCAGAGTGGCCAGCAGTGTTGGGAAACTTTTTTTCATACGCGGTTTTGGTGTTCCGTCATCATAGGCATCGTATCCGGCAAACGGTCAGAGACTATATCACTCATCAGCGTTGCGCTAGCGTTAAATCCTGCCGTTTGGTTACGCCGTTGTTAGGCGTAAAGATAAATGACGGGTATGATAATCCAAATCTTGTGAAAAATCGCCTTAACCCTGGTGTGAAACAGGGAAGATGTGCGGCTTGCGGTTGATAATTGAGGAGTCTATGCAGTATTGGGGCAAACTGCTCGGAGTGATTGTTGCCATTTGGTCTGGCGCGGGATTCTGGGGTGTAGTTTTAGGGCTGATTGTCGGCCATATGATCGATACTGCGCGTAATAACAAGCGCAGCCGAGGTTTTTTTACCGACCAGCAAACGCGGCAGACGCTGTTCTTCCGCACCACTTTTCAGGTGATGGGCCACCTGACCAAATCGAAAGGGCGCGTTACCGAGGCCGATATTCAGATCGCCAGCCTGTTTATGGATCGTCTGCAACTGCACGGCGAGGCGCGTACTGCCGCGCAACAGGCGTTCCGTGAAGGTAAGCAGAGCCAGTTTCCATTGCGCGAAACGCTGCAGCAGTTCCGCAGCATCTGCTTTGGGCGTTTCGATCTGATTCGGATGTTTCTGGAAATTCAGATCCAGGCGGCTTTTGCCGATGGCTCGCTGCATCCGAACGAACGACAGGTGCTGTATGTGATCGCCGAAGAATTGGGGATCTCACGCGCGCAGTTCGACCAATTCCTCAGCATGATGGAAGGTGGACGTCAGTTTGGCGGCGGTAGCTGGCAGGGGCAGCAAGGGGGGCATTCGCACGGGGGTTACCAGCAGGCGCAACGTGGCCCGACGCTGGAAGATGCCTGCAAGGTGCTGGGCGTCAGCAGCACAGACGATGCGGCTGTCATCAAGCGAGCCTACCGCAAACTGATGAGCGAACATCACCCGGATAAACTGGTGGCAAAAGGCTTGCCGCCGGAAATGATGGAGATGGCCAAGCAGAAAGCGCAGGAGATTCAGGCAGCCTATGACCTGATCAAGCGTGAGAAAGGCTTCAAGTAAGTTATTCAGTAATCGTAATAGATAGAGGGGCCTGGTTAACCGGGCCCCTTTGTATTTACATCAGAAATCCGGTTCCGCACGAAAATGCAGTGGGATCTGGGATAGCGGATGGGTAATGCGTAACTCTTGCGCGTGTAACTGAAGGCGTGGTGCCATCGCTTTTGCTGCCGGGTGTGCGTAAAAACCGTCACCCAGGATCGGGTGCCCCAGCGCCAGCATATGAACACGCAACTGGTGCGAACGCCCGGTGATCGGCTTCAGCAGGACTCGCGTGCTGCCATCGGCATCCCGGGAAAGCACCTGATATTCCGTTTGCGCTGCTTTACCGGTTTCAAAACACACCTTTTGCAGCGGCCGGTTTGGCCAGTCACAAATCAGCGGTAAATCCACCAGCCCCTCATCATGTTCCATATGCCCCCACACGCGGGCGATATAGGATTTCTGCGGTTCGCGCTCGCGAAACTGGCGCTTAAGTTCGCGCTCGGCGGCTTTATTAAGTGCAACCACAATCACCCCGCTGGTGGCCATATCCAGACGATGCACCGACTCAGCGCTGGGGAAGTCGGCCTGGATGCGCGTCATCACGCTGTCTTTGTTTTCCGGCGCACGCCCAGGAACGGAAAGCAGTCCGCTGGGTTTATTGACCACGATGATGTGCTCATCCTGATAAATTACGATCATAGGTACCTATTAGAGCTAACGCTATCGAGCGTGAATTATTGCGGGGGAGTATAACAGGAGTTGTCGGTGTGGCGGAGAAACGGGTGCAGACGGTGACTTAATGGATGTTGCAACTATGTTGCAAAAACTTGTATGGCCGATCACACAAATAGCCAATCCATTGCATTGTGTCTTCTTTTTGTAAAAATGTAGATATATTCTAATTATAAATACAAAAATACCTGCATCCGTAGGAATATCTGCTTGCTTGGAGACTCACCGCATGAACACCATGACGACAGAAAAACCATCGCTGAAAAATGAAAATAAACCGGTTATACCGGGGGTGACGTTATCGACATTCCCCGATTCCCCCCGCTTGTTAACGCTCAATTTCAGTGCTGAAGTCAGCGAGCGCTTTTTGCAACAGACCGAGCAATGGCCGATACAGGCGCTGGAATATAAATCGCTGCTACGGTTTCGTATCGCCAAAATATTAGATGACCTCTGTGCTAACCAACTGCAGCCGTTCTTGCTGAAAACGATATTGGCCCGTTCTCAAGGCGCATTGCTGATCCAGGCTGAAGGCATCAATCGTGTCGAACAGAGTGATGACATGGTCAAGCTGGCCACGGCGATAGCTCATCTGATTGGCCGTTCCAATTTTGACTCGATGAGTGGCCAATATTACGCCCGCTTTGTGGTGAAGAACGTTGATAACTCAGACAGTTACTTGCGGCAGCCGCACCGGGTGCTGGAACTGCATAACGACGGCACCTACGTGGATGAGGTGACCGACTATGTGATGATGATGAAAATCGACGAGCAGAACATGCAGGGGGGCGACTCTATGCTGTTGCACCTGGATGACTGGGAGCAGTTGGATACCTATTTTCGTCACCCGCTAGCTCGCCAGACCATGCGCTGGTCTGCGCCTCCGAGCAAGAATACCCTGAAAGACGTTTTCCATCCGGTGTTTGACGTTGACGATCATGGCCGCCCGGTGATGCGTTATATCGATCAGTTCGTGCAACCGAAAGATTTCACCGAAGGTAACTGGCTAAGCGATCTGTCCGATGCCCTGGAAAGCAGCCAGAACAAGCTGTTCATTCCGGTGCCGGTTGGCAGTATTTTATTGATTAATAACCTGTTCTGGCTCCATGGGCGCGATAGGTTTACGCCACACCCGGAGCTGCGGCGTGAATTGATGCGTCAGCGTGGTTATTTCAATGTGCCACAGAGTCGTACTTAATCTCTGTTAATCGCCTGGAAGGGGATGCCGCAAGATGTATGATTTTGTGATAATCGGCGGGGGCATTATTGGCATGTCCACCGCCATGCAGTTGATTGCAACCTATCCCGATGCCCGTATTGCCGTGCTGGAAAAGGAACCTGAACTGGCACAGCATCAAACCGGGCATAACAGTGGCGTGATCCATGCCGGGGTGTATTACACTCCCGGCAGCCTGAAGGCGCGCTTTTGTCTGGCGGGCAATCAAGCCACCAAAGTGTTTTGCGATCGGCATGGGATCCGCTATAGCGACTGCGGCAAAATGCTGGTCGCCACCACGCCATTGGAGATGGAACGCATGCGTGCCCTGTGGGAGCGCACGGCGGCCAATGGTTTGCAGCGGGAATGGCTAAATGCGCAGCAGTTGCAGGAAAGAGAACCCAACATTGTCGGGCTTGGGGGGATTTTTGTTCCTTCCAGCAGTATCGTCAGCTATCGCGAGGTAACGATGGCGATGGCTCGCGTGTTTCAACAGGCGGGTGGGGAAATCTTTTATCAGGCTGAAGTGCAGGCGTTGCATGAGCACTCGCAGGGCGTGGTGGTCAGTACGCCGCAGGCCGAGTTTTCTGCGCGCTATCTGGTGGCCTGCTCTGGCCTGATGGCCGATCGGTTGGTCAAGATGTTGGGGATCGAGCCCGGCTTTATGATTTGCCCGTTCCGTGGCGAGTATTTCCGTTTGGCGAGCCAGCATAATAACATCGTGAATCACCTGATTTATCCGATCCCCGATCCTGCGGTGCCTTTCTTGGGCGTCCATTTAACCCGCATGATCGATGGTAGCGTCACCGTGGGGCCCAATGCGGTATTGGCCTGGAAGCGGGAAGGTTACCATAAAAGGGATATTTCCTGGCGCGACACCCTGGAAATGGCCAGCTATGCGGGCATTCGCAAATTGATGTACCAGAATCTGTCTTTGGGCGTGGGGGAAATGAAAAACTCGCTGTTCAAACGCGGTTATCTCAAGCTGGTACAGAAATATTGCCCTAGCCTGACGGAACAGGACCTGTGGCCTTACCCGGCCGGGGTGCGTGCCCAGGCCGTGTCGCCTGAGGGGAAACTGATTGATGATTTCCTGTTTGTTACTACCGCGCGCACCATCCATGTCTGTAATGCCCCGTCACCGGCGGCGACATCGGCGCTCCCTATTGGCCAGCATATTGTCGGCAAAGTGCAGGCATTGTTAGAAAAACAGCCGTCATCTGGGGCCAATCTGCGCGCCGCAGTGACGGCGGTTTAAACCAACAATGTTCAAATCACCATAAATGCTGCCGGGCATTTATGGTGATCTCCCATCATGCCTTGCTCCGCAGGCGCTTCTTCTCCCGACCGAACTGGTTATCTGCCGGTATTTCATTATAATTAAAGGCCTTATGTTTCAAGAGATGGGATCGTAATGACTCTCCAGCAAAATGCGGTATTTGATGGTTATCATTATCTGAAAAGAGACATTATTCGCGGTGTTTTTCAGCCCAACGAAAAGCTGCGTATGAGTCTGCTGACCAGTCGCTATAACCTGGGGGTTGGCCCGTTACGCGAAGCCCTGTCACAGTTGGTGGCAGAAAATCTGGTGACCGCGATCAGCCAGAAAGGCTACCGCGTAGCTCCCATGTCACAGGCCGAGTTGCTGGATATTTTTGATGCTCGCGCCAATCTGGAGGCGATGCTGGTCACGCTGGCGATTGAGCGCGGCAACGATGATTGGGAAGCGAATATTCTGGCGCAGACGCACCGTCTGGCCAAGATGAGCACCGTCGCCACCAGCGAAGCGCTGCTGGACGAGTGGGATCAACGCCATCAGGCATTCCACAGCGCCATTGTTGCCGGTTGCGGCTCGCACGCTTTATTGCAGATGCGCGATCGGCTGTTCGATCTGGCGGCGCGTTATCGCTTTTTATGGCTAAGAAAGACGGTGTTTTCCGCCAGTGTGATGGAAAATAAACACCAGGAACATCAGGAACTGGTCAAACTGGTGCTGGCACGTGATAGCCGCCAGGCCAGCGAACTGATGCGTGAACATTTGCTGACGCCAATCCCTATCATCATGCAGGTGATGGAGCAAAATAACCTGCAGCAGAATGACAATGACTGAGGGCTGATGGTCGGTTTAGCCTGTGGCGGCATCGCGCACCGCAGTGATAAAGGCCGATAAGATCGGGCGTTGATCGTCCGTTTGCCAGATACAGTAAGCCTGAGAGAGTAATGCCACTTCCTCGAGCGCAATAAAGCTCACGCCCGCCATCGCCGCACTCCGCAGGCTGGCGGGCACCAGTGCAACGCCAAATCCTTGCGCCACCAGCGAGAGAACGCTCAGCCAGTGGCGCGCTTCACAGCGAATATCAGGATCGATCCCCGCGCTAAAGCACAGGGACTGGATGCGATCATAGTAATAAGGCGATACCTGGCGTGAAAACACGATAAACCGCTCATCCCGCAGCTCACACAGGTTAAGCGCCGCGTTGCCAGCCAAGGGATGCTGCTGCGGCAGGCAGGCCACTAATTCCTCGCTGGAAAACAGCAGTGAAGAAACCCCCTCCGGCAAGCGCGACGCATGAACAAACCCGACATCCAGGCTGCCGTGTGCCAGCTCGGTTAACTGATCTTTGGTATTCAGCTCCAGCATATTGAGCTGCAAGCCTGCTCGCGACTGCTGAAACTGCTGTAATAGCCTGGGGAGCCCCTGATACAGCAGAGCGCCAACAAAACCGATGCGCAAATGGCCGGTAACGCCCTGATCGACGTCACGCACCTGGTGCATGGTGCTGTTCATGCGATCGATCAGCGCCTGGGCCGCGGGCACCAGCGCCTCTCCGGCCGCGGTCAGCCGCACCTTCTGATGGCTGCGTTCAAACAACCTTGCCCCGATGGTTTCCTCCAACTGGCGGATGCTCACGCTCAGTGGCGGTTGAGAGATGGCAAGGCGGCTGGCGGCCCGGCCGAAATGCAGCTCATCAGCCAACACCAGAAAGTAGCGTAAACGGCGAATATCCACGGTATACCCATTCCTTTTTACTGCCCTTGAAAAGCCACCCTAGCACGGTTGCAACCATGCTTCTGGGCGGCACCCGGCAAATCACCACGACACGATGCTTTTAGCCTATCGGCCGATAGGGAAACAGTATTAGACAGTCTCTTTCGTTTAACAAAATATAAACATAAATACAACAAGGTGGAGCTGAGTATGTATACCGTTATCAATCAGCAGGACAATATCCCGGATCAATCCGGTGCCAACCTTTATCTCACCGACGCGACGCTGGAGGCCTTGCTGGTGGCCTATCTGCCGGCAGAGCTGCGCGCCCATCTGCGCCCTTATCTGCAGAAACTCGGCGCACTGGCTGGGGGGGCACTGAGTGAACTGGCGGATCTGGCAGATAAGAACCCGCCGCAGCTGCAGGTGCGCACCCGAACCGGCACCGATCGGCAACGCATTTTAAAACATCCGGCTTTCGTCGAGCTGGAACGCTACGCGTTTAGCGAGTTCGCCCTGGCCGCCATCTCACATCGGCAAGATGTGCTGGGCTGGCAAGGGCAACTGCCGCCGCTGGCCAAGTATCTGTTTACCTACCTGTTCGTGCAGGCCGAGTTTGGCCTGATGTGCCCGGTATCGATGACCGACTCGCTGACCCGCACGCTGAAAAAATATGGCTCCCCTGAGCTGGTGGCTAAATATCTGCCACGGCTGACCTCGCTCGATCCCGCCACGCTGATGCAAGGGGCGATGTTTATGACCGAGCAGGGGGCGGGCTCTGATATTGCGGCCACCACCACGCTGGCGGTAGACATGGATAACCACTACCGGCTGTACGGTGATAAATGGTTCTGTTCTAACCCCGATGCCGAACTGGCGATGGTGTTGGCGCGCATTGAGGGCGCACCGGAAGGGATGAAAGGGGTATCGCTGTTCCTGCTGCCGCGCACGTTGGACGATGGTTCAACCAATGCCTATCGCATTTTGCGCCTGAAGGACAAACTCGGGACGCGCTCGATGGCCAGCGGTGAAATCCGCCTTGAAGGGGCCACTGCCTATCTGGTGGGTGAGGCCGGGCGCGGCTTTGTGCAGATGGCGGATATGGTCAATAACTCCAGGTTGTCCAACGGGGTGCGCTCTGCGGGGCTGATGCGCCGGGCGGTCAGCGAGGCGTTCTATATCGCCCGCCATCGCCAGGCCTTCGGTAAAAAACTGATCGAACTGCCGCTGATGAGAAAGCAGTTGCTGAAGATACTGCTCCCCAGCGAGCAGGCGCGCAGCATGGTCTTCCAAACGGCAGAGGTGCTGCGCCGTTCCGATAGCGGCGATAAAAACGCCTATGCGTTGCTGCGTATTCTGACCCCGCTGATCAAATTCCGCGCCTGCCGCGATGCCCGCAAGGTGACCGCCGATGCCATGGAGATCCGCGGTGGCTGTGGTTACATCGAAGAGTGGGGCGATCCGCGTTTGGTCAGAGATGCGCATTTGGGCTCGATCTGGGAAGGGACCAGCAACATTGTCGCCCTGGACGTGCGGCGCGCCATCCTGCGTGAGCAATCGCTGGAGGCGCTGCAGGTATACCTCGAGCAACTGCTGGCAGAGGCGCATCTGGACAATGCCATGCGTGCCCGTTTCCTCAGCGCACAGCAGCGAGCCTTTGCCCTGGCAGAGGCGGCCGCCACGGCAGAGGGCAGCAGCCTGACGCGCCGCGCCGCCAGCGGCCTGTATAACCTGGTCAGCGCGGCGGCGATGGCCTGGGAGAGCCATCACACCGACGCTCCAGCGCGTTTGCATCTGGCCGAACAGGTCTTGATCCACAAGCTGTTGCCTGTCGATCCCTTAACGGTAGAAAACCCGCTGTCTGAGGAGATTGAAGAACTGCTGCTGGCGAGCGCCTACCTCTGAGCAAGCCCACCTTCCCGGTGATGGTGGCCGGGATCTCTGGTTTCACAAAGCAACCATACTTGCAGGAGTAACGGTTATGACCATTCCTAGCGCTGGCGCATTAGCCGGTCTTCGCGTTATCGATTTATCCCGCGTCTTGGGCGGGCCCTATTGTGGGCAGGTGTTGGGCGATCATGGTGCCGATGTGCTTAAGATCGAACCGCCACAGGGTGACGAAACCCGTACCTGGGGGCCGCCTTTTCAGGCCGGAGTGGCCGCGTATTATATTGGCCTGAACCGCAACAAACGTGGGATGTACCTTGATTTATCGCAGGAAAGCGCTCGCCAAACGCTGTACGAACTGTTGGCCGATGCTGATGTGCTAATCGAAAATTTCAAGACCGGCACCATGGAGAAGTGGGGCATCGGCTATGAGGCTCTGGCCGCGCGTTTTCCGCGCCTGATCCACTGCCGCGTCAGCGGCTTTGGTGCCGATGGTCCATTAGGCGGCCTGGTGGGTTACGATGCGTCGATTCAGGCGATGACCGGGATCATGAGCGTTAACGGTGAGCCCGACGGCGAACCCCTGCGCGTTGGCGTGCCGCTGGTCGATCAGGCTACCGGGATGAATGCGGTGATTGGTATCTTGATGGCGCTTTATGAACGCACCCGCAGCGGCTTGGGGCAATTTGTCGAGGCCAGCCTGTTTGATACCGGCTTATCGCTGTTGCACCCTTATTCCACCAACTGGTTTGCCAACCAGCAGCCGCCGCAGCGCTCGGGTAATGCCCATGCCAATATCTACCCTTATGATATTTTCCCCAGCGCCAGCGTGCCGATCTTTCTCGGCGTCGGCAACGACAAGCAGTTTGCGCTGCTGTGCCAGTGCCTGGATGCACCATCCCTGAGTGAAGATCCGCGCTTCGCCACGCCCAAATTGCGTTCACTGAATCGCGCTGAGTTACGTAGCGCGCTGGTTTCCCTGCTCGCCAATCGCGAAGGGGTTGAATGTGCTGAACAGTTGCTGCGCAGCGGCGTGCCCAGTGCACCATTGCTGAACATAGAGGCTGCACTGCAGCACCCGCACACCCGCCACCGTGGCATGGTGGTGACGATGGGGGATAGCTATACGGGGGTCGCCTCGCCGATCAAACTCAGCCGCACTCCAGCCAGCTATCGGCTACTGCCCCCGGTGGGAACGCCGGAGGAGGCAAAAAATGCCAGATAATCATCAGCCTGATCGGGGCCTGCATCTTGAACGCAGTGGCAACATACTGATTGTGATCCTCGATAATCCACCGGTCAATGCGTTGGGTTTGCGCGTGCGTCGCGGGCTGCTGGCGGCGCTGCGGCAAGCGCAGAGTGAGGAACAAATCCACGCGCTGCTGCTACTGGGGTCAGGAAAAAACTTTGCTGCCGGGGCGGATATCCGTGAATTCAATCAACTGCGCCAGCCGCCGCTGCTGCGAGAGGTCTGCGATCAAATCGAAGCCTGCGCGAAGCCGGTGATTGCGGCTATCGACGGAAATGCTTTGGGCGGTGGGTTAGAGATTGCCATGGCGGCGCATTACCGGCTGGCGGTCAAGGGCAGTCGTTTGGGGTTGCCGGAAGTTAATCTGGGGCTGCTGCCCGGGGCCGGGGGCAGCCAGCGCAGCGTGCGGCTGATTGGGGCGGAAGCGGCTTTGGATCTGATGCTCAGTGGCCGCCCGCTGTCTGCCGAACAGGCGCGAGAACTGGGGCTGGTGGATCGGCTGGGGTTGGATGCCCGCGTTGATGGCTTGGTTTATGCCCACGAACTGCTGGCCGATCGCTGTGGAGTGCGCCGCAGCAGTGAACTCACTACCCGGCTTGCCGATTCGGCAGCCCAACAGGCGGCGATTGATGCGGCGCGCACCAAATTGCCAACGCAGTTTCGCGGTCTGTTTTCCCCGGCGTTGATTATTGACTGCGTGGCCGCTGCCTGCGAACAGCCGTTTGCGGCAGGTTGCCAGTTTGAAGCCGCACAATTCCAACGCTGCCTGGCGAGCCCGCAGCATCGGGCCCTGTTATACGCCTTTCAGGCCGAACGCGCCGCTGCCAAACTGCCGGATACCACCGGGTTGGCGATAGCTGCTTTTAGCCAGGCAGGGGTGATTGGCGGCGGCACCATGGGGGCGGGTATTGCGGTGGTGATGCTGGAAGCGGATCTGCAGGTCACTTTGCTCGAACGTGATGAGCCGAGCCTGGCAGCGGGCCTGAGCCGAGTAGAGGAGTTTTATCGTCAACGGGTGAATAAAAAGCGGCTTTCGGCTACGGCCGCCGCCGCACGCCTGGCGAAATTGCGCGGAACCACAGAATACCAGAATTTGGCCACGGCCGATTTGGTGGTTGAAGCGGTGTATGAGGATCTGGCGGCCAAGCAGGCGGTTTTCCGTCAGTTAGATAGCCACTGCAAGCCCGGCGCGATCCTGGCCAGCAATACTTCTTATCTGGATATTGCCGCCATTGCAGCGGTGACCAACAGGCCGCAAGCGGTTATCGGCTTACACTTCTTTTCCCCAGCACCGGTGATGCGCCTGCTGGAGATCGTGGTGCCACCGCAGGCAGCGGCTGAGGTGATTGCCAGTGCTTTGGTGCTGGCCCGCAGGCTCGGTAAAATTCCGGTGCGTACCGGCATCTGCGACGGTTTTATCGGCAACCGCATCATGTCCGTCTACCGGCGGGCGGCAGAGGCAATGCTGGAGGACGGCGCTTCGCCGTATCAAATCGACACCGCAGTACGTGAATTCGGTTTTGCCATGGGGCCTTTTCAGATCCTCGACGTGGCCGGTGGTGATATTGCTTGGGCGACGCGCAAGCGCCGGGCACCCGAGCGGGATCCGCAGGAGCGCTATGTGCAGATTGCCGATCGCCTGTGTGAACAGGGTTGGTTCGGGCAAAAAAGCTGGCGCGGTTGGTATCGTTATGAGCCTGGTTCAAACCATGGGGTGCAGGATCCGGCGGTGCTGGAGATTGTCGCCCGTGAGCGCGAGCGTGCGGGCGTCACGCCGCGGCCCTTCAGCGCCGAAGAGATCGTGCGTCGCTATCTGGCGGCGATGATTAACGAAGGTGCTAATCTGCTGGAAGAGGGCATTGCGCTGCGCCCATTGGACGTTGATGTGGTGCTGCTGGCCGGTTACGGCTTCCCGCGTTATCGCGGCGGGCCGTTGTATTATGCGGATAAGATTGGTTTGGCGCGGGTATTGGATGATATCAACGCCTTTTCCGCCGAAGATCCGCAGTTTTGGCGTCCTTCACCGTTGCTTATCCGTTTGGTGGAGCAAGGGCAGACATTTGCCAGTCTTAATGCAGAACAACCACAATGTGTTCGTCTATATAAGCCAGGTGTAATGGAAACAGAGCCAATACTACGAAGCGAGGGCTAGCGGCAATTGCAGGGCCCAAGGCGGGGCCCTGCACCCGCGCCAACGCTTAACATGGCCTGCCCGCTGCGCGGGTGCCTTCGCTACACCACCGTCGCCGGATGTGATGCGCTGTGGCGGAGTGAGGGTAACCGCGCAGCGGTCGCCTGATATGGCAAGGGCCGGGGTGCTGGGGGCTGGCTCTTGAGCCCCCAGCTCGGTCGCGTTCACCGCTTTGCTTAATAAACGCAAAAGGTTTAGCGACCGAAATAAATACTCGCGCCTGGCAACACTCAATGCCCAAAATAAGCCCGGTGCAACTCCTCCATATCAATATCGTTGGCCGCTTTGGTAAAGATCATCTTACCGCTGCGCATTAGGCAGACCCGATCGGCCAGCTTGATCGACAACTGAGTGTTCTGCTCCACCAGCAACAGGGTTTTGCCATGCTCGCGCAGGCGGGCAAAGCAGGCAAACAGCTCGTGAACCACCACCGGGGCTAAGCCCAAAGAAGGCTCGTCGATCAGGATCATACTGGGATCGGACATTAAACAGCGGCCCACCGCCAGCATTTGCGCCTCCCCGCCGGAAAGCACGCCCGCTAACTGCTTCTGCCGTTCGGCCAGGCGTGGAAACATGGCATAAACTTCTGCCAGACGCGGTTTCACATGCTGGCGGCTGGCCTTCTGAAAGGCCCCCATAATCAGGTTATCTTCGACCGTCATATCGCGGAAAATCATGCGCCCTTCCGGGATCAGCGCCAGGCCGCTGCGCTTGGCATGCCAGGGGGAAAGTTTACCGACGTCGATGTTCTGATAGGTAATCTGCCCCTGTTTTAACGGCAGCAGCCCGGCGATGGTTTTCAGCAGCGTGGTCTTGCCCGCGCCGTTCGGCCCGACGATGGCGGTGACCGTCCCTGGCTGGGTCTGCAGCGAAATGTCCCACAGAATATTGATCGCGCCGTAGCCACCGCGCACCTGTTGAATGTTAAGCATAGGCCTCTCCGGTATAGCTGCGGATCACCACAGGATCGTTGAACACCTGGGTTGGCGTGCCATCTGCGATCAGGCGGCCAAAGTTGAGGATCCACACGCGTTGGCACAGCGCTGTGACCGTTTCCAGATCGTGTTCGATCAGCAGAATGCTCAAGCCGTATTCGGCATGGATCCGCCCCAGCATCTGTTGAAAGCGTTTTTTACCGCTGGTTTCCAGCCCGGCCAGCACCTCGTCAAGCAACAGCAGCTGCGGTTCGGTGGCGAGGGCCTTGGCGACTTCCAGCGCTTTCAGTTCGCTGAGCGAGAGCTCGGTGGCGGCGTCGCGTTCGGCTTTATCATGCAGGCCGACCAGTTCCAGAATGTCCCTCAGCCGGGCAAGATTGACCTTACCGGTGGCAAAACGTTGCGCCACCCGCACATTTTCCATCACGCTCAGTTCATGCATCGGCTGCGGTACTTGGAAAGTACGGCCAATTCCCAGACGAGCGCGGCGATGGATCCCACCCCGCTGGCCCAAGGGAGTGCCATGGAAACTGAGTGTGCCAGCGGTGGGTTGCACCAGGCCGGAAATGGCGTTAAACAGCGTGGTTTTGCCCGCGCCGTTCGGGCCAACCAACCCGACGATTTCGTTTTGTCCCACCATCAAAGACACATTATCGATGGCGGTAACCGCGCCGAATAACACGCTGACTCCGTCAAGCTTTAGCACGATAGAACCTCCTTTGGGCTGAACGTAACAGCGGTAACAGGCCGCGCGGGCTGATCAGGATCATCACCACCAGTAATCCGCCCAGGATCATCTGGTGCCCGGTAGGGAACAGGACTTTGAACAGCAACTGGTCGGTTAAATAGACCACCAAAGCGCCGATCAGCGGGCCATTCAGTGAACGGAAACCGCCGAAGATCGCCGCGATGATCGGCACAATCACCCAGGAGGCGTTGAACGCGTAATCGGGTTCGAGGAAATTCATATGGTGTGCGTTGAATGCCCCGACCAGCCCGGTCATAAAGGCAGACAGCAACAGCACCAGCGCTTTCAGCAGCAGGCTGTTCACCCCAACCACCTGGGTGGCGGCTTCTGAGTCGTGCATCGCTTTCAACGCCAAGCCGTAATCGCTGCGCGCCAAGGCGGCATAAATCAGTAAAAACAGCGTCACCAGCGCCAGGATCACGTAATAGACACCGAGCTTGCTGCTCAGGGCAAATCCCATCACGTTGGGCAACGAGGAGATACCGGATAGCCCCGCTGAACCGCCGGTGATCCCCTCGAGCTGAACGGCCAGCACCCGAAAGATTTGCGAATAGGCCAGGATGGCCAAGGCAAAATAGGTGCCTTTCAGGCGCAGGGTGGGCAGCATCAGCAAGGTGGTGACCGCCGCGGCCAAGCCCCCGCACAGCATCGAGAGCAGCACCGGCATACCGCTGTTCATCGCCAGCATGGACGAGATATAGGCACCGGTGCCGAAGAAGGCCGAGTGGCCAAAGCTGACCATGCCGCCGAGGTTACCCAACATCGCCCAGGCCAGTGCCAAGGCGCCGATCGTCAGGGCATCGGTAAACATGCTCAGGACATAGGGTTGCTGAGACCAGATGGCGGGCACCAGGATTGCCAGCAGTAACGGGAACCACATTAGGTTAATCAATGATTTCATCATGATCGCATTATCCCTGACGCCGTACTGCGCCGAACAAACCATTAGGACGCAGGAACAGTACCAGCAGGAACAGCCCCATACTGATTAAGTCCTGCCAGGCCGGGTTGAGCAGGGTGGCGCTCATGGCTTCAGCCACACCGATCACAATCGCCCCCACTAACACGCCAGGAATAGAACCGATCCCCGCCAGCACGGTAATAATGAACGCCTTAATGGTCAGCGCTTCCCCTAACGAGGGCTGGATCACCCGGGTGCAGTAGATCGCTACCCCGGCCACCGAGGCCATCATCCCTGCCAGCAGGAATGAGATCATCTCGGTCTGTTTCGGGTTGATCCCCATCAGCATCGCGGCTTCGCGGTGGCTGGAAACCGCCCGCACTGCGCGGCCATACCAGCTGCGTGCCAGCCATTTCCAGAGCAGAACCAGTAACAGCAGGCTCATCACGAACGCTACCAGTTCACCCTGCATGGCATACAGATCGCCGATCACGATCGGCTCCTGTAACCACACTGAGCTGCTGGAGCGGATATTGGCATTCCAGATCAGCAGGATCAGGTTGGTGAGAATCACGCCCACGCCATAGGTTAACAGCAGTGAGTTGAGTTCCCGGTCGATCTTGATGCGGCTGAGCAGCGCATAGATCCCGAGCGCGGCGGCACACACCACCACAAACGCCAGCGGGATTGACCAGAGCGGCCCGAAACCGGTAGACGACTCGAAGGTATAGGCAATATAGCCTGCCAGCAGCACCAGCTCGCCATGCGCCAGATTCACCAGCCGCATAATGCCAAACACCAGCGCCAGCCCCAGTGCAACCAGGGCGTACACACTGCCCGCCAGCAGGCCGGAATATAACGATTGAAGCAATAATTCAGTCATGCACACCTCTTATTCAGGTGGGGTGAACATCCAGACAGCACGGCTTTACCAAGGCGTTCCTGGAAATTCCATGGTCCCCGTGGCGGCGCTCGCAGGCCAGACAATGGCGATTTTCCCCTTTTGGTGTTGGCCGATGTTCTGCATGAATTCCTCATTGTCCCCCTGCGCGCTGAAGCGTACCTGGCCAATGATGGTGTCCACCGCGGTAGAGCGCAGTTCCTGGGCAATGCCGCCTTTCTCCAGCGTGCCTGCCGCTTCTGCCCGGGCGATGGCTTCGAACAGCAACATGCCCTGCACAAAACCGTACTGTGAAAGGTAATCTGGCTCATGCGGGTAGAGTTTGCGGAACGCGGCCTCAAACGCCTGGCCTTCTGGCCGGTTGAAGGTGACCGGAACCGGCAGCATCTCGGTACCGTAGGTTTTGTCGACTAAGTCAGGGAAGTCCTGATACATCTTGGCGGTGGCGATCTGCCAGGCACCGACCATGGCCTTCACCGGCGGCCGAAGCACTCTGGTGGCTCGCAAAATGCCGACATAATCGTTCTCATAGCCAATCATGTTGATGGCATCCGGCCGATCTTGCAGTTTGATCTTGTTGATAATCGGCTTGAAATCCACCGTGGTGGCTTCAAAGGGGTGCATGGTGACCGTGACGCCTTTCTCGGCCATCTGTTGCTGCATCATGCGCGCCATTTCGCTGGTGGATTTCTTGGTGGAATAGATGATGGCCAGCTTGTTGATCTGCATGGTATCCAGCAGGCCAGCCATCGCTTTGACATAGCCGGTGGTGTTGTTGATGCGAAAGAAAGAGTGGAAGCCTTGGGTGAGAAACTCACTGCTGGTGCCCCCCGAGGTCATAAAGGGCAGCCCCAGCTTATCGCTGGCGGTGGCGGCAGGCCCAACGATATCAGAGGTGGCTCCACCGGTAATGGCGACCACGTTATTGGCGGCTAATCTTTCTACCGCCGCCACCGCTTTAGCCGGTGAGGATTCATCGTCGATCGTCTGGATCTTGATCTTTACGCTGCCGGGGCGCTGGTTAAACACCGCTTCCGCGACTTTGATCCCTTCATGCATACCCGTGCCACCGCGGGCATTCACTCCGGTCAGTGAGATCACTTCACCGACCTGGTATTCCGCCGCGTGGGCGGGCGATTGGGCTGTCAGTGCAGCGATGCACGACAAGCTAATGGTGAGCCATTTTGTTAAGTTCATCGTTCCTCCCAGAATAACGGTTTTTTTCATCCCCTTGCTCTTACAAGTTGCAGGGACAGTGCTCCATGAACCTGGCCAAGCGCTGGCTTGGCCATGCCGTCGAGGGTTACTTCAGTTGTTACTTGCCCACATCTTGGTGCCTGTTGGTTCCGAGCAACGGCAGCCTGTTTATTTTGATTTGCGCAACGCTGGTGCCGTAGTAATGAGCACGGCACAGAAGCGTTCCTGTTTCTCTGGTGTTGGCTAAAGACAGGGTTTACTCATGGGCATTGCAGGTGAATAACGATGTCATTCTCGATTAATATAGACATAATGAAATAATTTATACAAAATAATGTTACCAAAAATAATCAAAAGTTAGATATATGTTGCAAATAATGGCTATTTGTTTAAATGCCTAGCTCACAGCGCGTTGTTCCCACCGCGCAGGTTTATAGTTCTCAGCAGCGGCGCGTGAGTCGCGTAACGTCAGGTTTTTATAGAGGAAAATGCTATGCAGCATGCGTTTATCTGTGATGGTGTACGCATGCCTATAGGCCGCTATGCCGGAGCGCTGGCATGCTTGCGTACCGATGATCTCGCTGCGATCCCTCTAGTGGTATTACGCCAGTTGGGGCAGCCTGATGATGCCGAGCAGGTGAATCCGAATGGTGGGACTATCGCCTTGGGGCATCCTTTAGGCATGAGCGGGGCACGTTTAGCGTAGACGGCAACTCTGGAATTGGAGCGGCGTAAGGGGCGTTATGCGCTCTGCACCCTGTGCATCGGCGTCGGGCAGGGGATTCTGGAGCGTGTTGGGGAGTAAATGGGGAACTGAAACTCTCATGCTGGTTAGTTAAGCGCAAAGCGACATAATCACGTATCAATTGCTAAAGGCGTCGCCCCCTCTCCCTGTGGGAGAGGGCTGGGGTGAGGGGCAAGTCGTGCGGTGATCGTCCCCTCACCCTAACCCTCTCCCCAAGGGAGAGGGAACTAAACATTAGAGTCGAAAACCCCTTGGGTGATTACTGGTGAGTGACCACCACCAGACGGATGGCATCCAAGCGCCAGCCTGCTTCGTTGAGGTTGGCCAGCACCTGCTTGCGGTTGAACTCCAACGCTTCCACTTCGTCGTCGCGGATGTTCGGGTTAACCGCTTTCAGGGCTTCCAGGCGTGCCAGCTCGGTACTCAGCTTGTCATCGGCTTCCTGCTTGGCCAGTTCGATCAGTTCGCGTGCCTGCGCTTCCACCAGGCTTTCAGCCTGTTGCAGCATCGCGTGCACGTCCTGCTGCACCGCATTCACCAGCTTGCTGGAAGTGTGGCGGTTCACCGCGTTCAACTGGCGGTTAAAGCTTTCGAACTCCACCTGTGCCGCCAGATTGGTGCCTTTACGATCCATCAGCATACGGATTGGCGTGGGGGGCAGGAAGCGGGTCAGCTGCAGGTGTTTCGGCGCCTGCGCCTCGACCACATACACCAGTTCCACCAGCAGCGTTCCCACCGGCAGCGACTTGTTCTTCAGCAGGGATACCGCACAACTGCCGGTATCACCAGACAGGATCAGGTCCAGGCCGTTGCGGATAATCGGGTGTTCCCAACTGACGAACTGGGCATCTTCCCGCGACAGCGCCTGATCGCGATCGAAAGTCACGGTGCAGCCATCCTGCGGCAAGCCCGGGAAATCCGGCACCAGCATATGGTCTGACGGCGTCAACACGATCAGGTTATCGCTGCGGTCTTCCTGATTAATGCCGACGATGTCGAACAGGTTAAGGGCAAAACTCACCAGATTGATGTCGTTGTCCTGTGCGGCAATCGCTTCTGCCAGCGCCAGGGCTTTTTCACCGCCGTTGGAGTGCATTTCCAGCAACCGATCGCGCCCCTGTTCCAACTGCGCCTTGAGTTGATTGTGTTGCTGGCGGCAGGCGTGGATAAACTCGTCCAGCCCTTCCTGCTCGGTTGGCGCTGCCAAGTAACCAATCAACTGCTCGTAGCTGCTGTCGTAAATAGGGCGGCCGGTCGGGCAGGTGTGCTCGAAGGCATCCAGCCCTTCGTGGAACCAACGCCCCAATATCGCCTGCGCGGTGTCTTCCAGGTAAGGCACCATAATCTGAATATCGTGCATCTGGCCGATACGATCCAGGCGGCCGATACGCTGTTCCAGCAGGTCTGGGTTGAACGGCAGATCGAACATCACCATCTGGCTGGCAAACTGGAAGTTACGTCCTTCGGAACCGATTTCAGAACACAGCAGCACCTGCGCCCCTTCTTCTTGTGAGGCGAAGTAGGCGGCGGCGCGATCGCGCTCGATAATCGTCAGCCCTTCGTGGAACACGGCGGCGCGGATCGCTTCCCGCTCACGCAACACCTGCTCCAGTTGCAGCGCGGTGTCGGCTTTAGCACAAATCACCAGCACTTTTTCATGGCGGTTGGCGATCAGGTAGTCCAGCAGCCATTCCACGCGCGGGTCAAAGTTCCACCAGGTGGCATTTTCCCCTTCGAATTCCTGATAAATCTGCTCGGGGTACAGCATATCGCGGGCGCGGGCTTCGACGCTTTTCTTCGCCCCCATAATGCTGGAGACTTTGATCGCCGTCTGATACTGGGCTGGCAGCGGCAGCTTGATCTGATGCAGGTTGCGGCGCGGGAAGCCCTTCACCCCGTTGCGGGTGTTACGGAACAGCACGCGGCTGGTGCCATGGCGATCCATCAGCATAGTGACCAGTTCCTGGCGCGCCTGCACGCTGTTATCGCTGTCGCTGTTGGCCGCTTTGAGCAACGGCTCAATGTCCTGTTCGTCAATCAGTTCGCCCAGCAGGTTGAGTTTATCGTCGGCCAGGCGTTCGCCGCTCAGCAGCAGCGTGACCGCATCGGCGACCGGGCGATATTTCTGCTGCTCGGTGACAAATTCTTCGTAATCATGGAAACGGCTCGGATCCAGCAGGCGCAAACGGGCGAAATGGCTTTGCTGGCCAAGCTGCTCAGGGGTTGCGGTCAGCAGCAGCACGCCGGGGATATGTTCCGCCAACTGCTCGATCACCTGATATTCACGGCTGGGAGCCTCTTCACTCCAGGCCAGATGGTGAGCTTCGTCCACCACCAGCAGATCCCAATGGGCGTCGGCCAACTGCTCAAGGCGCTGTTTGTTGCGGCGCACGAAATCCAGCGAGCAGATCACCAACTGTTCGGTTTCGAACGGGTTGCTACTATCCAGCATCGCTTCGGAATAGCGGCTGTCGTCGAACAGTGAGAAATAGAGGTTGAAGCGGCGCATCATCTCGACCAGCCACTGGTGTTGCAGGGTTTCCGGCACCACGATCAGCACGCGTTCGGCGCGGCCGGCCAGCAGTTGCTGGTGAATGATCATCCCGGCTTCGATGGTTTTACCCAGGCCAACTTCATCCGCCAGCAGCACGCGCGGCGCATGGCGCTGGCCGACTTCATAGGCGATGTGTAACTGGTGTGGGATCAGGCTGGCGCGCATACCGCGCAGGCCAGCGAACGGCAGGCGGTACTGCTCACTCTGGTATTTACGTGCGCGAAAGCGCAGCGCAAAACGATCCATACGGTCGATCTGGCCGGCAAACAGGCGGTCCTGTGGTTTGCTGAAGGTCAGTTTGCTGTCCAGCAGTACTTCGCGCATGGCAACCCCTGCTTCCTGGGTATCCATGCGTAGGCCGATATAGGTCAGCAGGCCGTTTTCCTCTTTGACTTCCTCTACCTGCAACTGCCAGCCTTCATGATGGCTGATGGTATCACCCGGATTGAACATCACGCGGGTGATCGGCGAGTCGTTTCTGGCATAGAGGCGGTTTTCGCCAGTGGCGGGGAAAAGCAGGGTGACCATACGCACATCCAGCGCTACCACAGTTCCCAGTCCCAATTCGCTTTCCGTATCGCTGATCCAGCGTTGACCAAGTGTAAAAGGCATAGTTTGTCGGCTCGATTCTTATTAAGTAAGTCTTATCGCCAGGCAGGTGGGGACTGGCGACCTGTTTCAAATGTTTTTTTATTCTCTAATGCTGGTCAGTTAAGACTAACCAATTCCCTCTCCTTGGGGAGAGGGGGCGCAACTTTCAGCACTGTGCCGAATGGTGATGCACTTTCTGCTTAACTGACCGTCGTTACGCTATTCCCGATTTGTTTTCATTTGACGGGCAATAGCTATTAACACCATGAATACGTCATCAATACGGCACGGTGAATGGTTCAGAATTTGGGAAGGGCGCTATGGTAATGGAAGGCGACGCATTCGTCACCTGCAAAACCCGATGATTTTTCTGACCTCTTTCTATAGCTTGGCTGGTAAGAATAATATCAGAATAGCCCCATCTGCCCGGTCACCAATGTGGTGAAATCGTCGTGCAGAAATGGAAGTATAGCGTCTGCTACCGGTTGTAGCTGACGTTCGAGATAATGATCGTAATCAATCGGTGAATGTTGCGTTTCCAGCGGTTCTGGCCCGGCGAGGGTCATCACGTAGCTGATCCATCCCCCGTTCTGATACTGCAACGGCCGCCCTTGCTGGCGGTTATAGTCGTCGGCGATGCGCGCTGCGCGCACATGAGGCGGCACGTTACGCTGGTAATCGCTCAGCTTACGCCGCAGGCGCTTGCGGTAGACCAACTGATCGTCAAATTCACCGTTGAGCGTTTTAGCCACGTAGTCACGAACAAAATCCTGGTAGGGCAACTGCTTGAAAATCAGCCGGTAAAGCTGCTGCTGGAACTGTTGCGCCAGCGGGGTCCAGTCGGTGCGCACGGTTTCCAGGCCTTTATACACCATCTGTTCGCTGCCGTCCGGTTTGGCAATCAGCCCTGCATAACGCTTTTTGCTGCCCTGTTCCGCACCGCGGATGGTGGGCATCAGAAAGCGTGAGTAATGGGTTTCAAACTCCAGCTCCAGCGCGTTTTCCAGCCCGTACTGCTGTTGCAGGTGCTGCTGCCACCACTGGTTGACGTGTGCGACCAGCTGGCGGCCAATCTCTGTTGCCTGTGGATCGCTGTGCGCTTGCTTCAGCCAGACGAAGGTCGAGTCGGTATCGCCGTAGATCACCTGATAGCCTTGTGCCTCGATCAGTTCCCGCGTCTGGCGCATGATCTCATGGCCGCGCAGGGTGATCGACGAAGCCAGGCGCGGATCGAAGAAACGACACCCGCTCGAGCCCAGCACGCCGTAAAAGGCGTTCATGATGATCTTCAGCGCCTGCGACAGCGGCTTATTCTGCTGGCGTTTGCCCGCTTCACGCCCCTGCCAGATCTGGTTGACGATCTCCGGCAGGCAGTGCTTGCTGCGCGAAAAACGCGCCTGGCGAAAGCCGGGAACGGAATCGGCATCGTCAGGGTGCTGCATGCCTTCCACCAGCCCGACCGGATCGATCAGAAAAGTGCGGATGATCGACGGGTACAGGCTTTTGTAATCCAGCACCAGAACCGAATCATACAGGCCGGGCTGTGAGTCCATCACAAAGCCGCCGGGGCTGTGTTCCTCTGGCAGTTCCCCCAGATTAGGGGCCACGTAGCCCTGCCGGTGCATGCGCGGGATATACAGGTGGCTGAACGCCGCCACCGATCCGCCGCTGCGATCGGCCGCCAGCCCGGTGACGGTGGCGCGTTCCAGCAAGAAGGTCAGCAGCTCGGTTTTGGCAAAGATGCGTGTGACTAATTCGCAGTCTTTCAGGTTATAACGCGCCAGCGCCGGCTTATCTTCGGCGAAGCGCCGATCGATTTCGGCCATGCGCTGGTAAGGATTGTCGATCGCTTTGCCTTCGCCCAGCAACGTTTGCGACACCGACTCCAGGCTGAAAGAGGGGAAGTTCCAGGTTGCTGATTTCAACGCTTCGATACCGTCGATAATCAAGCGCCCGGCGGCGCTGGCGAAAAAGTGGTTTTGCTTGAAACCGTGTTCGCGCCACTCCAGCAGGTTGCCGCCCCGGCCAAAGCGTAGCGGGATCTGGTAGCGTTCGGCATGCTTTTGCAACACCCGCAGATCAAACTGCACCAGGTTCCAACCGATAATCGCATCGGGATCGTGCTGTTCCAGCCACTGATTCAACCGTTCCAGCAGCTGTGGGCGGCTGTTGCAGTATTCCAGATCGAAATCCAGCGCTTCATTGCCGCCATTGGCCGGGCCGAGCATGTAGACCTGGCGTTGGCCGCAGCCTTCCAGCGCGATGGAGTAAAGCTCACCATGGGCGGTGGTTTCGATGTCCAACGAGACCAGCTTAAGAGTTGGGCGGTAGTCCGGTGCTGGTTTCATCTGGCCGTTGAACAATGAGCCTTTACCATCAGCCTGGCCGCTGAACCACACCGGAGCGGTGATAAAACGCTCCATCAGATAGCGTTCGGGCGGGCGGATATCGGCCTCAAAAACGCTGATGCCGCCTTCTCTCAGCAGTTTCTCCAGCTTGATGAGCTGGCGATGTTGGCGGCAGTAAAGGCCGAGCACCGGGCGGGAGTGAAAGTCCAGCAGCGGCAGGGGTTTCAGTTCGACATGGCGTTCTTCGCGCAGCAGTAATTCGGCGCGCGCCTGCTGCTCGGCGGGGATAAAGGCCACCGAGGTTTGCGCTGCCAGTTTAAGCTGCTGTGGCCCGCGGTCGGTCGCCAGCCAGAATTCGACTTCGGTACCGGCCGGAGTGTCGCGCCAGTGGCGAGTGAGTATGAAGCCTTGTTGGAGAGATCCCACACCGTTCCTAAATGACTATGCTTATCGTAGGGAATCACTATTATACCATGGTTTTTTATACAGTGATTGTTCGGTTTTGCCTCACCCGACCAAAACGGCGCTAATTCATTGATTGACTCGCTGTGAGGTGAGCCGGAGAATCCTTCGCCCACGCGCACTTGCTAACGAACAGAGGTCTAATGGAAGCCTATTTACAGCATCTGATCGCTCAGTCATTGGCTTTCACCCTGCTGGTGGTCATGTTGGTGGCGTTTCTGGAGTCATTGGCTCTGGTCGGGCTGCTGCTGCCCGGCACGGTGATGATGGCCAGCATCGGCGCACTGATTGGCAGTGGCAAGGTGGATTTCTATATGGCCTGGGTGGCGGGGATTGTCGGCTGCCTGCTGGGCGACTGGAGTTCCTATTTTATCGGCCGAGCCTTCAAAGGGCCGCTGCACCGCTGGTCGTTTTTGCAAAAGCACCGGTCGATGCTGGATAAAACCGAGCACGCGCTGCATCAGCACAGTATGGCTACCATCCTGATTGGCCGTTTTATTGGCCCAACGCGCCCGCTGGTGCCGATGGTGGCCGGGATGCTCGTTCTGCCGCCCTACAAGTTTGCCCTGCCGAATATCATCGGCTGTTTGACCTGGCCGCCGGTTTATTTTTTCCCCGGCATTCTGGCTGGTGTGGCGATCGATATTCCTAACAGTGATGGCGGCGGTTTATTCAAAGGGTTACTGCTTGAGGTGGCGCTGCTGATTTGGCTGGCGGTTTGGCTGAGCTGGCGCTGGTGGCGTGAAGGTAAACGCTCTGCTGATAAGTTGGCGCGCTGGCTTACGCCGTTGCGCTTGCGCGTCGTCTGTGTAGTGAGCTGGGTTGCCATATTGGTCAGTGTCTATTATTTGGTGCAACAACCGCTGATGCCGGTTTATGGTCACTTATTGTGGAAGGTATTGGCGGGGTAATCATACCGTCTTTTCGCAAGCGGCAGCCTGGTTGGCCGCCGCTTGCAATCAGAGAGTCTGCATCTTACTGGAAGAAGGCCTCCAACTGTTCAAACACGCGCATATCTTCGTTATGGCGTTTCACCTGCAACACATCTTCCAGCTTTTCGACTTGGCTGATCATCTGCACCAGGCGTTGATCGTCGGCTACCAGCAGCCAAATGCGGCTTTGCGAACCGTCTTTCAGCGGCATACAGAGGATCCCTTCCACGTTGAACGCGCGGCGGGCAAACAGGCCACAAACGTGCGTCATGACTCCCGGATGGTTACGCACCGCCAGCTCCAGGATCACCTGAGGATTCTTTTGTAGTGACTGCATGGCTTATTCTCCAATCATTTCAATGTTGGCGGCACCCGGTGGCACCATCGGGTAAACTTTTTCGTTCATATCGATCAACGCATGGATCAGGCATGGGCCCGGGCGGTTGATGGCTTCCATCAGCGCGGCCTGCGGATCTTCCTCTGCGTTGAGATCGCAGGTGTCCAAGCCGAAACCGGCGGCAATTTTCAGGAAGTCGGTACGCTTCGGGTAGGTGGCGGCATAGATATGCTGTTGATAGAACAGGGTTTGCTGCTGGTGTACCAGCCCGAGCGCCTGATTGTTCATCAGAATGATTTTGACGTCCAGATCGTGCTCAACCGCCGTTGCCATTTCCTGAATGTTCATCATCAGGCTGCCGTCGCCGGAGAAACACAGCACTTTGCGCTGCGGTTCGGCCAGCGCTGCGCCGATCGCCGCTGGCAAGCCAAAGCCCATGGTGCCTAAGCCGCCGGAGGTCAGCCATTGGCGCGCGCGGCTCAGTGGATAAGCCTGCGCCACCCACATCTGGTGCTGGCCGACGTCGGTGGTGATAATGGCGTTTTCATCCACGCAGCGCGCGGCGGCTTTCACCAGGCCGTAATGGCTCAGCGGGTCTTCAGCATTCGGCATGCTGAACGGGAATTCATCTTTCAGATCGTTAACGATCTTCAGCCAAGCAGTGCGGGGTTGCGCTTCGATCATCGGCAGCAATTGTTGCAGCACCTGGCCGACATCGCCATGAATCGCGACATTGGCCTGTTTAATCTTGCCCAGTTCAGCGCGATCGATATCCACGTGGATGATGTCGGCGTTCGGGCAGAACTGCTCGGTTTTACCGATGGCGCGATCGTCAAAACGGGCACCCAGTACGATCAGCAGATCGGCTTCCTGCAGGATAAAGTTGGTGCTGCGCGCCGCGTGCATGCCCAGCATCCCCAGAGACAATGGGTGCTCTACCGGCATTGCCCCCAGCGCCATCAGGGTCATGGTGGTGGGCAGGTTGGCGCGTTCGGCCATCTGCAAGGCGGCCTTGTGCGCTTCGCCACTGATAATACCACCACCGAGATACAGCACCGGGCGTTTGGCCTGATTGATCATGGCGGCGGCCAGGGTGACCTGTGCGCTATCGAAGGCCGGTGGCGCATCCGGCACGGCGACCGCTGGCAGCTCATCGAGCTCAATCACGGCGGTTTGCACGTCTTTCGGGATGTCGATCCACACCGGGCCTGGGCGACCCGATTCGGCAATGCGGAAGGCATCGCAAATCACCTGCGGCAGATCACGGATGTCGCGCACCAGATGGTTGTATTTGGTAATCGGGATCGAAATACCGTAGGTATCGACTTCCTGAAAGGCGTCGGTGCCGATCATTGACGATGCCACCTGGCCGGTAATACACACCAGTGGGATGGAGTCGAGTTTGGCATCGGCGATGGCGGTCACCAGATTGGTGGCCCCTGGGCCGCTGGAAGAGATGCAGACCGCCGCTTTGCCGTTGGTGCGTGCCATGCCCTGGGCCATAAAGCCGGCGCCCTGTTCATGCCGGGCCAACACGTGTTTGATGACGGTGCTTTGGCTCAGTGCATCGTACAGCGGCAGCGCTGCGCCGCCGGGGATCCCTGCAATGGTGGTAATCCCTTGGCGCTCCAGCAGATGCACGATCAACTGCGCGCCGGTGAAGCGTTGTTTCTGGTGTGGCGTACCCGAAATTGCCATGTTCCTATCCTTTGTCATGGCCGGTTTGCATTTCTGGGCAGGGGGACTAAAACAAGAAACCCCGCCCGGTTTTGCGCCGGCGGGGTTTGGGAATCGATGCGTTGATTCGGACCCTACGGCGCACTGCCGACGACCACCACCACACGCACGACGACCACCGCGGCTGGTAGCGCGGTTGTTAGTAGGGTCGAAGTCAGCGAGGATGCGATCACAGGGAACCTTATCATCAGTAGTAAAAAACAGAGTTTTATAAAACCACAGGTGTAAAATCTGCACAACAGGTTTGTGCGTTCAGCATAAAAAACGCGTCTTTGATCACATTCTTGCTGCAATACCCAACACGTGTGCTTCTGGAGTGCTGCCTTCGATCAATGCCTGGGTTGGGCCATCGTAATAGATGCGGCCATCTACCACCAGTAAGGTGCGGGGGGCAATGCGCGCCGCATCTTCCAGATTGTGCGAAACCATCAGCAGCGTGAGTTGGCGAAGAGCGCACACTTCCTGCAGCAGGTGCAGCATCTCATTACGCAGCGCCGGGTCTAGTGCCGAGAAAGGCTCGTCGAGCAACAGAATCGGTTGCTGGCGGATCAGGCAGCGTGCCAGTGCCGCACGCTGGCGCTGGCCGCCGGAAAGCTGCGCGGGCAAACGTTGCAGATGGTCCTCCAGCCCGACCTGCTGGGCGATCTGCGCCAACTGCTGCTTCTGGGCGGCATTCAAGCGCAGCCCGGGATCCAGCCCCAGCCCGATGTTTTGCGCCACCGTTAAATGGGCAAACAGGTTGTTTTCCTGAAACAGCATGGAAACCGGGCGTTTGGCCGGCGGGGTGGCGGTGTGATCGCTGCCATTCAGCAGGAGTTTGCCACTGGCCGCCGGTAAAAAACCGGCGATCAGGCTGAGCAGGGTACTTTTACCGGCCCCGCTTGGCCCCAGCACCGCGACATGCTCGCCGGGCTGGATGCGCAAATCAAAACGCATCGGCAGGTGTTCGTACAGATAGGTCAGTCTTTCAAGCGTTAGCATTAGCATTGCGGCCCGGTAAGCGTTCAATCAGGGTAAATAACAGGAAACACAATAACAGCAACAGCGCGGCGGTGACGGCACCGTCGTTGCTGCGGTAGGAACCAATCTGCTGATACAGGTAAAAAGGCAGGGTGCGGAACTGCTCGTTGCCGAACAGGGCAACCACGCCGAAATCGCCAATCGACAGCACGCAGGCAAAGGCTGACGCCTGCGCCAACGGGCGCTGCAGTGCCTTCAGCTCAATCCAGCGCAAACGCTGCCAGCCGTGCATATCCAGCGACAGGCACAGGGGATTGTAACGTTCGGCCAGATCGCGCATCGGGTTTTCCAGCACTTTCAACGCGTAAGGCACCGCCATCAGTGCGTTGGTGAGGATCACCAGCGCATAGGGGGATTGGGGTAACCCGACCGTATCGTTCAGCAGCAGGAAGAAGCCAGTTGCCAGCACGATGCCAGGCATGGCCAGGATCAGCATGCCGCTTAATTCCAGCATCTGGCCTTGCGCGGGCTGCTGCCGCAGTTTCAACTCGCGGCTGCTCCACAGCAGCATCATGGTCAGCACTACGCAGAGCAGACCGGCTCCGAGGGCGATACGCAGCGAAGTGAACAGCGCCTGCCACAGTATTGGCTGTTGCAGCACGGTGATAAGGCGAGGATTGGCTCCGTCGGCAATCACCGCCAGCAGTGGCGGCAGCAGCAGCAGCAGGGCAGCACCGATCAGTAATGCATCGCTGATGCGCCGCCAGCGGCTGTCTTGCGGGTTACGCCAGATTTGGCCATGGGTATGGCCGACCGGCAGCGCCTGGCTCAGGCGTTGGCTGAGCACCACCAATCCCAGGCAGCAGGTCAGTTGGATCAGCGCTAGCAGCGCAGCGCGGCTGAGATCGTAGTCGTAACTCAAGGCCTGATAGATCGCCAGCTCAATGGTGGTGGCCTGCGGCCCGCCGCCGAGGGACAGCACGGTGGCAAAACTGGCGAAGCACAGCATGAAAATTAACGCGCCGCTGGGCAGGATCTGGCGGCGCAGCGCCGGCCATTCGACAAAGCGGAACTGTTGCCAGCCGTTCATCCCCAGTTGGGCAGCCAGTTGGCGTTGTTCGGTGGGGATATTTTCCAGCGCCTGCAACAGTAAACGGGCCGCCAGCGGCAGGTTAAAGAACAGGTGTGCCAGCAGGATGCCTTGCAGGCCGTAGGGCGAGAAGCTGTAGTTGATTCCCAGCCAGCCGCATAGCACTGCCAGCCAGCCTTGTTTGCCATACACGCTCAGAAGGCCGAACACCGCGACCAGCACTGGCAATACCAGCGTCATGGCGCACAGGCGCAGCAGCAGGTTGCGGCCAGGGAAGCGCCGCCGATAAAGCGCGCGGGCCAGCGGGATGGCGGGCAGCACCGAAATCAGTGCCGATAACAGCGCCTGCCAGAAGGTGAAACGCACCACGTGCCACAGATAGCGGTCTTGCCACAGGCTGCGCCAGTCGCTGCCGGGGGCGTGCCGCCATAGGGAACCCATCGCCAGCAACGCGATCAGCCCGATCAGGCCTGCGGCCAGCAGCCCTGGCCATAACCAGCGCGGGATCACTGGCTGACGGCGGTTTGCCACGCCCGGACCCAGTCGCCACGGTGTTTGTCGACCTCTTCAGCACTGAATTGCAATGCCTTCTGCGGCACCGTCATCTGCTCAAAGCCGCCTGGCAGCGTGGTGTTAATCACCGGGTACATCCAGTTACCGGTAGGAATGATGTTCTGGAAAGCGGGTGTGACCATAAATTGCATAAAGCGCTCGGCCAGTTCCGGTTTTTTGCTGGCTTTCAGCTTAGCGGCCACTTCCGTCTGCAGGTAATGGCCTTCGCTGAAGTTGGCAGCGGCGTAGTTGCCTTTTTTCTCTTCAATCAGGTGATAAGCCGGGGACGTGGTGTAGCTGAGCACCAGATCGCTTTCGCCTTTCAGGAACAGACCATAGGCCTCACTCCAGCCTTTGGTGACGGTTACCGTTTTTTTCGCCAACTGTTGCCAGGCTTCCGGTGCCTTGTCGCCATACACTTTCTGCATCCACAGCAGCAGGCCGAGCCCCGGCGTGCTGGTGCGCGGATCCTGATAGATGATCTTCCAAGGGTGATCGCCGCTCACCAGTTCCTGCAGGCTTTTCGGCGGATTTTTCAGTTTGTCTTTGTTATAAACAAAGGCGAAGTAGCCGTAATCGTAAGGGATAAAGGTGTTGTCCTGCCAGCCGCCGGGCACGGCCAGCTTGCTGGTATCAACCTGGCTCTTGGCGAACAGGCCGGTTTGCTTTGCGGCTTGCAGCAGGTTGTTGTCCAACCCCAGTACGATATCGGCAGGGCTATTCTTGCCCTCCATCCGCACACGGTTGAGCAGTGAAACGCCGTCTTCCAGCGCCACGAATTTCAATTCGCAATCGCAATCGGCCTCAAAGGCTTTTTTAATCGCCGGGCCAGGGCCCCAATCGGCGGCGAAAGAATCGTAGGTGTAGACCGTTAGCGTAGGCTTGGCCAGCACGGGGGCAGCCGCTAGCAACAATAGGCAGGGCAGGTATTTTTTGACCACTTTGCACTCCTGAAATTTAAGGGGGCAAAGGTATCTGAGGGCGGTATCCCTATCATCTTGCAAACCGTAGCGTTGCTGTTGGCAGCTTGAGATCTATCGGGGATAAGCGACGCGGTACTCAAATCCCTCCGCCGGTATTGACCGGATCAGGTTCGACGGGTGTGCTCTCAGCGGAAAAAAATGTGCTGCGCGCGTGTTGATCCGACGTTGGGCAGTGCTCGCAATCCTCATGTACTTAAGTACACTCCGGTTGCTGTGCGCTGGCCGCCGTCGCCTGAACACGGCTCGCTGCGTTTTCAAGCAGCACTCGTTGTTTTCCGCACCCCGTTGAGACGGCGCTATTGTAGAGATTAACGGGCAGCGGTGAAAGCGACTTATGTTTCCGGCGGGGCGAACCAGGCTGATTTAAAATCGAACCACCCGAGGGTATTCATGCGCACCCCGCGCATGGTGCGCTGGCCGTGCAACTGCAGCCAATGATGAAACAATGGGTGCAACTGGTGGCTGCTGACCAAGCGTTGGCAGAATTCCGCCAGCGGTAAGCGGTTGTCGCGCCACAACGCGGCATCTTCGGCGATATCAGAGCTCAAGCAGTGCTGGATTAACGGCATTTCATACAGCGTGGCAAACAGGGAAAACTCCAGCGGCAGAGTGAAGTTGGCGCTGCCAAGCCATAAATCGCTGTTTGCGTCACCTTTATGCCAGCTATCGTAATTGATGATCTGCACGTTAAGCCTGATGCCATGCTGGTTGAGTAGGGCAGCGATAGCCTGCTGGATGGCGTGGAATTCCGAGTGTTCGCCGTAGAACGTCAGCGTCAGTTCCGTCAGCCCCGCAGGTTTGAGCTGTTGCCCCAATGTACGGTTATGCAACCAGCGTGGCAGAATACCGTAGGCCGGTGCCCAATAGCGCTGGTATACCGATCCTGCGTGGCTCAGCAGGGCGATGGGGTTGATCAATTCGCTTAGCCAACTACGGATTTCAGGGTTGGCCGCCAGCGTTGAGCGCTGGTCAAACAGCAGAAAATAGCAGCCTTCCTCCAGGCGGCTTTCCAGCTCGTTTTTGCTGGTTTCGTCCCCTTGCAATTGCACGCCGGAATGCACCAATTCTTCGGTCACCTCTGGCAGCACCCAGATGTTGACTTCATCAATCAGCGCGCGATAGCCAAAATAATCGTCAAAGGCATGGATCTTCATCTGGCTGCGATGATTGTGCACCACGCTGTAAGGCCCGGTGCCGATCGGATGACGGGGGAAATCCGGCAGGCTCTGCCATTCGCGCGGCAGGATCATGGCATGCACGCTGCCCAGCAACCACGGCAGCCAGTAATCCGGGCTGTGCAGGTGGACATCGATTACATAGGGCGTGGGGGAAGTGACCCGGCGGATATGAGAAAATAGGGGCTGCGGGATCAACCGCTGTAATGAATGGATCACGTCTTCCATCTCCAGTTCACGGCCATGATGGAAGCGGATCGCCGGGCGCAGATAAAAGCGCCAATGCAACGGCGTTACGGCCTGCCAGTGGTGTGAAAGATCGGATTCGATTTCCCCATTTTCCTCATTTATACGCGTCAGGCCGTTAAAAATCTGCCGCGCCAGATGGGTTTCTGAGCGGCGTAATGCCGAGCCGGGCAGCAGGTTGTAAAGCTGACGATAGTAAAGCACGCGGAGAATATGCTTCCCTTGGCGAAAGCTGCGCCCCAGTTGAGAAAGCAGCATCTGACGCACGGCATTTTTGTCGCCAACCAATTGCACCAGCTGATCGATTTTATCCTGCTCCAGCAACTCTTCAGCACGCTGTTGCTGAAGTGCCAGGCCGGTGTAATGGAAGCTGAGCTGTGAGCGTTTACCGCGGCCAGCCTCGGCCTGCCAGGTGAGCCAGCCCTGTTGCTGCATGGCCCCGAGTAAAGATCGCACATGACGGCGCGAGCAATTGAGCACCTCGGCCAGTTCCTGCAGCGTGGTTTCGGTGGCTTGGCCGTGGCAGCCTTGCCACAGGCGGATAAACTGTTGTTGTAAGCGCGAGGTAGACATAAAAGAGGAACTCTCCGGCATCAATCCGTCAATTTATCTTTCCCTATATTACGCCGATAATTTCCCCAGATAAAAAATGTTTCTGAGTAATGGTGCATTTCACCAGCCAGTGGGGGAACCCACTGGTATTTTTATCTGCGACGTTGCTTTCTTCTGCAATTTTCCTTCTGTAGCATAAGCTTCTTTGTTTCTGGTCAGGGACGCAGGTATGAATTTCAAACGCTGGTTGCCACGTCGCTTCAATCCCGTTTTTGCCACTTTTCTGATCATCGCCTTTCTTACCGGTATCGCGGGGGCGTTACAGGCGCCGATGCTGAGCTTATTCCTCACCACCGAAGTGAAGGTTCGCCCACTCTGGGTTGGGCTGTTTTATACCCTGAATGCGATCGCCGGGATTATTGTCAGCTTCCTGCTGGCGAAGCGTTCCGACAATCGTGGAGACAGGCGTAAGCTGATCCTGCTGTGCTGCTTAATGGCGGTGGGCAATAGCCTGCTGTTTGCCTTTAATCGCGATTATCTGACGCTGATTACCGCCGGGGTTCTGCTGGCGGCGATCGCCAATACGGCAATGCCGCAGATTTTCGCGCTGGCGCGTGAATATGCCGACAGTTCGGCGCGTGAAGTGGTGATGTTCAGCTCGCTGATGCGCGCACAGCTTTCATTGGCCTGGGTGATTGGCCCGCCGCTGTCGTTCATGCTGGCGCTGAATTACGGTTTTACCACGATGTTTCTGGTGGCTGCGGCGATTTTTGCCATCAGTGTATTGTTGGTGTGGCTGATCTTGCCTTCGGTGCCGCGGGCACAGGTTGAAATCAGCGTAGATTCACCGCCCATTGCGCCAATCGCAGCCTGGCGTGACCCGGATGTGCGCCTGCTATTTCTGGCTTCGATGCTGATGTGGACCTGTAATACCATGTATATCATCGATATGCCGTTGTATATCACCGCCGATCTTGGCTTGTCTGATCGGTTGGCGGGGCTGCTGATGGGCACGGCCGCGGGGCTGGAGATCCCAGCGATGCTGTTGGCGGGTTATTACGTCAAACGCTTTGGTAAACGCAACATGATGCTATTGGCGGTTGCGGCGGGAGTGTTGTTCTATGCCGGGCTGGTGCTGTTCAAATTCAAGGCCGCTTTGATGGTGTTGCAGTTATTCAATGCGATTTTTATCGGCATTATCGCCGGGATCGGCATGTTGTATTTTCAGGATCTGATGCCGGGGCGACCGGGGGCGGCAACCACCATGTTTACCAACAGTATCTCCACCGGTGTGATCCTGGCTGGCATACTGCAAGGGGCTTTGGTGGAGCACTTTGGTCATTATGCGGTTTACTGGCTGATCACCCTGCTGGCGATGCTGTCACTCTGGATGTGCGCCAGAGTGCGGGAAGTGTGAAATTGAACGCTGCCTTACTTGATGCATGTCATTGAGGAAACTGCGCCATACTCCCTAAGATAGACTCAATCAGAGCGCGGAGTTCGCGCTCTTGTCCATCTTGCTGTTGAGATGCCGATCCTGTTGATAAATGTGGGTATGTTATGGATAAACTAACGCCGCTCAAGCCCGTTCCTTCCCTGATTGCCGTCATTATTGCACTGCTTATCTGGTTCGTCATTCCGGTGCCTGAAGGGGTAGCCCCTAATGCTTGGCATTTGCTGGCGCTGTTTATCGGCACCATCGTGGCCATCATCGGTAAGGCGATGCCGATTGGTGCGGTTTCCATTGTTGCCATCGCGCTGGTGGCGTTGACCGGCGTAACCAACCCGGGCAAGCCCGGTGCGGCGCTGGATGATGCGCTGAGTGGCTTCTCCAACCAGCTTATCTGGCTGATTGGTTTCTCAATCATGATCTCCCTCAGCCTGAATAAAACCGGGTTGGGCGCGCGCATTGGCTACTACTTTATCTCGCTGTTCGGCAAGCGGACGATCGGGATCGCCTATGCGCTGACTATGGCGGAAACGGTGCTGGCTCCGGTGACGCCGAGTAATACCGCCCGTGGCGGCGGGATCATCCACCCGATTATGAAGTCGATCGCCGACAGCTTTGGTTCCAAACCCGAGTTGAATACCTCTGGTACCATTGGCCGCTATCTGGCGTTGGTGAACTACAACATTAACCCGATCACTTCGGCGATGTTTATCACCGCAACCGCGCCTAACCCGTTGGTGGTAAACCTTATTGCTAAAGGAACGGGCTCTGAGTTTGAACTGACCTGGTCAATGTGGGCGATAGCCGCGCTGGCACCGGCGATCTGTTCACTGATCGTGATGCCGCTGGTGATCTATCTGCTGTATCCGCCGGAAATTAAAAGCACCCCCGACGCGCCGCGCTTCGCGCAGGAAAAACTGCAGGCGCTTGGGGTGATTACCTTGGCAGAGAAGATCACGCTGGGTGTATTCGCTCTGTTGCTGGTGCTGTGGGCCGGGGTTCCCGCTATGATCTTTGGCCCGGAATTGGCGGTGAACCCCACCACCGCGGCGGTGATTGGCTTGGCTATTTTGCTGGTGACTGGCGTGCTGAGCTGGGATGACGTGCTGAAACATAAAGGAGCCTGGGATACCGTGGTGTGGTTTGCCGCACTGGTGATGATGGCGACCTTCCTTGGCAAACTCGGGCTGATTGGCTGGCTGTCGAAAACCGTCGGGGCCGGCATTGATAATATGGGCATGAGCTGGGTTGGCGGGACGATACTGCTGACGCTGGTTTATCTCTATTCCCACTACTTCTTTGCCAGCACCACCGCCCACGTGACCGCCATGTTTGCCGCCTTCTTCGCCGCCGGTATTGCGCTGGGTGCGCCGCCCGCGCTGCTTGGCCTGATCCTGGCGTTCTCTTCGTCGCTGATGATGTCTCTGACCCACTATGCGACAGGCACCGCGCCGATTATCTTCGGTTCCGGTTATGCAACGCTGGGGGAATGGTGGAAAACCGGTTTTGTGATGAGCGTGGTCAACCTGCTGATCTGGATGGTGGTTGGCGGGCTGTGGTGGAAGTGGTTGGGTTATTGGTAATACCCCTCATACTTGAAGCTGCTGCTGTGTTGGCTGCGTCAGCTCACCCCTGTCACTTAGTTATCTAAGCTCCAGGGGATTATGAGCCTCATCAATGAGGCTCACCCTGCGAGCTAGCGCAAGCGCTGTTCAAATCGGTCTGCGACCGATTTGTCTCTTACTTGCCGCCTTGCCGCAGCTCCATTATTTAGGGTATTACAGAGGATTAGTTCAGAAATGCCGGTTGCTGGGCCTCGAAGCGTGAGATATCCGCTTCGTGCTGCAGCGTCAGGCCGATGCTGTCCAAACCGTTCATCATGCAGTGGCGGCGGAAGCTGTCGATCTCAAACGGATAACTTTTGCCCCCGGCATTCACCGTCTGGTTTTCCAGATCCACCACAAACGTGATCCCTTCGTTCTCCGCCACCAGTTTGAACAGCGTATCGATATCCTGTTCGCTCAGGGTGACCGGCAGTAACTGGTTGTTGAACGAGTTGCCGTAGAAAATATCGGCAAAGCTCGGTGCAATCACCACCTTAAAACCGTAATCGGTCAGCGCCCAAGGGGCATGTTCGCGGGAAGAGCCACAGCCAAAGTTTTCGCGCGCTAACAGGATACTGGCCCCTTGGTAACGCGGTTGGTTCAGGATGAACTCTGGGTTAGGCTGCTGACCGGCATCGTCCAGAAAACGCCAGTCGTTGAACAGGTGCTGGCCGAAACCGGTACGGGTCACTTTTTGCAGAAACTGCTTCGGGATAATGGCGTCGGTATCGACGTTGGCCGCATCCAGAGGCACCACTAAACCGGTATGTTGAATAAATTTAGCCACGGTGATGCTCCTTAGTGCAGTTCACGGATATCGGCGAAATGGCCAGTCACGGCAGCGGCAGCAGCCATCGCCGGGCTGAGCAGATGGGTACGCCCACCACGGCCCTGACGCCCTTCGAAGTTACGGTTGCTGGTGGACGCGCAGCGCTCGCCTGGGTTCAGGCGATCGTTGTTCATCGCCAGACACATGGAGCAGCCAGGCAAACGCCATTCAAAACCGGCTTCGATAAAGATCTTGTCCAGCCCTTCGGCTTCCGCCTGAGCTTTCACCGGGCCAGAGCCTGGCACCACAATGGCCTGCACACCGTTCGCCACTTTACGCCCTTTGGCAATCGCTGCCGCCGCGCGCAGATCTTCGATGCGCGAGTTGGTGCAGGAACCGATAAACACTTTATCGATCGCCACGTCGGTCAGCTTGATACCCGGTTTCAGGTCCATATAAGCCAGCGCTTTTTCAGCAGAAGCACGTTCAACCGGATCGCTGAAAGATTCAGGTGCCGGGATCGCCTGATTGACGGCAATAACCTGGCCGGGGTTGGTACCCCAGGTAACCTGAGGTGCGATGTCTTCGGCGCGCAGGGTGACAACGGTATCGAATTTGGCATCGGCGTCGGATTTCAGCGTGCGCCAGTAGGCAACCGCCTGCTCCCAGTTGGCACCGGTCGGCGCAAACTGACGGCCCTTCAGGTAATCGAAGGTGGTATCGTCTGGGGCTACCAGGCCCGCCTTGGCACCCATTTCAATCGCCATGTTGCACAGCGTCATGCGGCCTTCCATGCTCAAGGCCTCAATGGCTTTGCCGCAGAACTCAACGACGTGGCCGGTACCACCGGCACTGCCGGTTTTACCGATGATCGCCAGCACGATGTCCTTCGCGGTGATGCCTTCTGCGGCTTCACCGGTCACTTCAATCTTCATGGTCTTGGCACGGCCCTGTTTCAGGGTTTGCGTTGCCAGCACGTGCTCAACTTCTGAAGTGCCGATCCCAAACGCCAGTGAACCGAAGGCGCCGTGGGTGGCGGTGTGAGAGTCGCCACAGACGATGGTCATGCCCGGCAGCGTCATACCCTGCTCAGGGCCGATAACGTGCACAATCCCCTGGAACGGGTGATTCAGGTCATATAAAGAGACGCCGAATTCCGCACAGTTCTTGATCAGCTCCTGCATCTGGATGCGCGCCATCTCGCCGCTGGCGTTGATATCTTTGGTCTGGGTGGAAACGTTGTGATCCATGGTGGCAAAGGTTTTGCCCGGCTGGCGCACTTTACGGCCCATCGCGCGCAGGCCGTCGAACGCCTGTGGAGAGGTGACTTCATGCACCAGGTGGCGATCGATATACAGCAGCGGCGTTTCGTTCGGTGCTTCATGCACGACGTGAGCATCGTACAGTTTCTGATATAAGGTCTTGCCCATGATTTATGCCCCCTCAGCCACGAAACGGGCAATGATATCGCCCATTTCACTGGTGCCGATCGCTTTGCCGTCACCGGCCAGATCGGCGGTGCGGTAACCCTGTTCCAGCGCCTGATTGATGGCGCGCTCAATGGCGTCTGCGGCTTCATCGGCACCCAGGCTGTAACGCAGCAGCAGAGCTGCAGACAGAATCTGTGCGATCGGGTTGGCAATGTTTTTGCCTGCAATGTCCGGCGCGGAGCCGCCCGCCGGTTCATACAGACCGAAGCCTTGCTCGTTCAGGCTGGCGGAAGGCAGCATCCCCATGGAACCGGTGATCATCGCGCATTCATCAGACAGGATGTCACCGAACAGGTTGGAACACAGCAGCACGTCGAACTGGGACGGATCTTTGATCAACTGCATGGTGGCGTTGTCGATGTACATGTGCGACAGCGACACGTCCGGGTAATCTTTAGCAACCTGGGTCACCACTTCACGCCACAGGATCGAGCTTTGCAGCACGTTAGCTTTATCGATGGAAGTCACTTTATTGCGGCGCTTGCGGGCCGACTCAAAGGCGATACGCGCAATACGTTCGATCTCAAAACGGTGATACACCTCGGTATCGAAAGCCCGCTCATGCATGCCCTGGCCTTCGCGGCCCTTTGGCTGGCCGAAGTAGATGCCGCCGGTCAGTTCACGCACGCACAGAATATCGAAGCTGCGGGCTGCGATGTCGGCACGCAGCGGGCAGAACGCTTCCAGCCCCTGATACAGGCGTGCCGGGCGCAGGTTGCTGAACAGCTTGAAGTGTTTGCGCAACGGCAGCAGCGCACCGCGCTCAGGCTGCTCTGCCGGTGGCAGGTTTTCCCATTTCGGGCCACCGACGGAACCGAAAAGAATGGCATCGGCCTGTTCACAGCCCGCCAGAGTGGCTGCGGGCAGCGGCGTGCCCTGGCGATCGATGGCAATGCCACCGACGTCGTACTCGGATTGGGTGATGCGGATACCAAAACGCTGGCGCACTGCATCTAACACTTTGTGGGCTTGAGCCATTACTTCCGGGCCGATTCCGTCTCCGGGCAAGACGGCAATGTGGTAAGTCTTCGTCATGTTCACACCGTTTCCTGATTATTTTGTTGTTTGGTTTGCTGCAGACGCTGCTTTTCTTTTTCTACCTGCTGTGAGCGCCAGATATTATTTAATACGTGAATCATTGCCTTGGCGGAGGATTCGACGATGTCGGTAGCCAGGCCCACGCCGTGGAAACGGCGGCCCTGGTAGGACACGACGATGTCCACTTGGCCGAGGGCGTCGCGGCCCTGACCTTTGGCGGTCAACTGGTACTTCACCAGTTCGATAGGGTATTCGGTGATGCGGTTGATCGCTTGATACACCGCGTCCACTGGGCCGTTACCGGTTGCCGCTTCGGCTTTTTCTTCATCGCCACAGATCAGCTTGACCGAGGCGGTAGCCATAATACTGCTGCCGGACTGTACGCTGAAGTAGCCCAGGCTGAAATGTTCCGGTTCTTCCTGCTGTTTGTTGATAAAGGCCAGCGCTTCCAGATCGTAATCGAACACCTGGCCTTTCTTGTCGGCTAATTTCAGGAAGGCCGAGTACAACACGTCCAGATTGTAATCCTGCTCCTTGTAGCCCATTTCTTCCATACGGTGTTTGACCGCGGCACGGCCGGAGCGTGAGGTCAGGTTCAACTGTACGTCTTTCAGACCAATGGTCTGCGGAGTCATGATCTCGTAATTTTCGCGGTTTTTCAGCACACCATCCTGATGGATGCCGGAGGAGTGTGCGAACGCGTTGGAGCCGACGATGGCTTTGTTGGCAGGAATTGGCATGTTGCACAACTGGCTGACCAACTGGCTGGTGCGGTAAATTTCCTGATGATTGATATTGGTGTGCACATTCATGATGTCCTGGCGAACTTTGATCGCCATGATCACTTCTTCCAGTGAACAGTTACCGGCACGCTCACCGATACCGTTCAAGGTGCCTTCTACCTGGCGAGCACCGGCCTGTACGGCAGCGATCGAGTTACCAACGGCCATCCCCAGATCGTCGTGGCAGTGAACGGAAATAATCGCTTTATCGATGTTAGGTACGCGGTCATACAGGGTGGTGATAATACCGCCGAACTGGTTAGGCGTGGTGTAACCGACGGTATCGGGGATGTTGATGGTGGTTGCACCGGCGTTGATGGCCGCTTCCACCACGCGACACAGATTATCAATGGGTGTACGGCCTGCATCTTCACACGAGAACTCAACATCATCTGTGTAGTTACGTGCGCGTTTCACTGAACGTACCGCCATTTCCAGCACTTCATCAAACGAGCGCTTTAACTTTGACTCGATGTGTAAGGTGGAGGTGGCCAGGAACACATGGATACGGAAGGCTTCGGCCACGCGTAACGCTTCGGCCGCCACGTCAATGTCGTTGTCCACGCAGCGGGCCAGGCCACAAACGCGGCTGTTTTTGATCTGGCGGGCGATAGTTTGCACGGATTCAAAATCCCCCGGAGAAGACACCGGGAAGCCGACTTCCATCACATCGACACCCATCCTTTCCAGTGCCATAGCGATCTGAATCTTTTCCTTCACACTCAGGCTGGCTTGCAGTGCCTGCTCGCCGTCACGCAATGTGGTATCGAAAATAATGACTTGTTGGCTCATTTGATAGTTCCTTATCGTGTTTGCTTCACGCTAAGCGGGCAAAAAAAAACCCGCGCACTAGCGCGGGTTTCTACAGATGATGGGCTGAATCAGTTCTGAACTCCGCCCACCAGCATACCGCGCAAAGAAGATGCGTTAAGTAGTAGGCCTAGTAGACGTTGAGTACGGATCATGGAGGTCAGCTTCTCTAAAAATGTGTTTGTTGTCTCATTTGATACTTTATTGGCTGTGTGATGTCAACATTTGATTAATGGTCGGACGACCTTGACGGCTCGGACAGAGAATAAGTGTGGCAGACGAAAGCTCGGTAAAAAAACCGATCAGTAGGTTAAAAAGAACGTCTTTTTTGCGAGTTTTTTAGCATAAATGACATCAATCCCGTGCTGCTAGATTGATTCTTAATGTCGCTCAGTTAGAATTCCCACTGCGTAAAAAATGAGGAAGTACGGGCTTGGCTGTGAAATGAATAGTGCTTTATTTATTCATTAAATGAATTTATGCAATAGAAAAATTCACAGGGTGTATTTGATCTGAAATGCCGATACATCAAAGACAATTAAGTCACATGAAAAGCATCTATTTTGAGCGTTCACGATTGTCCATTATGTCGTTTTATGGTCTTATTCATCGTGATTATGGATGCCTGCTTGGTGCCCACGACTTGAGCGCAAAACCTGCCAACTTGTTTGCATGCCGTTATTGTTTTCCGACCTGAAGTGTTGGGTGCGATGCACAGCGCGTAACTATTCGTCGTTGTGTCATGTTTTTATAGGATGATGCTCGATTGTTATCCTAAGTGGATAGTCAATAGGGATAACTAATTTCGCCGTGTGGGAATAACTTAATGTTACTTTTAGCATGTTATTCCCCTGCGCGCTGGCGGAATTATCTACATGGGACTTAGTGGAGTTAGATATGTCTGAATATAATTCAGGAACTGTCTTAGAAAAAGAAAGTGGCGATATTCATCTGCGCAGCGTAGATCTTAATTTACTCACTGTTTTTGATGCAGTTATGCAAATGCAGAATATTACTCGCGCGGCCAATTCGTTGGGTATGTCACAGCCCGCGGTGAGCAATGCCGTAGCGCGTTTAAAAGTCATGTTCAATGATGAGCTATTCGTGCGCTTTGGCCGCGGCATCCAACCCACCATGCGCGCACGCCAGCTTTTCGGGCCGGTACGCCAGGCATTGCAACTGGTTCAGAATGAGTTGCCAGGCGCTGGATTCGAGGCCCTGACCAGTGAACGTACTTTTACACTTTCTATCTGCAGCCCATTGGATATCCGCCTCACGGCAAAAATAATCAACAACGTCAAGAATATGGCACCCAATGTACGGTTGCAGGCCAAATCCTATCTGAACAATAACATTGAACATCAGCTGCGTTACCAGGAAACTGAGTTTGTTATTGGTTACACCCGTTTTGAGCATCCTGAATTTCAAAATGTCGCTTTATTTGAAGATGAATTATGCCTGGTGGCAGCGCAGTCACATCCACGCCTGGCGAACAGTGTTACCCAAGAGCAAATGCTGGTTGAGCAGCATGCGGTCATATCATTGGAACGTTTCTGTTCCTTTAGCAAGCCGTTCTATGTCGAAGAGATTGCACAGCGCGGCATCACCCAGCAATGTACCGATCTGTTCAGCGTGTTGAATATTGTTGCAATGACGGAAATGGTGGCCATCACCCCGCGTTGGTTTGCTGAGCAACACGCACAAGCGTTGCAGCTAAAAACCATGCCATTACCTTGGGATAAGAAGGATGCTACCTGCTATCTTTCCTGGCATGAGTCCGCTGAACGTGATAAAGGCCATCAGTGGATGAAGTCTGTGCTTAGCCAGTCAGAATTATTGCGTTAATTGAGCGATTTATTAACCCGACGTACTTGCGCGTATGTCGGGTTAATAATCTAGAGGTGCTTAATAATAAGAAAAAGCTTAGCTTTTTGCTGGGAAAATTCTTAATTTTCATGTTCTGGTAACGTTTTCTATGCAGTATTTTAATGAATTTCTATTTATGAAATTAAATTCTGCATTATATGTTATAACCGGAGTTTTAACCTGTTAACTATTTGTTGTGCTTTCTCCTTTCTTTTATCGGCCCAGAGTAGCGCTTTTTACCAATCAGCGCTGCCTTGAATCAGAGCCCGATAGAGGTAACCCAAGTTTAGCTCACACTTCTACGCTGAAACCCCTTTCCCAGGTGTTGGAGAGTAGGTAGACTGCGCAAAAAAAAGTAAACACGTGTAAGCTGAGATTAAGGAACTTGGGTTCCGATCGTGGTTGACCGTTTGATTCATTTCAGGCTTAGAGCTCTATGACCAATAAATTGCAGCACTACCATCTGGTCCAACGTATCCAGCACCAAATCTCTCAGCGTGCTGACCGCACTGCTTTTCGCCAATGGTCCCCTCAGGGGGGAAACGCACTTGTCCTGGTCACAGGTTGGTACCCATGTGGAGCACATTGCCAGCGCGCTTTTGGCACAGGGTGTTGAGGTGCAGGAGCGTGTCGCGATCTTTGCCAATAATTGTATGGCCTGGTCGCTGGCCGATCTGGCTATTCTGCAATTGCGCGCTGTCAGCGTTCCTTTGTATGCGACCAACACCGCAGCGCAGGCCGCTTTTATCATCAATGATGCCGATATTCGCATTGTGTTTGTCGGTGCGCAGGCACAACTGGATGCGGCTATCGCGCTACGCGCGATATGCCCACAGCTCACCCAGATTATCGTGTTTGACGACGCCGCTGATTTACGTGGTTGTGAAATTGCCCAGTACCTGAGCCATTTTGAGCGCGAAGCGGATGTTGAACGCTTTGACACGCTGCGCCGGGAAAGAATGGCTGATAGCAGCCTGCAGGATCTGTTTACCCTGATTTATACCTCTGGCACCACCGGTGAGCCGAAAGGCGTGATGCTGGATTACCGTAATATGGCGGCGCAACTGCAACTGCATGACGATCGCATCACGGTAACGGAAGATGATGTTTCGCTCAGCTTCTTACCGTTGTCACATGTTTTTGAGCGGGCCTGGAGCTTTTTTATCATGCATTCCGGTGCTCAGAACGTCTATCTGCCGAATACCGACTGGGTACGTGAGGCGATGGCTGAGGTGAAGCCCACCCTGATGTGCGCGGTGCCGCGTTTTTATGAAAAAATCTTCAGCGCGGTGCATGAGAAGGTCGCTCGTGCGCCCTGGTTGCGCCGCGCGCTGTTCCATTGGGCGATTGTTTGCGGTGAACGAAAGTTCTTGCAGGAACGCGCGGGCAGGCCGCTTGGCAAACTGTTCGATCTTTCCCACTATTGGGCAGACAAGCTGGTGCTGAGTAAACTGCGTGCAATTCTGGGTGGGCGGGTACGTTTTTTGCCCGCAGCCGGAGCCAAACTGGATGACAACGTCATTCTGTTTTTTGAGGCGATGGGGGTAAACATCAAGTACGGCTACGGCATGACGGAAACCTGTGCCACGGTCTCCTGTTGGGAAGAGAATAATTTCCGCTTTGGCTCGATCGGCAAACCCTTACCAGGAGTGGAAGTGCGCATTGGTGAAGAGAACGAGATCCAGGTGCGTGGGCCGATCGTGATGCGTGGTTATTTCAATAAACCGCAGGAAACCGCCGATACCTTTACCGCTGATGGCTGGTTGAAAACCGGCGACGCCGGCATGATCGACGAAAGTGGCAACCTGTTTATCACCGAGCGGCTGAAGGATTTGATGAAAACCTCCGGCGGTAAGTACATTGCCCCGCAAATGCTGGAGGGCACGCTGGTACAGGATCGCTTTATTGAACAGGTAGCGATCATCGCTGATGCGCGCAAGTTTGTTTCCGCACTGATCGTGCCCAGTTTTGAGTCGCTGGAAGAGTATGCCCGATCGATAAACCTGAAGTATCAGGATCGGCTAGAGTTGCTGCGTAACAGCCATATTATTGAAATGTTTGAAAAACGGCTGCGTGAGATGCAAAAAGAGCTGGCTCTGTTTGAGCAGGTGAAAAAGTTTACTCTGCTGCCTGCGGCATTCTCCATGGAACTGGGGGAGTTAACGCCAACGCTGAAGCTGCGGCGTAAGGTGATCTTGCAGCGTTACCAGAATGAGATTGAATCCATGTATCAGGAAAAGTTATAACGTTGCCAGATGATAGTTTTTCCCGCTGGAAAAACATCAGCGCTCTTGTCTGATATCGTCCCGTAATTTCCAGAATTTCCGAAACAATGCCTGGCTATTATGCTTATAGCCAGTGCATTGTTTCTATAAGTTCCCTATCTCCCCTTTAATGGCAATAGCCTTATTGTTAATAAGTTGTTTTGTCGTTTGCCTGCCTCATATTCTGACGTTATGTTAGGCTGTATCGTGGTATTGAGTGCCGCTGACACGGTTTAATGCTGCGATACAGCCTGGTGAGTTTTAGAACATCCATCAATTTTGGGGCATTGCCCCGCAACAGGCGCTTCGTTCCGGCGCCAGACAAGAATTAAGCAAGCCTGGAGGCAAACCCATGGAGATGTTGTCAGGAGCCGAGATGGTCGTCCGATCGTTGATCGATCAGGGCGTTAAACATGTATTCGGCTATCCGGGTGGGGCGGTACTCGATATTTATGACGCCCTGCACACGGTTGGGGGAATCGATCATATTCTGGTGCGGCATGAACAGGGCGCCGTGCATATGGCCGATGGCTATGCGCGTGCGACCGGTGAAGTGGGGGTGGTTCTGGTCACCTCCGGCCCTGGTGCAACCAATGCGATTACCGGCATCGCTACCGCCTATATGGATTCCATCCCGATGGTGGTGCTTTCCGGCCAGGTGCCCAGCTCACTGATTGGTTACGATGCCTTCCAAGAGTGCGATATGGTGGGGATCTCGCGCCCGGTGGTGAAGCACAGCTTCCTGGTCAAGCGCACGGAAGATATCCCTTCGGTACTGAAAAAAGCCTTTTATCTGGCGTCTACCGGCCGCCCTGGCCCGGTGGTGATCGATCTGCCCAAAGATATCGTCGGCCCGGCGGTGAGAATGCCTTACGCCTATCCGAAAGACATCAGCATGCGCTCTTATAACCCAACGGTGCAGGGGCATCGTGGGCAGATAAAGCGCGCGTTGCAGACCATTCTGGCTGCGAAAAAACCGGTGATGTATGTCGGGGGTGGCGCAATCAATTCAGGCTGTCATGAAGAGCTGCTGCAGTTGGCGGAAAAGCTGAATCTGCCGGTAACCTGTACATTGATGGGCTTAGGGGCTTTTCCTGGCACCCATCGGCAGAGTGTTGGTATGTTAGGCATGCACGGCACTTATGAAGCCAATAAAACCATGCATCACTCTGATGTGATCTTTGCCATCGGCGTGCGTTTTGACGATCGTACCACCAACAACCTGATTAAATATTGCCCAGACGCCACCGTGCTGCATATTGATATCGATCCGACCTCCATTTCCAAAACGGTCGATGCCGATATTCCCATCGTCGGTGATGCCAAGCAGGTGCTGGTGCAAATGCTGGAGCTGTTGGCGCAGAGTGATAAAGCGCAGGATTTCGATGCGCTGCGCGATTGGTGGCAATCGATTGAGCAGTGGCGGGCACGTGATTGCCTGAGTTACGACAAAAGCAGTGGCACCATCAAGCCGCAGGCGGTGATTGAAACCTTGCACCGGCTGACCAAAGGCGATGCTTACGTCACTTCTGACGTCGGCCAGCACCAGATGTTTGCCGCGCTCTACTATCCGTTTGATAAACCACGCCGTTGGATTAATTCCGGTGGTTTGGGCACCATGGGCTTTGGCCTGCCTGCGGCGCTTGGCGTGAAGCTGGCCCTGCCGGAAGAAACCGTGGTGTGTGTGACCGGTGATGGCAGTATCCAGATGAATATTCAGGAACTGTCTACCGCGCTGCAATACAACCTGCCGGTGATTGTGCTCAATCTGAACAACGGCTATCTGGGCATGGTGAAGCAGTGGCAGGATATGATTTACTCCGGCCGCCATTCTCAGTCCTATATGAATTCTCTGCCGGACTTTGTGAAACTGGCAGAGGCTTATGGTCATGTGGGCATTGCCATTCGTACGCCAGATGAACTGGAAAGCAAGCTGGCACAGGCGCTGGCCGAGAAAGAGCGGCTGGTATTTGTCGATGTCACCGTCGATGAAAGCGAACATGTTTACCCAATGCAGATCCGCGGTGGAAGCATGGACGATATGTGGTTAAGCAAAACGGAGAGAACCTGATGAGGCGCCGTATTTTATCTGTACTACTGGAAAACGAATCCGGTGCATTGTCGCGCGTGGTTGGGCTGTTCTCCCAGCGTGGCTATAACATTGAGAGCCTGACGGTTGCACCAACTGACGATCCGACGCTGTCACGCATGACCATTCAGACCGTTGGCGATGAAAAAGTGCTGGAGCAGATTGAAAAGCAACTGCACAAACTGGTCGATGTGTTGCGCGTCAGCGAACTGGTCCAAGGGGCGCACGTTGAGCGTGAAATCATGCTGGTGAAATTGCAGGCCAGCGGCTACGGGCGTGAAGAGGTGAAGCGCAGCACGGACATTTTCCGCGGCCAGATTGTGGATGTCACGGCTTCGCTGTACACCGTTCAGCTGGCAGGCACCAGCGACAAGCTAGATGCTTTCCTCAATGCCGTGCGTGAAGTGGCAGAAATTGTTGAGGTCGCCCGTTCGGGGATTGTGGGCGTTTCCCGCGGCGATAAAATCATGCGCTAACCACGCTGCATGCTTGCTGACCAACGAGAGGGCGTAGCTTTATGGCTGCGCCCTTTCTTTTAACTTTTTGTTCGTTTGCTGGCACCTTTCTGCAAAAGCGGTTGCTCGGCCGGGTTTTCTGCGGTTAGATCCAAAGACTGGGATGAATAACCACTGTAGTTATTATGGTTACTCACGATCTTTCCGCCTTCATATCGCCGCCTTGTTTGGCTGCTATCTGAGAGTGTAAGAGTCAAACCGCAATCTTAATTGCTATTTTATTTTCAGCGTCATTAAGGGGTTAACGTGAAACTGGATGAAATCGCGCGTCTCGCAGGCGTTTCGCGCACCACGGCCAGTTATGTCATCAACGGCAAGGCGAAGCAGTATCGTGTCAGCGATAAAACCGTCGAAAAAGTGATGGCCGTGGTCAGGGAGCACAACTATCACCCGAATGCTGTCGCGGCGGGGTTACGCGCTGGCCGTACTCGTTCAATCGGCCTGGTGATACCAGATCTGGAAAATACCAGCTATACCCGCATCGCCAACTATCTGGAGCGCCAGGCGCGTCAGCGTGGTTATCAACTGCTGATCGCCTGTTCAGAAGATCAGCCGGACAACGAAATGCGCTGCGTGGAGCATCTGCTGCAACGCCAGGTGGATGCGATCATCGTGTCGACTGCCTTGCCACCGGAGCATCCTTTCTATCAGCGCTGGGCCAACGATCCTTTCCCGATCATTGCGTTAGACCGTGCGCTGGATCGCGAGCATTTCATCAGCGTCGTCGGGGCCGATCAGGAAGACTCCTTGGCGCTGGCGCAGGAATTGCGCAGCTTCCCGGCGAAATCGGTGCTGTATCTTGGGGCTCTGCCAGAGCTTTCGGTGAGTTTTCTGCGTGAGCAGGGGTTCCGCCAAGCGTGGCAGGATGACGAACGCCCTGTGGACTACCTGTATGCCAACAGCTATGAACGCGAGGCGGCAGGGGCGCTGTTTGCCGAATGGCTGAAAACCCATCCAATGCCGCAGGCGCTGTTTACCACCTCCTTTTCGCTGTTGCAGGGCGTGATGGATGTGACGCTGAAAAAGTATGGCCGCTTACCGACGGATCTGGCGATCGCCACTTTTGGTGATAATGAGCTGTTGGATTTCCTGGAATGCCCAGTGCTGGCCGTTGCGCAGCGCCATCGCGATGTGGCTGAGCGGGTGCTGGAACTGGTTCTGGCAAGCCTTGACGAGCCACGTAAGCCGAAGCCGGGCATGACGCGTATTCGCCGTAACCTGTTCCGCCGCGGCAGCCTGAGCCGGAGATGAGTCAATAGGGCCAGCCATGCCGCTGGCCTTTGGTTTTATACGTATCCCACAACGCGGAATAGCCGGCGGCAATATTCCAGAAAATAGCCGTATACCACTCCCATCGCCATCGATACCAGCGCATTGCTGGCTACCGCCGCCATGATTTGTTGCTCATCAGCCCCAACGCTCCACAAAATAGCGGCGTAAACCGGTGACTGAAAACTGACATAGGCCAGAAGATCGGCCAGATTGCGCAGCAAAAACTGCCCGCGAGGGAAACGGCGCGCCGTTGCGATAAAAAAGTCGCGGTAGCGCCCGTAAGGCCAGGCAATAAGAATATTGACGGGAATCGACAATAAAAGCGAAGAGAGCGATTGGCCGAAACTCATGCCAGAGATCAGGATTTCGATCGCCATGCCTGCCAGAAAGCAGTACACCACCAAGGCAAAGGTATCGGCGGCGGCACTGCGTAAGCGTGAAGCAGGTGAAAACATGGGGTAAGCTCCTGGCTTTAGGTTAACCTGTTTGGTTTGAATGTTAAATTGGTGTAATAAACTGATTTTTTAGCTTTTTACTAGTTTACTTGTCTGTGTTGATAATTTTAATTAGCTTAATATTTTTATTTTTAACAATTGTTTGGTTTTTGTCCTGACAAGAGGTGTCAAAATACAGATTGGAGGGATTAAAAATGGGGAATATCAATAAATCCATTAAAAACAATGCATTGATGTTTTTCCCTTGATTTTGGTGCAAAAAGACCATTCAGCGAGAAATCAAAAGAAATGTAAAAAAATGCAACCTGAAGGCTAAAGGATTATTTTGGGAGTAATCTCATCGCATGAATTTAAATCGTGGCCGGTAAGGCTCGTAATATTTGCAGGATATATTTTTCTTATGAGTTCTCCATGCATGGAATAATTGAAGTAAAATGGCGCGCGATTCACGGCGAAATATCTATCGAGTGTTATTAAGTCAATGGGTTATAGCGCCTGATGGCAAATGGGTGACCTGATGCCAAGCCTTGGCGGATGCGGCTTGCCGCAGTTTGCTACCCAATGATGACGTGATTGAAAAGTGAGACCTGGATTGCAGAAGGAAGTAATGAGTTAATTAATCGCCAATTTGTCAGTTTTTTAACCATCTCATTTCCGTTTAGAAAATTCTTCTCGTTTATCATGGTGTTAATTTTTATTCGTTTAATAAATAGAGTTCCTTTCGTGAGTCAGCCCCCAGAATGAACACTGAAATATTGCCAAAGCGCTGCCGCTCTGGCTTGACAAGGTTTTCATACCCTCCGTAAACTCCATTATGTGGGGATTTGTGGAGTAAAGTGGTGAAAAGGGTCACCAGGGGGTAGCTCAGGTATGTTCCGTGGAGCAACGATGGTTAACCTCGACAGTAAAGGGCGGCTCGCCGTACCTACCCGTTACCGGGTTTTACTGAATGAGGAGTCGCAAGGCCAAATGGTTTGTACCATTGACCTCCATCAGCCCTGCCTGTTGCTTTACCCATTACCCGAGTGGGAAATCATTGAACAAAAATTGTCCCGTCTGTCGAGCATGAATCCTGCCGAGCGCCGCGTTCAGCGCTTACTGTTGGGGCATGCCAGTGAGTGTCAGATGGATAGTGCCGGGCGCCTGTTGTTAGCCAGTACGCTGCGTCAACACGCCGGGCTGAGTAAAGAAGTGATGCTGGTCGGGCAGTTCAACAAGTTTGAACTGTGGGATGAACAGACCTGGTATCTACAAGTCAAGAAGGATATTGACGCTGAACAGTCCACTCAGGAACCGTTATCTGAGCGGCTACAGGACTTGTCACTATAAGCATGTTGGAAAACTATAAGCACACCACCGTCCTGTTGGATGAGGCCGTAAATGGCCTCAATATCCGCAGCAACGGCACATACATTGACGGAACTTTTGGTCGCGGTGGCCATTCTCGTCTGATTCTGTCCCAGTTGGGGCCGGAAGGACGTTTACTGGCAATTGATCGCGATCCGCAGGCCATTGCCGCTGCCGAATCGATTGAAGATCCTCGTTTTACTATCATACATGGCCCATTTTCTGAGCTGGCACACTATGCGCAGGAGCGCGAGCTGGTGGGCAAAATTGACGGTGTGTTGCTCGATCTGGGCGTTTCCTCTCCTCAGTTGGATGATGCCGAGCGCGGTTTTTCCTTCATGCGCGACGGCCCGCTGGATATGCGTATGGATCCCTCAAGCGGCCAGTCTGCCGCCGAATGGCTGATGAAAGCGGAAGCTGACGATATCGCCTGGGTGCTGAAAACCTTCGGTGAAGAGCGTTTTGCCAAGCGTATTGCCCGTGCCATCGTGGAAAGAAACCGTGTAGAACCGATGACGCGTACCAAAGAGCTGGCGGATCTGATCGCCAATGCCAGCCCGTTCCGTGAAAAGCACAAACATCCGGCAACGCGCAGTTTCCAGGCGATTCGAATTTATATCAACAGTGAACTGGAAGAGATCGAGCGTGCTCTGGACGGTGCGTTAGAGGTGCTGGCTCCGCAGGGGCGTCTGTCGATCATCAGCTTCCATTCGCTGGAAGATCGCATCGTCAAACGCTTTATGCGCCACCACAGCCGTGGGGCTCAGGTTCCCGCCGGGATTCCGCTAACCGAAGCACAACTGCGCGAAATGGGCGGCCGCACGCTGAAAGCGCTGGGCAAAATGATGCCGTCTGACGATGAAGTGGCGGAAAATCCGCGTGCTCGCAGCTCGGTACTGCGCATTGCCGAGAGGATGCCCGCGTGATTGGCCATGAACGCCACGGACTGGTCGGGGTTATTGGCGGTGATTTGCTGCGTAACGCCAAGATCCCGCTGATTCTGTTGATCGCCGTGTTGGTGACTGCTGTTTTTGTGGTCACCACCGCGCACCGTACTCGCTTACTGACCGCCGAGCGCGAACAGTTGGTGCTGGAGCGGGATGCGCTGGATATCGAGTGGCGTAACCTGATTCTGGAAGAAAACGCCCTTGGCGATCATAGCCGCGTGGAACGTATCGCTACGGAGAAACTGCAGATGCAGCACGTTGATCCATCGCAGGAAAATATCATCGTTAAACCATAAAGGGCTTAACCACATTCACGATACGGAGCAGAAAGGTAACACATGAAAGCAGTACGCCCCGGTAAGTTGAAACGCCAGGAAGATCAAGCCAGCTTTGTCAGCTGGCGTTTTGCGTTGCTGTGCGGCTGTATTCTGCTGGCGTTGGTCGGGCTGATGGTGCGCGTGGCTTATCTGCAGGTGATTAACCCGGATCGGCTGGTGAAAGAAGGCGACATGCGCTCGCTGCGCGTGCAGGAAGTTCCTACCGCGCGCGGCATGATCAGCGATCGCTCAGGCCGGCCATTGGCCGTGAGCGTGCCGGTAAACGCCGTGTGGGCCGATCCGAAAGAGCTGATCGAGCGCGGCGGGATTACGTTGGATTCGCGCTGGAAGGCGCTTTCTGATGCGTTGCAGATCCCGCTCGATCAGTTATCCAACCGTATTAACGCCAACCCGAAAGGGCGCTTTGTTTACCTGGCACGCCAGGTCAACCCGGCGATTGGTGACTATATCCATAAGCTGAAACTGCCGGGGATTTACCTGCGTCAGGAGTCACGCCGTTACTACCCTTCCGGGCAGGTGACTTCACACATTATCGGCGTCACTAATATTGATGGCGAAGGCATCGAAGGGGTTGAAAAAAGCTTTGATCGCTGGCTGACCGGGCAACCGGGTGAGCGAACCGTGCGTAAAGATCGTTATGGCCGGGTGATTGAGGATGTCTCCTCGGTAGACAGCCTGGCGGCGCACAACCTGATGCTGAGCATTGATGAACGCCTGCAGGCGCTGGTGTATCGCGAATTGAATAACGCTGTGGCCTTCAACAAGGCGGAGTCGGGCACTGCGGTACTGGTGGATGTGAATACCGGCGAAGTGTTGGCGATGGCCAACAGCCCTTCATACAACCCGAACAACATGGCCGGTACGCCGAAAGACACCATGCGTAACCGCGCAATAACCGATATTTTTGAACCGGGTTCCACAGTGAAACCGATGGTGGTGATGACGGCATTGCAGCACGGCGTGGTGAAAGAGAACAGCGTGCTCAATACCGTACCTTACCGCATTAACGGCCATGAAATCAAAGATGTGGCGCGTTATTCGGAACTGTCCATGACCGGGATCTTGCAGAAGTCGAGTAACGTCGGTGTGTCTAAGCTGGCGTTAGCGATGCCGTCCTCAGCGTTAGTAGATACTTACTCACGCTTTGGACTGGGAAAAGCGACCAATTTGGGGCTGGTCGGAGAAAGCAGTGGCTTATACCCAAAAAAACAACGGTGGTCTGACATAGAGAGGGCCACCTTCTCTTTCGGCTACGGGCTAATGGTAACGCCGTTACAGTTAGCGCGAGTCTATGCCACGATCGGCAGCCTGGGCGTGTACCGCCCATTGTCGATCACCAAAGTTGATCCACCGGTTGCCGGTGAGCGCGTCTTCCCTGAAGCCACGGTGCGTACCGTGGTGCACATGATGGAAAGCGTAGCTTTGCCGGGCGGCGGCGGTGTGAAGGCGGCCATCAAGGGTTACCGCATCGCGATTAAAACCGGTACCGCTAAAAAAGTCGGCCCGGACGGCAAATACGTCAACCGCTATATCGCTTATACCGCGGGTGTGGCACCCGCGAGTCAACCCCGTTTTGCTCTGGTGGTGGTGATCAACGATCCACAGGGCGGGAAGTACTACGGCGGTGCGATTTCTGCACCCGTATTTGGTGCGATCATGGGGGGCGTGCTGCGGATCATGAACATTGAGCCGGATGCGTTGCCCACCGGTGACAAAAGCGAATTAGTTATCAACAGTAAAGAGGGTACAGGTGGCAGATCGTAATTTACGCGATTTACTCGCTCCTTGGGTGCCAACGGCACCCGAGCGCCGGCTTAGGGAAATGATATTAGACAGCCGTATTGCGGCTGCCGGGGATCTGTTTGTCGCCGTCGTCGGCCACCAAACGGATGGCCGACGCTATATTCCACAAGCCATCGCACAAGGGGTCGCCGCCGTTATCGCTGAAGCCGAAAGCCAGGCTGAAGACGGTAAAATCTGCGAAATGCACGGCGTTCCCGTGATTTACCTGAGTCAGCTCAATCAGCGCCTTTCCGCCCTGGCCGGGCGTTTTTACCAGCAGCCTGCAGAACGCTTGCGTCTGATCGGCGTGACCGGTACCAACGGCAAAACCACCACCACACAACTGCTGGCGCAGTGGAGCCAACTGCTGGGCGAAACCGCCGCGGTGATGGGAACGGTCGGTAACGGCTTGCTGGACCAGGTTTGCCCGACGGAAAACACCACCGGTTCCGCGGTGGATGTCCAGCATATCCTTAACGATCTGGCCGAACAGGGCGCAACCTTTGCTGCGATGGAAGTCTCCTCACATGGTCTGGTGCAACACCGTGTGGCCGCTTTGCGCTTTGCTGCGGCCGTGTTTACCAACCTGAGCCGCGATCATCTGGATTACCACGGCGACATGGCCAGCTACGAAGCGGCTAAATGGTCACTGTTTGCGGCCCATGACGTTGGGCAGGCGATTATCAATGCCGACGATGAAGTCGGGCAGCGCTGGTTGGCGCAACTGCCGGATGCTGTGGCCGTGACCATGCAAGATAACCTGCAGCCTGGCTGCCGTGGCCGCTGGCTGAAAGCCACGGCGGTGAACTATCACGATAACGGCGCCACGATTCATTTCAGCTCAAGCTGGGGCGATGGCGAGATTGAAAGCCGCCTGATGGGGGCGTTCAACGTCAGTAACCTGCTGTTGGCGCTGGCAACCTTGTTGTCGCTCGGTTACCCGTTTGCTGACCTGGTGAAAACTGCCAATCAACTACAGCCGGTTTGTGGCCGTATGGAAGTGTTTAATGCTCCGGGCAAACCCACGGTGGTAGTGGATTATGCCCACACCCCGGACGCCTTGGAGAAAGCCTTGGAAGCCGCACGTCTGCACTGCCTGGGGCAATTGTGGTGCGTGTTTGGCTGCGGCGGCGATCGCGACAAAGGTAAGCGCCCACTTATGGGGGGCATTGCCGAGCAATTCGCCGATCGGGTGGTGGTCACCGACGATAACCCACGCACCGAAGAGCCACAGGCAATTATCAAAGATATTCTCGCCGGGTTGCTGGATGCCGGGCATGTGCAGGTGATCCATGGGCGCGCTGAAGCCGTCACCAGCGCCATCATGCAGGCACAAGAACAGGATGTCGTCTTGGTGGCAGGCAAAGGCCATGAGGATTATCAAGTGGTGGGGAACCGTCGCCTGGACTACTCCGATCGTACTACCGTTGCGCGTCTGCTGGGGGTGTTGGCATGATCCCGGTATCCCTGAAGACCCTGGCTGAGGTACTGAGCGCCGAGCTGATCGGTGCCGATTGCTCAATCACCGAAGTGACGACAGATACGCGCCAGATCACGCCAGGCTGCCTGTTTGTGGCGCTGAAGGGGGAACGCTTCGACGCCCATGATTTTGCCGCTGACGCCATCGCCGCAGGTGCCGGGGCGCTGCTGGTAAGTAAGCGCTTATTGGGGGATGTGCCGCAACTGGTGGTGAAAGACACCCGCATTGCGTTGGGGCAACTGGCCGCCTGGGTTCGTCAGCAAGTGTCGGCCAAAGTGGTGGCTCTGACCGGTTCATCGGGCAAGACCTCGGTGAAAGAAATGGCTGCCGCGATTCTGCGCGAGTGTGGCGCGGTGCTGTATACCGCCGGTAATTTCAACAATGACATTGGCGTGCCGCTGACGCTGCTACGCCTGCAGCCACAGCATGATTTTGCCGTGATTGAATTGGGCGCGAATCATATTGGTGAGATCGCTTATACCACCGCCTTAACCCAGCCGCAGAGCGCGCTGGTGAATAATCTGGCGGCGGCACATCTGGAAGGGTTTGGTTCTTTGGCCGGTGTGGCTCAGGCCAAAGGTGAAATATTTGGTGGCTTGCCTGCAGACGGCGTGGCGATCATCAACGCGGATAATAACGACTGGCCACACTGGCAGGCCCAATTACAAGGCAAAAAAGTGTGGCGTTTCTCGCCGCAGGCGGCAGGGGCGGTAGACTTTTTTGCCAGTGATATCCAGGTGAATGGTAAGGGTACGCAGTTTACGCTGCACAGCCCGTTTGGCACGGTGGCTGTTGAGCTGCCGCTGCCGGGCCGCCATAACGTGGCGAATGCTCTGGCGGCAGCGGCGCTGGCAATGTCAGTGGGTGCAACGTTAGAAGCGGTGCGCAAAGGATTGCAACAACTGCAAGCGGTGCCGGGGCGTTTATGCCCGGTGGTGTGGGCAGAAGGCAAGCTGCTGCTGGACGACAGCTACAACGCCAACGTCGGTTCAATGATCGCGGCGGCACAGACGCTGGCAGAGATGCCGGGCTACCGGGTGATGGTGGTTGGCGATATGGCCGAGTTGGGCGCAGACGCTGAAGAGTGCCACCGTCAGGTGGGTGAAGCTGCCCGTGCGGCCGGGGTGGATAAAGTGATCAGCGTGGGCCAATTAAGCCAAACGCTGAGTTCGGCCGCCGGTAACGGTGAGCATTATCAGGATAAGACAGCAGTGATCGCGCGCGTAGCGGAATTACTGTCAGCACATGCGGTAATTACCGTGTTAATCAAAGGTTCACGTAGTGCCGCAATGGAGCAGGTAGTACGCGCGTTACAGGAGAAAGCACCATGTTAGTTTGGCTGGCCGAGCATTTGGTCAAGTATTACTCCGGCTTCAACGTCTTTTCCTACCTGACGTTCAGGGCCATCGTCAGCCTGCTGACCGCGCTGTTTATTTCTCTGTGGATGGGGCCGCGGGTGATTAAGCGCCTGCAGGAAATGTCCTTCGGCCAGGTGGTGCGTAACGACGGGCCGGAATCGCACTTCAGCAAACGCGGCACGCCAACCATGGGCGGCATCATGATCCTGACCTCCATCACCATTTCGGTGCTGATGTGGGCCTATCCGTCCAACCCTTATGTGTGGTGCGTGCTGTTTGTACTGGTGGGTTACGGCATCATCGGTTTTGTCGATGACTATCGCAAAGTGGTGCGCAAGGATACCAGAGGGTTGATTGCCCGCTGGAAGTACTTCTGGCAATCGGTGATTGCGCTGATTGTCGCTTTCTCCATGTATGCGATAGGAAAAGACACGCCAGCCACCGAGCTGGTGGTGCCGTTTTTCAAGGACGTCATGCCGCAGCTTGGTCTGCTGTATGTGCTGCTGGCTTACTTTGTGATTGTCGGTACCAGCAATGCGGTCAACCTGACCGATGGCTTGGATGGCTTGGCGATCATGCCAACCGTGTTCGTGGCCGCCGGTTTTGCGCTGGTCGCCTGGGCCACCGGTAATATGAATTTCGCCAGCTATCTGCATATCCCGTATCTGCGCCACGCTGGTGAACTGGTGATCGTGTGTACCGCGATTGTCGGGGCGGGGTTAGGCTTCCTGTGGTTCAACACTTACCCGGCTCAGGTGTTTATGGGCGATGTCGGCTCATTGGCACTGGGGGGGGCGCTGGGGACGATCGCCGTGCTGCTGCGTCAGGAGTTTTTGCTAGTGATTATGGGCGGTGTGTTCGTGGTTGAAACGCTGTCGGTGATCCTGCAGGTGGGGTCGTTCAAGCTGCGCGGGCAACGTATTTTCCGTATGGCGCCGATCCATCACCACTACGAATTGAAAGGCTGGCCAGAGCCGCGCGTGATCGTGCGCTTCTGGATTATTTCGCTGATGCTGGTGCTGATTGGCCTGGCGACGCTCAAGGTGCGCTAATTATGGTGGATTATCAGGGTAAAAAAGTAGTCATCATCGGGTTGGGCCTCACCGGCTTGTCCTGTGTTGATTTCTTTATGGCGCGCGGCGTGACGCCGCGCGTTATGGATACCCGCATTGCTCCGCCAGGGCTGGATAAGCTGCCTGAGAGCGTGGAGCGGCATTTGGGCGATCTGAATCAGGATTGGCTGCTGGAGGCGGATCTGATCGTTGCCAGCCCTGGTATGGCTTTGGCAACACCGGCGCTGAGCGCTGCTGCGGATGCCGGTGTGGAGATCGTTGGTGACGTCGAGCTGTTTTGCCGTGAGGCGCAGGCACCGATTGTGGCGATCACCGGTTCCAACGGCAAAAGCACCGTGACCACGCTGGTGGGCGAAATGGCTAAAGCCGCCGGTTGGGCGGTGGGCGTCGGCGGCAATATCGGCCTGCCAGCGCTCAGTTTGCTGCGCCAAGAATGCCAGCTTTACGTGCTGGAACTGTCGAGCTTCCAACTGGAAACCACCTCAAGCCTGCGCGCCGCTGCCGCGACCATCCTCAACGTGACCGAAGACCATATGGATCGCTATCCGTTTGGCTTGCAGCAGTACCGTGCCGCCAAACTGCGGATCTATGAAAATGCTGGCGTGTGCGTGGTGAATGCAGATGATGCACTGACCATGCCGGTACGTGGCGCTGATGCGCGTTGTGTCAGCTTTGGTGCCGATGTCGGGGATTACCATCTCAACCGCCAGCAGGGCGAAATCTGGCTGCGGGTTAACGGTGAGAAGGTCCTCAACACCCGTGAGATGAAGCTCACAGGCCAGCATAACTACACCAACGCACTGGCGGCTTTGGCGTTGGCCGATGCGGTCAGACTGCCACGCTCTTCCAGCCTGAAGGCGCTGACCACCTTTGCTGGCCTGGAACACCGCTTCCAACTGGTGTGGGAGCACGATGGCGTCCGCTGGATTAATGATTCCAAAGCCACCAACGTTGGCAGCACCGAAGCGGCGCTGAACGGTTTGCAGGTGGAAGGAACGCTGCACCTGTTGTTGGGCGGCGATGGCAAATCTGCCGATTTCTCGCCGCTGGCGCGTTATCTGCAAGGCGACAATATTCGTTTGTATTGTTTTGGTCGCGATGGTGCGCAACTGGCAGAGTTGCGCGCCGATATTGCTACTTTGACTGAAACCATGGAACAGGCGATGCAAACGATCGCTGGCCGCGTGAAGGCGGGCGATATGGTGCTGTTGTCGCCCGCCTGTGCCAGCCTGGATCAGTTCCGTAATTTTGAAGTGCGTGGCAATGAGTTTGCCCGTCTGGCGCAGGAGCTTGGCGGATGAGACTGCGGATGCCGACGTTTGGCCTGGCCAACAAACTGAAAGACTGGGTGATGGGATCGCGTGAAAGTGATTCGGTCAACATGGTGCTGTATGACCGTACCCTGTTGTGGTTGACCTTCGGTTTGGCCGTTGTCGGTTTTGTGATGGTGACATCGGCCTCAATGCCGATCGGCCAACGTCTGGCAGAAGATCCGTTCCTGTTTGCCAAGCGTGATGCCCTTTATCTGGCACTGGCATTTGGCCTGTCGCTGATTACGCTGCGTATTCCGATGGAAGTATGGCAGCGCTACAGCACCGCCATGTTGCTGCTGTCGATGGTGATGTTGCTGATCGTCTTGGTGGTGGGCAGTTCGGTGAACGGTGCATCGCGCTGGATCTCCCTGGGGCCGTTGCGTATTCAGCCTGCCGAGCTCTCTAAATTATCGCTGTTCTGTTACCTGTCGAGTTATCTGGTACGTAAGGTCGATGAGGTCCGCAGTAACTTCTGGGGTTTCTGTAAACCGATGGGGGTAATGGTGGTGCTGGCGGTGTTGCTGCTGGCACAGCCGGATTTGGGGACGGTGGTAGTGCTGTTTATCACCACCTTGGCGATGTTGTTTCTGGCCGGTGCCAAGATGTGGCAGTTCCTGGCGATTATCGGTTCCGGTGCGTTTGCGGTAGGGCTGCTGGTGATTGCAGAACCTTACCGTATGCGCCGTGTGACCTCCTTCTGGAACCCCTGGGCCGATCCGTTTGGCAGTGGTTATCAGTTAACCCAGTCGCTGATGGCGTTCGGCCGCGGTGAGTTCTGGGGGCAAGGGCTGGGTAACTCAGTGCAGAAACTGGAGTATCTGCCTGAGGCGCACACCGACTTTATCTTCGCGATTTTAGGTGAGGAATTGGGCTATATCGGTGTGGTTTTAGCCCTGTTAATGGTATTCTTCGTCGCTTTTCGCGCGATGTCGATTGGCCGCCGCGCACTGGAGATCGATCAGCGATTTTCCGGTTTCCTGGCCTGTTCGATCGGCGTTTGGTTCAGTTTCCAGGCGTTGGTTAACGTGGGGGCGGCGGCGGGGATGCTGCCGACCAAAGGGCTGACGCTGCCGCTGATCAGTTACGGTGGTTCGAGCCTGTTGATTATGTCAACGGCGATTGTGCTGTTGCTGCGTATTGACTATGAAACACGCCTGACTAAAGCACAGGCGTTTGTGAAGAGGTAACGGATGAGCGGTAAAGCGAAGCGTTTAATGGTGATGGCAGGCGGTACCGGTGGGCATGTGTTCCCGGGGCTGGCGGTCGCGCATCATCTGATGGCGCAAGGCTGGCAGGTGCGCTGGCTCGGAACCGCCGACCGTATGGAAGCTGACCTGGTGCCAAAGCATGGGATCGAGATCGATTTTATCCGCATTTCCGGCTTGCGCGGCAAAGGCTTGAAGGCCCAGTTGACCGCACCGTTGCGCATCTGGCGTGCCGTGCGTCAGGCCAAGGCGATTATGCGCAGCTATCAGCCAGATGTGGTGTTGGGCATGGGCGGTTATGTTTCTGGTCCCGGTGGCTTGGCTGCCTGGTTGTGCGGCATCCCGGTGGTGCTGCACGAGCAGAACGGCATTGCGGGGTTGACCAATCGCTGGCTGTCACGCATTGCCAAAACGGTGTTACAGGCTTTCCCCGGCGCATTCCCCAATGCGGAGGTGGTAGGTAACCCGGTGCGGACCGATGTGCTGGCATTGCCATTACCTGCGGAGCGCCTAGCTGGGCGTGAAGGGCCGGTTCGCGTGCTGGTGATTGGCGGAAGCCAAGGCGCACGCGTGCTGAATCAGACAGTTCCTGAAGCCGCGGCGCTGTTGGGCGATAAAATCACCCTCTGGCATCAGGTAGGCAAAGGCGCGCTGGAAACGGTGCTGCGTGACTACGAAAGGGCAGGGCAGACCCAGCACAACGTTACCGAGTTTATCGACGACATGGCGGCGGCCTATGCGTGGGCCGACGTGGTGGTGTGCCGTTCCGGTGCGCTGACCGTCAGTGAGATTGCGGCGGCCGGTTTACCTGCCATCTTTGTCCCTTTCCAGCATAAAGATCGTCAGCAGTACTGGAATGCCCGTCCGCTTGAGGCGGCAGGTGCGGCGAAAATTATTGAACAGCCGCAGTTTACCGCTGGAGCACTGGCGGAACTGTTGGCGGGCTGGGATCGCTCAACGTTACTGATGATGGCTGAAAAAGCCCGTGCGGTAGCGATCCCGGATGCAACAGAACGCGTGGCGGCGGAGATCGTTCGCGTAGCTAAATAGATCATGCAGGGCTTGGCTCGCCGAGCCTTATGAAAAATAAGCAATGTGGGGTTCGCAGATTGAACCCGGATAGAGAGAGTGATGAATACACAACAATTGGCGAAACTACGTACTTTCGTGCCTGAGATGCGACGCGTCCGGCACATCCACTTTGTTGGCATTGGTGGTGCCGGCATGGGGGGTATCGCCGAAGTGTTGGCTAACGAAGGTTATCAGATCAGCGGTTCCGACTTGGCACCGAATCCGGTCACCCAACAGTTAAGCGAGCTTGGGGCAACGATTTATTTCCATCACCGCCCAGAGAATGTGCTGGATGCCAGCGTGGTGGTGGTTTCAACGGCGATTCCGGCAGATAACCCGGAGATTGTCGCGGCCCGTGAGGCCCGTATTCCAGTGATCCAGCGTGCAGAGATGCTGGCTGAACTGATGCGCTACCGTCATGGCATCGCCATTGCCGGTACGCACGGCAAAACCACCACCACCGCGATGGTGTCGAGTATTTATGCTGAAGGTGGGTTGGATCCGACCTTTGTTAACGGCGGATTGGTGAAGGCGGCGGGTACCCATGCGCGCCTGGGCTCCAGCCGTTACCTGATTGCCGAAGCCGATGAGAGCGACGCTTCATTCCTGCATTTGCAGCCAATGGTGGCGATTGTCACCAATATCGAAGCCGACCATATGGATACCTACCATGGCGATTTCGAAAACCTGAAGCAGACGTTCATCAGTTTCCTGCACAACCTGCCGTTCTATGGCCGTGCGGTGATGTGTATTGACGATCCTGTCGTGCGTGAACTGTTGCCACGTGTCGGCCGCCACATCACCACTTACGGCTTCAGTGAAGATGCCGATGTGCGCGTAGAGAGCTATCGTCAGCTTGGGCACCAGGGGCACTTTACCCTGAGCCGCCAGGACAAACCGTTGCTGACGGTGACCCTGAACGCACCAGGCCGCCATAATGCGCTGAACGCCGCGGCGGCGGTGGCGGTGGCCACGGAAGAGGGCATCAGCGATGAGGCCATTCTGCGTGCGTTGGCTGGTTTTCAGGGAACAGGCCGTCGCTTTGATTTCCTGGGCGATTTCCCGCTGGCAGCGGTTAATGGCAAGCCGGGCAGCGCAATGCTGGTGGACGATTATGGCCATCACCCGACTGAAGTGGATGCGACCATCAAGGCCGCGCGCGCAGGCTGGCCGAGCAAACGCTTGGTGATGATTTTCCAGCCGCATCGCTTCACGCGTACTCGCGATCTTTACGATGATTTTGCCCATGTGCTGTCGCAGGTGGATGTGCTGCTGATGCTGGATGTTTATCCGGCCGGTGAAGCGCCGATCCCCGGGGCCGACAGCCGTTCGCTGTGTCGTACCATTCGCAATCGCGGTAAGTTGGATCCGATTCTGGTTGCCGATGCGGAAATCATGCCGGAAACCTTGGCACAATTGTTACAAGATGACGATCTTATCCTGGTGCAAGGCGCCGGTAACGTCGGTAAAATCGCGCGCAAGCTGGCTGAGCTTAAGCTGCAGCCGCAGAGCAAAGAGGAGGCTCACCATGGCTGATAAAGTTGCCGTGTTACTGGGTGGAACCTCCGCAGAACGAGAAGTGTCACTGCAATCCGGGGCGGCGGTGCTGGCTGGGTTGAAAGAGGCCGGTATTGACGCTCATCCTGTCGATACCCGCGATTTCCCAGTGGCTCAATTGAAAGAACACGGGTTCAGCAAGGTCTTTATCGCGCTGCATGGGCGCGGTGGTGAAGACGGTACCTTGCAGGGCCTGTTGGAGTATTTGCAGTTGCCTTACACCGGCAGCGGCGTTATGGCATCGGCGCTAACCATGGACAAGTGGCGCACCAAGCTGGTGTGGCAATCGATGGGTTTACCGATCGCTCCGTATGTGGCGCTGTGCCGTCAGCAGTACTTTGGTCAAGAGCGTGACAGCCTGCTGGCTGCGGTGGCCGCGTTGGGGTTGCCGTTGATCGTCAAGCCTAGCCGCGAAGGCTCCAGCGTCGGCATGAGCAAGGTCACTGAGAGCAGCGCGCTTGCAAGCGCGTTGGAAGAGGCTTTCCGCCATGATGATGACGTGCTGGTGGAGAAATGGCTGAGCGGCCCTGAGTATACCGTGGCGATCCTCGGTGATCGGGTATTGCCTTCCATCCGCATTCAGCCAGCCGGGGTGTTTTACGACTATCAGGCCAAATACATTGCCGATGACACCCAGTATTTCTGCCCAAGTGGCCTGAGTGCGCAGCAGGAAGCCGAGATGGCGGCACTGGCACTGCGTGCCTATCGCGGGCTGGATTGCAGAGGCTGGGGGCGCGTTGATGTGATGCAGGACAGCGATGGCGGTTTTTATCTGCTGGAGGCGAATACTTCGCCGGGAATGACCAGCCACAGCCTGGTGCCGATGGCCGCGCGTCAGGCAGGGTTGACCTTCTCGCAGTTGGTTGCGGCAATTCTGGCGTTGGCTGACTGAGATGTCGCAAGCTGCTCTGAACGCGCGCGATCGCGAGGTGGATAACGGCCCGCGCCGCAGCAACGGAACCCAACTGGCAGGCATGATTTTCCTGCTGATGGTGTTAGGAACGATCTTGTGGGGCGGTTGGGCGGTGATTGGCTGGATGAAAGATGCCAGCCGCTTGCCGCTCTCGAAACTGGTGGTGACCGGCGAGCGCCATTACACCACCAATGATGATATTCGCCAGGCGATCCTGGCGTTGGGTGCACCGGGCACGTTCATGACGCAGGATGTGGACATTATCCAGCAGCAGATTGAGCGCCTGCCATGGATCCAGCAGGCCAGCGTGCGCAAGCAGTGGCCGGATGAGCTGAAGATCCACCTGGTGGAGTATGTCCCGGTGGCGCACTGGAATGATTTGCACATGGTGGATGCTGCCGGTAAGTCGTTCAGCGTACCGGCGGAACGCTTAGGTAAACAGAAATTACCGCTGCTCTACGGCCCGGAAGGGAGTGAGCAGGATGTTTTGGAAGGGTATCGTGCGATGAGCAGCATGTTAGCGGCCAGCAAGTACCCGCTTAAGATGGTGTCTATGACGGCCCGCCACTCATGGCAGTTAGCTTTGGATAACGATGTTCGGCTGGAGCTGGGACGTGACGATCGCATGGGGCGCCTGCAACGCTTTATCGGGCTTTATCCGGTGTTGTTGCAGCAGGCACAAGCGGAAAACAAGCGTATCAGCTATGTCGATTTACGTTACGACACCGGTGCCTCGGTCGGTTGGGCCCCGGCGTTTATTGACCCGCAGGCAGCAGGCGAACGGTCAGACAGTAATCAGCAACAGAATCAGGCACAGGCAAAACAACAATGATCAAGTCGACGGACAGAAAACTGGTAGTTGGACTGGAGATCGGTACTGCAAAAGTCTCCGCATTGGTAGGGGAAGTTCTGCCCGATGGCATGGTCAACATTATCGGGGTGGGCAGTTGCCCGTCTCGCGGTATGGATAAGGGTGGTGTCAACGACCTGGAGTCGGTAGTGAAATGCGTTCAGCGTGCTATCGATCAGGCCGAACTGATGGCTGACTGTCAGATTTCTTCGGTTTACCTCGCATTATCGGGTAAACATATTAGCTGTCAGAACGAAATAGGGATGGTGCCTATTTCAGAAGAGGAAGTGACGCAGGAGGATGTGGAGAACGTGGTGCACACCGCCAAATCGGTACGTGTCCGCGATGAACACCGCATTCTGCACGTTATCCCTCAGGAATATGCCATCGATTATCAGGAAGGGATCAAAAATCCGGTGGGGTTATCCGGCGTGCGTATGCAGGCCAAGGTGCACCTGATCACCTGCCATAACGATATGGCAAAGAATATTGTCAAAGCGGTGGAACGTTGTGGTCTGAAAGTGGATCAACTGATTTTCGCCGGTCTGGCGGCCAGCTATGCGGTGCTGACCGAAGATGAGCGTGAACTCGGTGTCTGTGTGGTGGATATCGGCGGTGGCACCATGGACATGGCCGTGTATACCGGCGGCGCGCTGCGCCACACCAAAGTGATCCCTTATGCCGGGAACGTGGTCACCAGCGATATCGCCTATGCCTTCGGGACACCGCCGGCAGACGCGGAAGCGATTAAAGTTCGACACGGCTGTGCGCTTGGGTCGATTGTTAGCAAGGATGAGAGTGTAGAGGTGCCTAGCGTTGGGGGCCGCCCCCCTCGTAGTCTGCAAAGACAGACTCTGGCTGAAGTGATTGAGCCGCGCTACACCGAACTGTTGAATCTGGTTAACGATGAAATTTTGCAATTGCAGGAGCAACTACGGAGCCAAGGGGTGAAGCATCATCTGGCAGCGGGCATTGTGCTGACCGGCGGTGCCGCCCAGATTGACGGCTTGGCAGCCTGTGCGCAACGGGTGTTCCACACCCAGGTGCGCATTGGCCAACCCTTAAACATCACGGGGCTGACGGACTACGCACAGGAGCCTTATTACTCCACGGCGGTAGGGTTGTTGCACTATGGAAAAGAGTCTCACCTGAGCGGTGAGGCAGAAGTAGAAAAACGCGCCTCAGTGGGCAATTGGTTTAAACGTATCAATAGCTGGCTGAGAAAAGAGTTTTAATGTTTCAACAAAGAGATCATGCTGAATTATCTTTTTATGATCTCGCAGCGACAGGCACAAAACGGAGAGAAACTATGTTTGAACCAATGGAACTAACCAATGACGCGGTGATTAAAGTCATCGGCGTCGGCGGTGGCGGTGGCAACGCCGTTGAACACATGGTGCGCGAGCGCATCGAAGGTGTTGAATTCTTTGCCGTTAACACCGACGCTCAGGCGTTACGTAAAACGGCAGTGGGCCAAACCATCCAGATTGGTAGCGGTATTACCAAAGGGTTGGGGGCAGGTGCGAACCCGGAAGTGGGTCGTAATTCGGCGGAAGAAGACCGTGAAGCCCTGCGTGCAGCCCTGGAAGGTGCAGACATGGTCTTTATCGCGGCTGGCATGGGTGGCGGTACCGGTACCGGTGCCGCGCCCGTTGTGGCTGAAGTTGCCAAAGATCTGGGTATTCTGACCGTCGCCGTGGTGACCAAGCCGTTCAATTTTGAAGGCAAGAAGCGCATGGCGTTCGCTGAACAGGGTATCGCGGAGCTGTCCAAACACGTGGACTCGCTGATCACTATCCCGAACGACAAGTTGCTGAAAGTGCTGGGCCGTGGCATTTCTCTGCTGGATGCGTTTGGCGCGGCTAACGACGTGCTGAAAGGTGCTGTGCAGGGTATTGCCGAACTGATCACCCGTCCGGGCCTGATGAACGTCGACTTTGCCGACGTGCGCACCGTAATGTCCGAAATGGGCTATGCGATGATGGGGTCCGGTGTGGCAAGCGGCGAAGACCGTGCCGAAGAAGCGGCGGAAATGGCGATCTCCAGCCCACTGCTGGAAGATATCGATCTGTCCGGTGCACGTGGCGTGCTGGTCAACATCACCGCAGGCTTCGATCTGCGTCTGGATGAGTTTGAAACCGTGGGTAACACTATCCGTGCTTTCGCTTCTGACAACGCGACCGTGGTGATCGGGACTTCGCTGGATCCGGAAATGAACGACGAACTACGTGTGACCGTAGTGGCTACCGGTATCGGTATGGACAAACGTCCTGAAATCACGCTGGTAACCAATAAACAGGCCAGCCAGCCAGTGATGGATCACCGTTACCAGCAGCATGGTATGTCGCCGTTGACGCAGGAGGTTAAACCTGCTGCCAAAGTGGTGAACGATCAGAGCACGCAACCGAATAAAGAGCCCGACTATCTTGATATTCCAGCCTTCTTGCGCAAGCAGGCTGACTAGGAATAAGCTGATATTTTGGAATCTCCGCTCTTTGTGCTAAACTGCCCCGCCGGCCATGCTGTATGCTTGGCCGGTAGGATGGATAAACACTGCGAGATAAAACGATGATCAAACAAAGGACATTAAAACGTATTATTCAGACGACGGGTGTCGGTTTGCATACCGGCAAGAAAGTCACGCTGATAATGCGCCCAGCGCCGGCGAACACCGGGGTCATCTATCGTCGCACTGACTTGAATCCACCGGTTGATTTCCCGGCAGATGCAAAATCCGTGCGTGATACCATGCTCTGTACTTGCTTGGTGAATGAGTCAGACGTGCGTATTTCAACCGTTGAGCATCTCAATGCCGCGCTGGCGGGTTTGGGCATCGATAACATCATTATTGAAGTTGATGCTGCTGAAATCCCTATTATGGACGGTAGTGCCAGCCCGTTTGTATTCCTGTTGCTGGATGCTGGCATCGAAGAACTGAACTCGGCGAAGAAATTCCTGCGTTTGAAAGAGACAGTGCGCGTAGAAGATGGTGATAAGTGGGCAGAGCTGTCCCCGCATAACGGGTTCCGCCTGGACTTCACTATTGATTTCAACCACCCGGCTATTGATGCCAGCACGCAGCGTTACCGCCTTGATTTCTCAGCGGATTCGTTTGTGCGCCAAATCAGCCGCGCGCGTACTTTCGGTTTCATGCGTGATATCGAATATCTGCAATCCCGTGGTTTAGCCTTGGGCGGCAGCTTCGATTGCGCCATTGTGGTAGACGACTATCGTGTCTTGAACGAAGACGGCCTGCGCTTCGAAGACGAATTCGTACGCCACAAAATGCTGGATGCCATCGGCGATCTGTTTATGTGCGGCCATAACATCATTGGCGCGTTTACTGCGTACAAGTCTGGTCATGCGCTGAACAACAAGTTGCTGCAGGCGGTTCTGGCGAAACAGGAAGCTTGGGAATACGTAACCTTCCAGGATGAAGCTGAAATGCCGTTGGCATTCAAAGCACCTTCCACCGTGTTGGCGTAAACCCATACCGCTGATTATTTATCACGACTGGTAGCGTTGGCTCTCTCTCCTGCCAACGACGCCAGTCGTTCCAGTATTTTGCGTAATTTCTCTGGGCTGCGCGCCGCTAATCCTCGTAATTCATCCGCACTTTCCTGGCTTAAGTGACGCAAAGGGGCTGTGGTCCGCGCGTTTTCGGTTGTTTTTACAACATCCTGCACCTGACTGCTGCCTTTTGCCATCAAGGCTGGATTAATCCTGATGTCGATCGACGACAATGATGGTAGAATTTGCGCTCGTAGTGCGGATAGCAGGCTGGGTTGTTCATAGCGCAAGCGCATCATCCAACTGGCATTAGCGGTTTCCAGCACTAAAACACCCTGTCTGAAGTTGGCGACACGGCACCATGGGTGCAACTGGGCGGGCAACAGGCCCCTCACTGCGCGGTTGAGTTTCAGTAGCGCCAAGGCGCGTTGCTGAACGTTATGCAGTGGCCCTTTCTCTGTTGTGAGAGCGTCGTCGAACAGGACATCTAATAATTGTGGACGGCTATCGCGCATGATGGGCTCCGGCGGATTATAAACTCGTGATCGGTATTCTAAATCGTTGGCGACAATTTGGCAGACGTTATTTCTGGCCCCATCTCCTGTTAGGGATGGTCGCGGCCACGCTTGGCGTACCCCAAAATCTGTCTGGCACATCCGATCAGACCGCGGTGCCGAGCACCTCGTCCAGCCTTAACCGCCAGAATTCGGTCAGTGAGGCCTTCAACAGCCTGGCGTTGCTGCAGGAAGTGCATCGCCGCCCAACGTTTGGCGTTGATTACTGGCATCAGCATGCGCTTCGTACCGTCATTCGTCACCTTTCTTTTGCTCTTGCCCCGCAGGCGATTTATGCGCGCGTGCAGGAAGCGGAGCAGGATGCCGTTGAGCCGCCATTGCAGGTGGCACAACTGGCGTTGCTCTCCACGCTCAATGCGTTGCTGACGCATGAGCCGAAACCCCCGACTATCATTCGTGATACCAATCATTCCGTTGTTCCTTCTTTGGCGCAGCATCAGGCCGGGCTGTGGCTCGCTCAGGTGCAGGGTATTCGCGCCGGGCCTGGCCTTTTCAACTGATTCTTGCCCTGCGGGCAACCAACACCACCGAAACAACAGCGAGTTGATGGCGAATATCGCGTCGTCGCGTAAGAGATATTAAGAATCATGTTAAACAAATTATTGACCAAAGTTTTTGGCAGCAGCAACGATCGTACCCTGCGCCGCATGCGTAAAGCGGTTGAAGCGATCAACCGTATGGAACCGGACATGGAAAAACTGTCCGACACTGAATTACAGGCCAAGACCGACGAATTTCGTGAACGCCTGAAGAATGGCGAAGTGCTGGAAAGCCTGATCCCAGAAGCCTTTGCCGTAGTGCGTGAAGCCAGTAAGCGCGTGTTTGGCATGCGCCACTTCGACGTGCAGTTGCTGGGTGGGATGGTGCTGAATGAGCGTTGTATCGCCGAAATGCGTACCGGTGAAGGTAAAACCCTGACGGCGACCTTGCCTGCTTACCTCAATGCCCTGAGCGGCCGCGGTGTGCACGTGGTGACCGTCAACGACTATCTGGCCCAGCGTGATGCCGAAAATAACCGTCCGCTGTTCGAGTTCCTTGGCCTGAGCGTGGGGATCAACCTGCCAAATATGCCAGCAGTAGCCAAGCGCGAAGCTTATGCTGCTGATATCACCTACGGTACCAACAACGAATACGGTTTTGACTACCTGCGTGACAACATGGCGTTCAGCCCGGAAGAGCGAGTGCAACGTAAACTGCACTATGCGCTGGTGGATGAAGTTGACTCCATCCTGATCGATGAAGCACGTACTCCGTTGATCATCTCCGGCCCGGCCGAAGACAGCTCAGAGATGTACATCAAGGTCAACAAGCTGATTCCTCAGTTGATCCGCCAGGAAAAAGAAGATTCCGATACCTTCCAGGGGGAAGGCCACTTCTCGGTGGATGAGAAAGCACGCCAGGTTCACCTGACTGAACGTGGTTTGATCCTGATCGAGCAGATGTTGGTAGATGCCAACATTATGGAAGAAGGCGAATCGTTGTATTCGCCAACTAACATCATGCTGATGCACCACGTAACTGCCGCATTGCGTGCCCACGTGCTGTTCACCCGTGACGTGGATTACATCGTCAAAGACGGTGAAGTCATCATTGTTGATGAGCACACCGGCCGTACCATGCAGGGCCGCCGCTGGTCTGATGGCTTGCATCAGGCGGTAGAAGCGAAAGAAGGCGTGGAAATCCAGAACGAAAACCAGACGCTGGCTTCGATCACCTTCCAGAACTACTTCCGTCTGTATGAGAAGCTGGCCGGTATGACCGGTACTGCCGATACCGAAGCGTTTGAATTCCGCTCGATCTACAAGTTGGATACGATCGTGGTGCCGACCAACCGCCCAATGATCCGTAAAGATATGCCGGATCTGGTCTACATGACCGAAAAAGAAAAGATCGCGGCAATCATTGAAGATATTCGTGAGCGCACCACTAATGGTCAACCCGTGCTGGTCGGTACCATCTCGATTGAAAAATCTGAAGTGGTTTCCCGTGAGCTGACGAAGGCCGGGATTGAGCACAAAGTGCTGAACGCCAAGTTCCACGCCATGGAAGCAGAGATTGTGGCACAGGCGGGGCAGACGGCCGCAGTGACCATCGCCACCAACATGGCAGGCCGTGGTACGGATATCGTGCTGGGGGGAAGCTGGCAGGCGGAGATCGCGCAGTTGGAAGATCCTAGCGAAGAGCAGATAGCGGCGATCAAAGATGCGTGGCAAATCCGCCATGACGCGGTGCTGGCTGCCGGTGGTTTGCATATTATCGGTACCGAGCGCCATGAATCACGCCGTATCGATAACCAGCTGCGTGGCCGTTCTGGTCGTCAGGGCGATGCGGGGTCTTCCCGTTTCTATCTGTCGATGGAAGATGCGCTGATGCGTATTTTTGCCTCGGACCGCGTATCCGGCATGATGCGTAAGCTGGGTATGAAAGACGGCGAAGCGATTGAGCATCCATGGGTAACCAAAGCGATTGCCAACGCGCAGCGTAAAGTAGAAAGCCGTAACTTCGATATCCGTAAGCAGTTGTTGGAATACGACGATGTGGCTAACGATCAACGTCGTGCGATCTACAGCCAGCGTAACGAACTGCTGGACGTATCGGACGTGAGCGAAACCATTAGCAGCATTCGTGAAGACGTATTCAAAACCACGATTGATAACTACATTCCGCCGCAGTCGCTGGAAGAAATGTGGGACGTGAAGGGGCTGGAAGAGCGTCTGAAGAGCGATTTCGATCTGGACATGCCGATCGCCGAATGGCTGGACAAAGAACCGCAGCTGCATGAAGAAACCTTGCGTGAGCGTATTCTGGAGAAAGCGAAAGAAGATTACCTGCGCAAAGAGGAAGTTGTTGGTGCTGAGATGATGCGTAACTTCGAGAAGGGGGTGATGTTGCAGACTCTGGACTCGCTGTGGAAAGAGCATCTGGCGGCAATGGATTATCTGCGCCAAGGGATCCACCTGCGCGGTTATGCGCAAAAAGATCCGAAGCAGGAATACAAGCGTGAATCTTTCAATATGTTTGGCAACATGCTGGAGTCACTGAAGTATGAAGTGATCAGTGTGCTGAGCAAGGTTCAGGTACGTATGCCGGAAGAAGTTGAAGCTCTGGAGCTGCAGCGTCGTGAAGAAGCTGCGCGTCTGGCGCGTCAGCAACAGCTGAGCCACCAGGAAGAGAACGCGTTGGTCATTGAGGATCCTAACTCACCGGCGGTAGCCGAGCGTAAAGTGGGGCGTAACGATCCTTGTCCGTGCGGTTCCGGCAAGAAATATAAGCAGTGCCACGGCCGTTTGCAAAAGTAAGCGGGCAGTAGTGAGTCACTAAACATAGGGGTTCAGCTTGCTGAACCTCTTTTTTTTGCAGGCAACGATTGGGAGGATGCGATGAAGCACCTGAACATCGCCGTAGGTATTATCCGTAACCCACGGCAGGAAATCTTTATCACGCGCCGTGCAGCCGATGCACACATGGCTGGTTTCTGGGAGTTTCCCGGCGGCAAGATTGAGCAGGGTGAAACGCCGGAACAGGCATTACGCCGTGAATTGCTGGAGGAAACCGGAATTGATGCACATCAGACACAGCTGTTGGAGGTGTTGGAACATCATTTCACCGATCGGATTGTGACGCTGAATTTCTACCTGGTGGAAGGTTGGACGGGCGAGCCGTATGGCCGTGAAGGCCAGCCAATGCGCTGGGTGAAACAGACGGACCTACGTGAGGATGAATTCCCAGAAGCCAATGCCAGCATTATCAACTTACTGGTTGCACAGGCCAGTGCTGCACAATGATTTTTTCGGCCTGGCATGCCAGGCCGCGATGATGACGGCTAACGATCGCGATCGTCTTCTTCACTCCAGTCTTCGGTTTCTGACAGATCGCCAGTGCTGGGGATACGTTTCTCTTCGTCAGCCCATTCACCCAGATCGATCAGTTGGCAACGTTTGCAGCAGAATGGGCGATAGGGGCTGACTTCACCCCAAACGACACCTTTGCCACAGGTTGGGCATTTCACTACGGTCGTCATATTTCTTCCTTACTTCCCTCAGCAGGCGAAAGTGTTATCTCAGTGTCTTAACAGCAGGCCAACTCAAAGTCCAAACGCTCTGGCACCATGCCATTTTCGCTGTCTAACGGCAGGAAACGGATGGCATAACGCGTTTTGTGGCCGGAAATCTGTGGGTATAGCTGATAAGCCAGAGCAATATTCAAGCGTAGCAGATCGGCCCCCTCAGCGTTGTCCTGAAAGAAACCATTCAAACTGGTTTGCTTACGGAAAGCTCCGGCCTGACGCACCAGATCCAACACTATGGTCAGCGCTTGGCGCAGTGGTTCCAAGGTTTCCAGCCAGGCAGCAACGTCGGCGTCACGCTCATGTTGGGCAACGTGCATCCAGATATGCAACGTCGGTAAGTCAAAACTGCAACAGCCACCTGGAATACTCAGGCGCTGGCGAACCAGGCTGATCAGGCGATCTTCACGCAGAGCCTGGCCCATGCGCGGTGCCGACATCAACGAGGCAGCACGTGCTTTTAACTGGCTGCGTAATTGATTGATCACGGACATGTCTACGCCGGGCACCTCGGCCCATTGCAGCAATTTTTGCTGCTGGCGCTCTAGCTCTTTCAGGAGTTCGGTGCGGACTTCACCACGTTCCAGCACGTCCAACAGATCTGCGACGGTGCGGAAAAAGGTCAGGGCGATGGCGGTTTCGCTTAATGCCCTTTGGCCATGCAGTTGTTGCAGTAAAAACTCAATGCGCAGCCAGGTACGCATTTTTTCATTTAACGGGTGTTCAAAGAAAACGGTTAGGGAAGCGTCACTCATTCAGTTTAATCCTGTCGGGTCTCTGGCATTGCCAACTCAAGATAGCGGCGATGCAGTGCGGCGACATAAGGCTCAATTCCCTGAGCCGTGCCGCTATTGTCAATAACATCGTCGGCAACCGCCAAGCGTTGTTCACGCGTAGCCTGTGCAGACAAAATATCCTGTGCCTGCTGGCGGCTGATGCCATCGCGGGCGATAGTTCTGGCGAGTTGCGTCTCGTCATCGACATCGACAACCAAAACGCGATCGGCGCGATCCTGCAGATGGTTTTCCACCAGCAGTGGCACTACCCACAGTGCGTAAGGGCCGTTGACCTGCGCCAGTTGACGCTGGGTTTCCTGGTGAATCAGTGGATGCAGTAACTGGTTAAGCCAGGTTTTATCGTCAGGATGACTGAAGATACGCTGACGTAGCGCAGAACGGTTGAGTGAACCGTCACCCAGCAACATTTTATTACCAAAATGTGCAGAAATAGCTGCCAATGCAGGGCTTCCTGGTTCAACAACCTGACGGGCAATCACGTCAGCATCAACGATGGCAACGCCCAAACGCGCAAAAGCGTCTGCAATGGTCGACTTGCCGCTGCCGATACCGCCTGTCAATGCAACAATGTAGGCCATGGTACGGGAGACATCCTGATATTCACCAAAAATTAATAAACGAATCATAAAGCGATCGCGCAGAAGTGCAAGCTGGCGCGAGCGACTTACCCCATATCGCAGGATATCACTCCGCCAGAGGGGGAAAGGGGCGGAGAAAGTGATGTGGAAATCACATTGCGATGTTGTAGGTAAATTTATGGGATTGTAGCGTAAATAAAGGCGAAATCGCAGTCTTGCCGAGTGATTATTAGTGCGTATGATAGCGTCACTGGAACTGGCATTAATCTACCCATCGCCTTTCAAGCCACAGCGTTGTCAGCTGTGCTTGCCCACTCCAGTCACTTACTTGAGTAAGCTCCTGGAAATAGGCAAGTTGGCCACTGAGCCGTCGCTTGAAGTTCATCGGGTACAGGTTCGAATATCCCCCTGCGATCCGTCGCCAAAAACCAGGAAATTATTAGTCATGCGTATTGAAGAAGATTTGAAGCTGGGCTTTAAAGATGTGTTGATTCGCCCAAAGCGCTCCACGCTGAAAAGCCGCTCAGAAGTTGAACTGGAACGTCAGTTTACCTTCAAACATTCAGGTTGGAACTGGTCTGGAGTGCCGATTATTGCTGCCAACATGGATACGGTTGGCACCTTCCGCATGGCTGAAGCTTTGGCATCCTTCGAGATCCTCACCGCTGTTCATAAGCATTACACCGTTGAGCAATGGGCTGAGTTTGTGCAGCGTGTGCCGGAATCCACCCTGCGCCACGTGATGGTGTCTACTGGCACCTCCGAAGCCGACTTCGTGAAAATGAAGCAGATTCTGGCCTTATCCCCAGGGCTGAAGTTCATCTGCATTGATGTGGCAAACGGCTACTCTGAACACTTCGTTGCCTTCTTGCATAAAGCCCGTGAAGCCTGCCCAAATCATGTGATTTGTGCCGGTAACGTGGTGACCGGTGAAATGGTCGAAGAACTGATCCTATCTGGCGCTGATATTGTTAAAGTGGGTATCGGCCCAGGTTCTGTTTGTACCACCCGCGTGAAAACCGGTGTGGGCTACCCGCAGCTTTCTGCCGTGATCGAGTGCGCTGATGCCGCACACGGTCTGGGTGGCCAGATTGTCAGTGACGGTGGTTGTTCGGTGCCGGGCGACGTGGCTAAAGCTTTCGGCGGTGGCGCAGACTTTGTGATGCTCGGCGGTATGCTGGCGGGGCACGATGAATGCGAAGGCACCGTAGTGGAAGAGAACGGCGAGAAATTCATGCTGTTCTACGGCATGAGTTCTGAATCTGCGATGAAACGCCACGTAGGCGGTGTTGCCGGCTACCGTGCCGCAGAAGGGAAAACCGTCAGGTTGCCGCTGCGTGGTGAAGTTGAGTTTACCGTGCGCGATATCTTGGGTGGCCTGCGTTCTGCCTGTACTTATGTCGGTGCAGAGCGTTTGAAAGAGCTGACCAAGCGTACTACCTTTATCCGCGTCGCGGAGCAGGAAAATCGCGTTTTCGGCAGTAAATAAGCCTACGAAACCCAGCTTTAAACCCGGTTAACGCCGGGTTTTGTATTTCTGCACTACCCCAACACGTTTCCCAGTTGGAAAATAGGCAAATACATGGCGATGACCAAGGCGCCGACAATGCCGCCAACCACCATCATCAGCATAGGCTCAAGCGTTTGTGCCAGCGTATCAGCAAGTTCGTGAGTCTGCTGTTCATGCCAGTGCGCCAGCTTCTCTAAAAGGATATCCAGCGTACCGGACTCTTCGCCAACCCGAACCAGTTGCTGGCACAGGGAGGGGAATAACGCCTGTTGAGATAACGCGCGGTGGAAAGGGTACCCTTGGACTAACTGCTGCTGAATAGCTTCTAAGGCCTGGTGATAAAACAGGTTACCAACCGACAGCGTAGCGGCGTGCAGCCCTTCAACCAGCGTGAGACCTGCCTGCTGAGTCATGGTCAGGATGCGGAATATCTGGCTGAGGCAATTGCCTTTTATCAACGAAGCAATCAGCGGGATGCGTAGCAGGGCGGCCTGTTCACGCCGTTGCCAATCGGGCAACGGATGCAGCCAGCGCAGATACCCCCCTGCCAGCCCCGACAGGCTCACCAGCAGATAAGGCCCGGCCCCGATCAGCAGCGCGGAGAGATTCAGCAACCCTTGGGTAAACCAGGGGAGTGGCGCATTGAATGATTGGTATACCTTGGCAAACTCCGGCAGCACCATCACCAGCATCAATATGCTGACCAGTATGGCCACCACGCAGATAAACAGCGGGTAGCGCAGGGCTTTCGCCACCTTTTTCTGCAGCTTTTGCTGGGCTTCCTGTTGCTGTGCCAACTGCAGGCAGCAGCGGTCAAGGTTGCCGGTCAGCTCACCGATGGCAATCAACTGGCGGTAGATCAGTGGGAACACGGCCTGCTGCTCACTAATCACCTCAGAGAAAGGTTGCCCCAGAGCCACTTTATGGCTGATTTCCAACAGCAGGCAGCGCCAGGCCGCTGATTGATGCTCTTTGGCCAGCAGTTGCAGGCTGTTGACCAGCGGCAGGCCAGCCTGTAACAGGGTAGCCAGTTGCCGGGTAAATTGGATCATCGGCTCACCACGCCAGAGGCGCGGAGTGATGCGTTTCCCTGCACTGATTTGATAAGGCTGTAGCCCTTGCTCAAGCAGTTGCTGGTAAACCTGATTTTTGTCATCGACCATGAATTCCCCTTGGCGGATAGCGCCTTGAGAATCGATCGCCTGCCACAGGTAGAGACGGCACTTTTTCATACGTTTGCCTCGCTGCTCGCTGCTGTGCCAACAACGCGGTACACCTCTGCCAGCGACGTTGTCCCTTGTGCCACCAGCGCTAAACCGGCTTGCAGCAGCGTTATTTGCCCCTGCTGTTGTGCAATGTCTGCCAGTTGGGCCGCTGAAGCATTCTGCAGCAGGGCATCTTGTACTTCAGGGGTGATGGTTAGCAGTTCATAGAGGCCAATGCGGCCGTAATAGCCACCAAAACAATGTTCACAACCGGTAGCGCTCCAGGAGGTTAGCGGCTCAGGCCAGAGATTGGCCGGGAAACGCGGGTGTTCGCTCTGCGGATAACGGCAGTGTGTGCATAAGCGCCGCACCAGGCGCTGGGCGATGATCAACTTCAGGCAGGCGGCCAGCAGGTAGCCGGGGATGCCCATTTGGGTCAGGCGCGTCAGGGTTTCGCTGGTGGAGTTGGTATGCAGGGTTGAAAGCACCAAATGCCCGGTTTGTGCGGCTTTTACGGCGATCTCGGCGGTTTCTCTGTCGCGGATCTCGCCGATCATGATGACGTCAGGATCCTGGCGCAGCAGCGCCCGCAAGACGCGGGCGAAATCCAGATCGGTCTTGCTGTTGATCTGGGTTTGGTTGATACCGAATACCGGGATCTCAATCGGATCTTCCACGCTGCATAGATTGCTCTGTATATCATTCAACTGGCGCAGGCCGCTGTAGAGCGTGACGGTTTTACCGCTGCCGGTGGGGCCAGTAACCAGGATCATTCCTTGCGGGCAGGCGAGGGCATTGGCATACAGCCCAAGCGCTGCCGGGCTCATACCGAGCTGTTCGAGCAGCAGTTCCTGACGATCGGTTTGCAGGATCCTCAACACCACTTTTTCGCCATATAGCGTCGGCAACGTTGAAATGCGCATTGAGAAACTGGCGTTGTCCAACTGTACGCTGAGTTGGCCGTCCTGCGGCAGACGGCGCTCTGCAATATCCAACTGCCCCATGATTTTCAGCCTGGCGATAATGCGCGTGGCCAGTGGAAAAGGAGGGGAAACAATGGCCTGTAAAACGCCGTCAATCCTTAGCCGGACGCGGAGCGTTTGCTGATAAGGTTCAAAGTGTATATCAGAGGCTCGTCGTTGAATGGCGCTGCGCAGGGTCTGATTGATAAATTGCACCACCGGAGTCTCGCTGTCGTCATTAAGCGAGGGCGCACTACCTTCTGCAATTTCTGGCGATGGTACGCTTTCGGCAGATTGCCACTGATTCTGCGCCTGCTCCAGACGAGCAAGGGGCCATTGTTCAACCACAATGCTTTTGCCAGCGGCAAAGCGCAGCGCTTGCACCAGCGCGGGTGGGATCTCACCGTGCAAGGCGATGGTCAGCTGCTGGGCATTTTCGCTGAGTGCCAACGCCTGGTAGCGCTGGCAGAGTGCGTGGATTTCATCGCTGATGCTCATTTCGGTGGCCCTCATTCAGCCGCATCATCAAAGCGGAATACTTCCTGGCAAGTTTCCTTGAGGTTACTGTCATCGCTGCTGCATAGGCGCGTCCAGCGGATTAAGCCAGAGGGATCCTGTACCGGTGTGAGCGTGGTACTCAGCCCCTGTAAGCTTTGCGTACCGGTCAGGCTGATGGCTCCCTGGCTGACCTCAATTTTACTGACATAGCGTGATGCCGCACCGGCGGGGATGCCTTTGCTGCCCGCGTTGCAACCGGTTGTGCCGCCGTTTTCCAGCGAACAAAGTTCGACCGCCATCTTGTAAGGCGTCATCGCCTGCAACATGTCGGTCATGGCTGCTTTCTGGATGTAGCGCTGATAAGCGGGAATGCCGATAGCACTCAGTATGGCGATAATCGCAATGACCACCATTAACTCGATCAAGGTAAAACCGCGTTGTGTTTCCATCTGTTGTCTCCTCCCAATAAGCGTGGAGGCAACGTTAAAACGCTGGGCTGCCGCTGGCGAGCGAGCGATGACGATTGTGCGTGGGTGTTCCAGTGCAACGTGTTGGCGTTGCGGGCGGTTAAAAAATAATGCGTGGTATTTCGCAGATTGAGAGATGAAAAACGCCTCTCTGCGGTAGCAAAAAGGCGGTTTGAGAGAGGGGATTATTGAAAACGCATCGACAAATCGAGAGCGGTGACGTGCTTGGTCAATGCCCCCACCGAGATGTAGTCCACGCCGGTTGCGGCAAACTCCCGCAGGGTCTGGGCAGTGACGTTACCGGAAACTTCAAGCTGTGTTCGCCCCTGAGCCAGGGCAACGGCATCGCGCATCATCGCCAGGCTGAAATTATCCAGCATCACGATGTCGGCACCGGCATCCAGCGCCTGCTGTAGTTCGTCCAATGATTCAACCTCCACCTCTACCGGGACGTCGGCGTGCAGCCAGAAGGCTTTTTCCACCGCGTTTTTGATCGACCCTGAAGCAATGATGTGGTTTTCTTTAATCAGGAAAGCGTCAGAAAGGCCCAGACGATGATTGCTGCCACCGCCGCACAGCACGGCATATTTTAACGCAGTACGCAGGCCTGGCAGCGTTTTGCGCGTATCCAGCAGGCGGGTTTGCGTACCTTTAAGCAATTCAACGTAATGGCTGACTGCGGTAGCGACACCGGAAAGGGTTTGGACAAAATTCAGCGCAGTGCGCTCGCCGGTCAGCAGGATGCGCGCCGGGCCACTCAGGTGGCACAGGGGCTGGTTAGGCACCAGACGATCGCCATCCTGCACCAGCCACTCTATTCTCACCTGCCCACCCAATTGGATAAACACTTCATCCATCCAGCGGCGGCCACAGAAAATACCCGGTTCGCGGGTGATGACGGTGGCTTCAGCCTGCTTGTCTGGCGGGAGTAATTGCGCGGTAATATCGCGCTCGGCATCCACTTCCCCCCCCAGGTCCTCTCTCAGCGCTTGGGCAACGGTATAAGGGATATCACTTTCAATACGTTCAAGAAGCGCGGTACGGCGACTGTCAGCACTGTAACGGCGTGTCGGCATAGAAAACTCCGGAATGGGCGGTAGGTTTGTAAGCGATCATGCTACTCTGTTGCGAAAGCAAGTACCACCGTAGCGAGGTCAGGTGCTGTTCTGGGACGCCAGTGTTAAAGGCAGTTCTACCTGGTAACAACCCGCTCAGCCCAGCGGCGCTAAGCTGGGTAAAGATAACGAGAGGAGAGGATTAGCTAATGACGCTGTTTACGCTGTTACTGGTTCTGGCGTGGGAACGTCTATTTAAACTGGGTGAGCATTGGCAGTTGGACCACCGCCTTGAAGTGGTGTTTCAGCGCCTGCACCGGTTTTCGCTGGCACAAACGCTGTTTATGGTTATTGTCTGGATGGCGCTGATCGGGGGCATCCTGTGGCTGGCTAAAGGCCTGCTTTTTGGTGTGGTCGTGCTGCTGTTGTGGATCCTGATTGGGCTGCTGTGCGTGGGGGCGGGTGTCAAGCGTAAGCATTACCGTGCCTATTTAAGCGCTGCCCGTCAGGGCGACGAGCATGCCAGCGATCAGATGGCAGAAGAATTGGCCTTGATCCATGGCCTCCCGGTTGGTTGTAGCAAAGAAGAGCGGCTGCGCGGGCTGCAGAATGCGTTGCTGTGGATTAACTATCGCTATTATCTGGCACCGTTATTCTGGTTTGTGGTAGGCGGGCCTTATGGGCCGATTGCGCTGGCAGGCTATGCTTTTCTGCGCGCTTATCAAACCTGGTTGGCGCGCCACCAGACGCCACTGGAGCGTTCCCAGGCCGGTATCGATTTTCTGCTGCACTGGCTGGATTGGATCCCGGTGCGGTTGGCTGGGGTGGCCTATGCGCTATTTGGTCACGGTGAAAAAGCCTTGCCTGCCTGGTTTGCTTCGTTAGGCGATCGCCATACTTCACAATATCTGGTGTTGACGCGTCTGGCGCAGTTCTCTTTAGCGCGCGATCCGCATGATGATCAGGTGCAGACACCACGAGCTGCGGTCACGCTGGCGCGGAAGGTGACAATGATTATCCTGGTAGTGGTGGCGCTGCTGACAATTTACGGTACGCTGGTTTAAACCGCAGTGTAGTGAGAGAGCGGGCGCGCAATGCGCCCGCGAACTGATTTACAGCTTGGCGAAGCAGCGGCGGGCCGCAGCGACGGTGCGCTGAATGTCTTCATCGCTGTGTGCGACCGACATAAACCCGGCCTCGAATGCTGAGGGCGCCAGATAAATCCCTTCGTCCAGCATCAGGTGGAAGAAGCGCTTGAAGCGTTCAACATCACATTGCATCACGTCCTGATAGCAGGTGACGGCTGGTGCGTCGGTAAAGAACAGGCCGAACATACCGCCAACATGGTTGACGACAAACGGAATGTTTTCGGCTTTTGCCGCTTCCAGCAGGCCTCTGGCCAGTTTGTCGGTCAGTTCAGTCAACGTCTGGTGGATGCCCACCTGTGAAACCTCGGTCAGACAGGCGAAACCTGCCGCCATGGCAATCGGGTTGCCCGACAGCGTCCCGGCCTGATAGACCGGCCCGGTGGGGGCCAATGCGTCCATCACTTCACGACGGCCACCGAAGGCCCCGACCGGCATGCCGCCGCCGATAATTTTGCCGAGGCAGGTCAGATCCGGCACCACATCGTAATAACTTTGCGCACCCGCCAGGGCAACGCGGAACCCGGTCATGACTTCGTCAATAATCAGCAGCGCGCCATATTGATCGCACAATGCGCGCAGGCCGGGCAGGAATTCTGGCAGTGGTGGTACGCAGTTCATGTTGCCAGCTACCGGTTCAACGATGATACAGGCGATCTCTGCTGGGTATTGTTCAAACGCGCTACGCACAGACTCAAGATCGTTAAAGGTGCAGGTCAGAGTATGTTTGGCAAAATCGGCCGGTACGCCCGGTGAGTTTGGCTGGCCTAGCGTCAGAGCGCCGGAGCCGGCTTTGACCAGCAGGCAGTCGGCGTGGCCGTGATAACAACCTTCAAACTTGATGATTTTGTCACGATGGGTGTAACCGCGCGCCAGACGAATGGCGCTCATGGTCGCTTCCGTACCGGAGTTCACCATACGCACCATATCCATCGTCGGCACCAGTTCGGTAACCAACTGCGCCATTTTGACTTCCATTTCGGTCGGTGCGCCAAAGCTCAGGCCACGCTGCGCCGCTTCGATGACCGCATTACGGATCGCCGGATGATTGTGGCCCAGCACCATGGGGCCCCAGGAACCGACGTAATCGATATAGGCTTTGCCATCGGCATCAAAAAGGTAAGCACCGTCAGCGCGTTCGATAAACAGTGGTGTGCCGCCGACACCGGTGAATGCACGCACCGGAGAGTTAACCCCGCCGGGGATTAACTGTTGCGCCTGGGCATACAGACTTTCGGACTTGCTGTGTAAGCTCATAAATCGGCTCCTGGATTTTTATTTGAATGATTTGACCGCGCTATTCTAGAGGAGTGCGCTACGTTATGAAACGATCGCGTGTTGATGAACCCTGGTGGCCCGCTCAGTTTCAGGGTGCAAGCTCTTGTATTCCTCGGTATTGGGCCGCACATTAGACGAGCAGGCTTGGGTTGCGGCAAAAGAAACAAGTAAAGAAAATACAACAAATGCGGTGAATACTTGAACGCAACACTCAGGTATTAGATAATCAAAGGCATTGATCAGGCTAGCCTGATGCGCAACATGTTGGGAGTAAAGAGTATGAGTGATGAAACAGCACTGCCCCTGCAATTTACCGAGGCAGCAGCAAACAAGGTTAAGTTCCTGATTGCTGACGAAGAAAATCCAAACCTGAAGTTGCGGGTTTACATTACCGGTGGCGGTTGCAGCGGATTCCAGTACGGCTTCACTTTTGACGACAAGGTCAACGACGGTGACATGACCATCGAGAAGCAAGGCGTTGCGCTGGTGGTTGACCCAATGAGCCTGCAATATCTGGTTGGTGGTTCGGTGGATTACACCGAAGGGCTGGAGGGTTCGCGCTTTGTGGTGACCAACCCGAATGCTAAAACGACCTGTGGCTGCGGTTCTTCATTCAGTATCTGAGCCCCTAAGCCATGAAAAAACCCGCCAACCATAACGGTTCGCGGGTTTTTTATTATTTTTCGAGGATAAAGGCAGGTAACTTCAGGTGCCAGCGGATGGCCGCCAGCCGGATACCCAGTGTGATCGCCATGCCCAGCATCATGGCCTGCTGTAGCGGCATCCCGAAGGTGTAGGACGCGGTGGTATGCACGATCCCACCGATAATGCAGGCGGTGGCATAAACCTCGGTGCGCAGGATCATCGGGATTTCGCGAGCCAGCACGTCGCGGATAATGCCGCCGCCGACGCCGGTAATCACCCCCATGCACACGGCCACCAGCGGGCTGGTGCCTGCCGCCAGCGCTTTATTCACGCCAATGCCAACGAATACCGCTAACCCCACCGCGTCCAGCACCGGCAGGATCCATTTTGGCAAGCGGCGCGGCTGGCGCACCAGCAGCAGCGTCAGCACGCAGGTGATCATGGCGACCACCAGATCGGTCGGATCTTTCACCCAGAATACCGGCCCGTTGGCCAGCGCCATATCGCGGATCGTCCCGCCGCCCACTGCAGTTACCACGCCCAGCACCAGTACGCCGAACGGATCCATCCGCAGTTTCCCCGCCAGCAAGACACCAGAGATGGCAAACACAGCGGTACCGAGAATATCCAACCAAAAAACCAGCATTATTTGACCTCCGCCAGTTGGCTACAGAGCTCCTGGGCCGCCAGCATAATGCGTGGCCCGGCGCGGTTGAACCAGTCTTCATTCAGCGCAATGACAGGAACTGCCAGCTGTGGCGCCCAGAACGCCTTCACGCTGGCGATCTGCTGTGCGCCACCGGTGATGACGATGGTCTGCGGCTGGCGCGCCAGCACCTGTTCGCGGCTGATCTGCGGCCACGGCATGCGGCTGTCGGCAAAAATGTTTTCTGCGCCGCACAGCGCAAGCACCTGGCTTTGCAGCGTGGCTGCGGAAGCGGTGAACAAAGGCTGAGTGCCAAACTGCAACAACACGCGGCGTGGCTGATTATGAGCATATTGGGCTTTCAGCGCGGCCATTTGCTGGCGCATGCTCTCTGCGGCCTGATGCGCCTGCTCTGGATGAGGGCTGTATTGCGCCAGCGCATCCAGCGACTTTGCGATGTCATCAATATTTTGGGCATCTGCGTAGAAGATCGGGATACCGAATGAGGCGAGCTGATCCAATAGCCGTTGCGGGTTACCGCCGCGCCAGGCGAGGATCAGATCCGGCTTCAGCGCCAATATCCGTTCCAGATTCATACCTTGCCACGAAGCCACCTGTTCCAGCTTTTTTGCGGCAGGGGGGTAATCCGAATAGGCACTCGCTGCCACCAGGGTTTCGCCCATGCCGGCAGCATAGGCGAGTTCTGTGGTGTTGGGCGCCAGGCTGATAACACGCTGAGCCGCGCTGGCGGGCAGTGCCAAGCATAATGCCAGCAGCCATAACAGTGCCTTCACATTAACCGCGCTTAGCCAGAGCTTGCAGCATGGTGTTGACCATCAGCGACGACTGCTTGGCGGCCACGGTCAGGAATTCGTCAAAGCTCATGTGCGATTCCTGATCGGCCACGTCGGAAATCGCGCGCACCACCACAAAAGGTGTGCCGAATTGATAGCAGACATGGCCCACGGCAGCGGCTTCCATCTCAACTGCCGCCACGTTCGGGAAGGTGGCGCGGATGCGTGCCAGCGGCTCAGCGCCGTTGATGAAAGCATCACCGCTGCAAATCAGGCCGCGCACGGCGTGCAGATCAAGCTGTTTGATGCAGTTTTCCGCCAGGGCGATCAGCTCATCGTTGGCAACAAAGGCCGCCGGGCAACCGGCCATCTGGCCCGGTTGATAACCGAAGGCGGTGACATCGGCATCGTGATAGCGTACTTCTTCAGAAATCACGATATCCCCGACTTTCAGCGTTGATGCCAAACCACCGGCGGAACCGGTGTTGATCACCACATCGGGCTGGCAATGTTCCAGCAGCAGCGTAGTACCCAGCGCTGCCGCGACTTTGCCGATCCCGGATTTCAGCAGTGCGACGTCGACTCCGCCAATCTGGCCGGTATAGATTTCACAGCCTGCGCGCTGAATGGTCTGACGGTTTTCAATTTGCGCGCGCAGCAGGGTAACTTCTTCTTCCATTGCGCCGATGATGCCTACTTTCATAAATAACACTCGCTGATTGGGTGTGGAAATTGCGCCATAGTCTATCATGGCTCTGAAAGAGAGATAATCCGCAATACCGTTGCATCTGCTGCCGGGAATTGATATCACGGAGGGAGCGCGCAACGGTGGGAGAAACAGATGTCCGGGATCGACTTTAAGCAGAAAATCAGCTTTCAGCGGCCATTCAGCAAGCCGATTGAAGCCGAAGAAGAGTACGACATCGTCCGGCAGTTTGAGAGCGATCGTGGGCGCATCGTCAATTCGGCGGCGATCCGCCGTTTGCAGCAAAAAACGCAGGTGTTCCCGCTGGAGCGTAATGCGGCGGTGCGCAGCCGCCTGACCCATTCGATGGAAGTGCAGCAGGTGGGGCGGCATATTGCCAAAGAGATCCTCAACCGCTTCAAACAGGATCAGCGTATCGATGCGCTCGGCCTGAGCAAACTGCTCGATCCGTTTGAAAGCATTGTGGAAATGGCCTGCCTGATGCACGACATTGGCAACCCGCCCTTTGGTCATTTCGGCGAATCGGCGATCAACAACTGGTTCCGCCAGCGTCTTGATCCGGCCAACTGCGGCAGCGAGCCGAGCAGCCATGAGGGTTGCTTGGTTGACGTGTTGCGCCTGCGTGAAGGGGAGAGCGATCTGAACCGGCTGCGCAGCCGTATCCGGCAGGATCTCAGCCAGTTCGAAGGCAATGCTCAGGCGATCCGCCTGGTGCATACCCTGTTGAAGCTGAACCTGACCTATGCCCAGGTCGGTTGCATTCTGAAATATACCCGCCCGGCCTATTGGGCGAGCGATATCCCGGCCAGCCACAGTTACCTGATGAAAAAGCCGGGTTTTTATCTGGCGGAAGAGGCGTTTGTCGATCGTTTACGGCGGGAATTGAATATGGGGGAATTCGATCGTTTCCCTCTCACCTATATTATGGAAGCCGCTGATGATATTTCTTATTGCGTTGCCGATCTGGAAGATGCGGTGGAAAAAAACATTTTTACCGTGGAGCAATTGTATCAGCATTTAACGCAGGAGTGGGGTGAGGTCACGCCGGGGGATTTATTTGATAAAACCGTGGCCAGCGCATTTCGTAAAATCGATCGTGGCGGTGCGCGCCGAAGTTCAGAAGATCAGTTTTTTATGTACCTGCGGGTATTTACCGTGGCGCGGTTGGTGCCGCATGCCGCCCAGCGTTTTATCGACAATCTGGATGCGGTTTTTCATGGCCGCTTTAATGGTGCGCTGTTGGAGGACTCGAGCTCAGTATATAAGCTGCTGGAAATCTTTAAAAACGTGGCTTTCAAACATGTGTTCAATCACCCCGAGGTAGAACAGCTTGAGCTGCAGGGTTACCGGGTGATCAGCGGTCTGCTGGATATCTATAGCCCGTTGCTGGCGATGTCGCAGGCGGATTTCAGCCAACTGGTGCGCGATGACAGCCACCGCGCATTTCCGATTGAAACACGGCTGTTTCACAAGCTTTCCACTAAACATCGGTTGGCTTACGTTGAAGCGGTGGAGGGGGTGCAGCATCTTTCCACGGAGCAGCAAGCGATCAGAGAATATTATTTTCGTGCGCGATTATTGCAGGATTATATCAGCGGTATGACCGATCTTTATGCCTATGATGAATACCGTCGTTTAATGGCGGCAGAATAATTACCTGATCAAGAAAAATCTTATTTTACAGCCCTGCTAACCCATGCCGAGCTTTATTTCGAGTTTTGTAAAGACGGACAATATTTGTTTACTATTAGCTATCTCTCGTGGTCGGAACTTCGGTGCTTTAATACGCTCTGAATAGGCACAAATTCGCAGTATTTCCTGAACGACTTTTAAAGAGACACACAGATGAAAAAAACCGTATTAGTTTTAAGCGCCTTGGCATTCAGCATTGGTTTGACTTTGGGGCCGGTAGCGAGCGCTAACGCTGCAGAAAGTGCATCGGCATCGCCGAGCTCGCAACAATTGCCGAGTCTGGCCCCGATGTTGGAAAAGGTGATGCCGTCCGTGGTGAGCATCAACGTTGAAGGCAGCACGCCGGTGAGCGCGCAACAAAGAATGCCTCAGCAGTTCCAACAGTTCTTTGGCGAAAATTCGCCGTTCTGTCAGGACGGTTCGCCGTTCCAGGGGTCACCAATGTGTCAGGGTGGCCAGGCAGGGCCTGGTGGCGATCAGGGTGCCAAGGAAACCTTTAAGTCACTGGGTTCGGGTGTCATCATCGATGCCGCTAAAGGCTATGTGGTGACCAATAACCACGTGGTAGACAATGCCAGCAAGATCCAGGTGCAACTGAGCGATGGCCGTCGCTTCGAAGCCAAAGTGATCGGTAAAGATCCGCGCTCGGATATCGCGCTGATCCAACTGAAAGACGCTAAAAATCTCACGGCGATCAAGATGGCTGATTCCGAGCAATTACGCGTGGGTGATTACACCGTGGCGATCGGTAACCCTTATGGTCTGGGTGAAACCGTCACCTCCGGTATCGTTTCTGCGCTGGGGCGCAGCGGCCTGAACATCGAAAATTACGAGAACTTTATCCAGACCGACGCCGCGATTAACCGCGGTAACTCCGGTGGTGCGCTGGTGAACCTGAACGGTGAACTGATCGGTATCAACACTGCGATTCTGGCGCCGGACGGTGGCAACATCGGCATCGGTTTCGCCATCCCAAGCAATATGGTGAAAAACCTGACGGCGCAAATGGTGGAATTCGGCCAGGTAAAACGCGGCGAACTGGGGATTATGGGGACCGAACTGAACTCTGAACTGGCGCAGGCGATGAAGGTGGATGCCCAGCGTGGTGCGTTTATCAGCCAGGTAATGCCGAAGTCTTCCGCTGAGAAGGCCGGTATCAAGGCGGGTGACGTGATCGTAACCCTGAACGGCAAAGCGATTTCCAGCTTCGCTTCGTTCCGTGCGGAAATCGGTACCCTGCCAATTGGTACCAAAATGTCGCTGGGCCTGATCCGTGACGGCAAACCGTTGACGGTTGAACTGACGCTGGAACAAGGCAGCCAGGCTCAGGTTGAATCCGGCAATATTTATACCGGTATCGAAGGCGCTGAACTGAGCAACGGCACCGGCGCTCATAAAGGGGTGAAAGTGGATAATGTGAAGGCGGGCAGTGCTGCGGCGCGCATTGGCCTGAAGAAAGGTGACCTGATCCTCGGTGTGAACCAGCAGCCGGTAGAGAATCTGGGGGAGCTGCGTAAAATCCTCGACAGCAAACCTTCGGTTTTGGCGCTGAACATTCAACGTGGTGACTCTACGCTGTATCTGCTGATGCAATAAGATTCAACGGCGTGTAAACCTGTAAAACAACCAAGCCCAAACAACGTTTGGGCTTGGTGCTATTTAAGGCCGGTACTCAGGAATTACTTAGATAAAACCGTGCTTCGGTATTCACCAGCTCTATTTCATCCAGTAATTCCAGCCATTCTGGCTCTAGATCGTGGCTGTTCGTGCCTTGACGTAATTGCTGTTCCAGGTAATAGCACAGTTGCTTAAGGCGTGGCACGCCGCTGTAACTGCAGCTGCCATGCAGCTTGTGAATCAGATCGAGAATACTGTCATCAGCTTTCCCTTCTAACAGCGCCTTTACCCGTTCAGTGACTTCTGGCAGAAATTCGACCAGCATCTGCAGCAGATCGCGGGCTAAATCTTCTTTATTGGCGGCCTGACGCAGCGCCAGCGGCCAGTCTAACGATAATGGCAGTTCTGTGGTACTGCGCGGAATAACCGGTTCTGGTGCGAACTCGTGGGTGTGGTAACGGGCCAGCACCTGCGAAAGCATGGCTTCATCAATGGGTTTGGCCAGATAGTCGTCCATCCCTGACTGCAACAGATGTTCACGCTCACCGCTGATAGCATGAGCGGTGACTGCGACGATCGGGGTGGAATTATGATGCGGCATCTGGCGGATCAGTTCACCGGCACGGATGCCATCAATATTGGGCATCTGGATATCCATCAGGATCATGTCCAGCACGTTTTCGCGCGCCAAGGCAATGGCCTCTTCACCACTCCCGCACAGCAGGGTATTTTCTACCTGTTCCGCCAGTAGGGTACCGATCAGTTTCAGGTTCGCTGGGTTGTCGTCCACCGCCATCACCGTCAGCGGCAGGCGCTGACGCACCGGCGGTGCGGCCAACTGCTGTAGTGACTCCATCCGCAACAGCGGATACAGGCGATTGCTGGTGATTGGCTTAATCAGGCAACCAATAGCACCGAGTTTTTTCATTTCTTCGGCATCAACCTGCGATTGGCTTGGCAAGGCGAGGATCACCCGGCTGGCGACTTTCAGCGCGTCATGCAGCTTATCCCGGTGCTGTGGGATGCTGTCACGATACGGGATCGGGACACCAATCAGCAGGAAGTCGTAATCGTTTTTCGGCAGTTTCCCTAACGTCGGTGAATGGGTGACAATCAGTTGAGTGGCGCTCAGCATGTTCAGCGTGGCCTGAGCGGCCGTTGGATTGGCTTCGATGTAGGCCAGCGTTTTGCCGCGCAGATCTGGCAGACTTGGCGGAGGCGACAGCATACCGTCATTGAGATCGAGCGTAATATGGAACCAGAAGGTTGAACCGCGATTCAACTGGCTGTAGAAACAGATATCGCCATTCATCTCTTTCACCAGTTTCTGAGTAATCACCAGACCTAATCCGGTGCCGCCGTGACGGCGTGAAATGCTGGCATCCGCCTGGCGGAATGCTTGGAACAGCTGCGACTGTTGGCGCTCCGAAATACCAATGCCGGTATCGTGGATCTGTACCTCCAGCTCCACCTGTCGCTCCAGTTGGTCGCGCAATTCGACGCGGATATCAATATTGCCGGTTTCGGTGAATTTGATGGCGTTGCCAAGCAGGTTGGTAATGACCTGTTGCAGGCGTAATGAATCGCCAATCACCTGCTCGGGCACATCATTTTGCACATCCAGCGTCAGTTCCAAACCCTTTTCGTGGGCGCTAGGGGCCAGCAGGACGATCACTTCGTCCAGCGTTTCACGCAGCGAGAACGGAATATGCTCCAGTATCAGTTTGCCCGCTTCCAGCTTGGAGAAATCTAGTACGTCGTTGATGATGGTCAGCAGGTTATTGGCTGAGCGTTCAATGGTTTGCAGATAATCGATCTGCGTGGCACTCAGCGAGGTTTTCAGCATCTGGCGAGTAAAGCCAATCACGCCATTGAGTGGCGTACGCAGCTCATGGGACATATTGGCCAGGAATTCAGACTTGATGCGTGCAGCTTCCTGCGCACGTTTCTTGGCCAGATCCAGCTCGACGTTCTGGATCTCCATCTGCTCCAGTGTTTCGCGCAGATCGGAGGTCGCCTGATCGATGTTTTGCTGCATCTCCTCATGATACGCGGTCAGTGACATCGCCATCGAATTGATGCCGTTTTTCAGCATGTGCAGCTCGCCGAGCATAAAGCCTTCCACCCGGCTGTCGAGCTGGCCACGGCGAATGCGGTCCACGGTATTGACCATATTGCGGATTGGGCCAGTCACGTCGCGCATCAGGCGGTAGGCAAACAGGATGGCGATACACATACACAGCAGTAATAGCAGGGTGGAAATAAAGACTTCCTTGTATTGCTGCAGCCGTACCGATTTCAGATCCAGTTCGATCGCTACATAGCCAAGCCGGTTTTCGGCGTGTGCTTCGCTACCGGTAGATTCGTCAGGAATGGGGCTTTCCGACAGGATGGGGGTACGCAGGATTAATGAATCACCGCGCCGGGTCAACATCAGTTCGCTGGGCAGTGGCACATCTTTCGGCATTTGTAACAGGGTATAATTGTGATGATTATTGGAGGTGACGAACAGGTTGTTCTGTGCGTCAAACACGGAAATCGAACGGACGATATCCGAATGGCGGCGATGCAGCAGGCCGACCAACTGCCTGACCGACTCGCGGCTACGGAAAGCCATGCCATATTCGCTGGCCACAGCCAAGGGCTCAATGATGCTGGCCCCCGCATCAACTAACTGTTCCTGCAGCTCGTTGTAGCGGTGAACCACAAAGAAGGTGCTGAGCAACAAACCGATCAGTAGCGTCGGTGCCAGGATCAGTATCATCATGCGCGCGCGCAGGCTGTATTTGGTCATGGGATTCCAATGTGGGAGAATTAGGCTAATCCTAGCTTAGTGAACCAGCACATATTCGACAATTATGGCGCAATTCTACTCCCCCAAACGCCGAGTGACGACCCGGCCAGCTTCAAAAAGATTGACTATCACCGTAACGGATCTCGATCCGTTCGGGCAAGGCGTAGCGCATCATGAAGGTAAAGCGATTTTTGTCCCCGGCGTATTGCCAGGTGAACAGGCGGAAATCCAACTGACGGAAGACAAACGCCAGTTCGCCAAGGGCGAGTTGAAACGCTTGCTGAGCCACAGCCCACAGCGGGTGGTGCCCCGTTGCCCGCATTTTGGTGTCTGCGGTGGTTGCCAGCAGCAGCATGCTGCGCAAGCGTTGCAACAGCAGAGTAAAGCGGCAGCGCTGCTGAGAATGATTGGTCGAGCCACTGGGGTGACACCGCAGCCGGAGCCGGTGATCGCCGGGCCAGAGTATGGTTATCGGCGGCGGGCACGTTTGGGGCTGCTGTGGCAGCCGAAGCAGCAAAAGCTGCTGATGGGGTTTCACCAGTCTGCTTCGACTGATTTGGTTGAGGTACAACAGTGTTCGGTATTAGCGCCAGAACTGGAGCAACTGCTGGTGCCGTTACGGCAGTGCCTCAGTGGCCTGCAGGCCGTGAAGCGCCTGGGGCACGCCGAACTGGTGCTGGCGGATAATGGCCCGGTGGTGGTGCTGCGTCATCTCGAGGTATTGAAAACCGCCGATCGACAGGCGTTAGAGGCTTTTGCGCAGCAAAGAAAAGTAACGGTTTATTTAGCCCCCGATAGCGATCGGCTCGAAAAACTGTGCGGTGAAGCGCCGTATTATCAGGTCGACGGACTACGCTTAGAGTTCAGTCCGCGCGATTTTATTCAGGTTAATGATGCGGTCAATCAGCAGATGGTGGCTCAGGCCCTTGAGTGGTTAAAGATTGAGCCCAATGATCGGATACTTGACCTGTTTTGTGGGATGGGTAACTTCACTTTGCCGCTGGCTCGGCGTGCCAAAGCGGTGGTGGGCATTGAAGGTGTTGCCACGCTGGTAGCGAATGGGCAATATAATGCGCATAAGAATTTGCTGAGTAATCTGTCTTTTTTCCATGAGAATCTGGAAGATGACGTTGCACGGCAGCCTTGGGCAGCTCAAGGTTTTGATAAGGTGATGTTGGATCCCGCCCGTGCAGGTGCGGCGGGTGTGATGTCACATATTGTAAAACTGGCGCCAAAGCGGGTGGTGTATGTTTCCTGTAACCCCACGACGCTGGCACGTGACAGTAAAGTGCTACTGGATGCCGGTTATCGTCTTGCCCGTGTGCGGATGTTGGATATGTTTCCGCACACGGGGCATCTTGAATCCATGGCGTTGTTTATCCAAACGTCTGGAGTCGCTGCAAAGTAGGGAGAAGTTATGGTTGCGGTAAGAAGTGCACATCTGAATAAGGCGGGGGAATTTGCTCTCGATGATTGGATTGCCAGCCTGGGGCTACCTAACCCGCAGTCATGTGAGCGATTAGCCGCAACCTGGCGCTACTGCGAGCAGCAGACCCAAAGTCACTCTGATGCCCCCTTGTTGCTGTGGCGCGGCGTGGAAATGGTGGAAATTCTCTCGACCCTCAGCATGGACAACGACAGCATGCGTGCTGCGCTGTTGTTCCCGCTGGTGGACGCTGGCATCGTGCCGGAAGCCACCCTGACCGAAGCCTTTGGCTCCGGCATCACCTCGCTGGTGCACGGCGTGCGCGATATGGACGCCATTCGCCAGTTGAAGGCCACGCATAACGACTCCATGGGTTCCGAACAGGTCGACAACGTGCGCCGCATGCTGTTGGCGATGGTGGAAGATTTCCGCTGCGTGGTGATCAAGCTGGCGGAGCGGATTGCCCATCTGCGTGAAGTCAAAGATGCGCCGGAAGATGAACGCGTGCTGGCGGCCAAAGAGTGTTTCAACATCTACGCACCGTTGGCCAATCGTCTGGGGATCGGCCAGTTGAAATGGGAGCTGGAGGATTTCTGCTTCCGCTATCTGCACCCGGATGAATACAAGCGCATTGCCAAACTGCTGCACGAACGCCGCATCGATCGTGAACAGTTTATTGATGATTTTGTCGCTTCACTGCAAAAAGCGATGGGGGACGAAGGCGTCAAGGCCGAAATCTATGGCCGTCCGAAACATATCTACAGCATCTGGCGCAAGATGCAGAAAAAGTCACTGGCGTTTGACGAACTGTTCGATGTGCGTGCGGTGCGGGTGGTAGTAGAACGTTTGCAGGATTGCTATGCCGCTTTGGGCATCGTGCATACTCATTTCCGCCATCTGCCCGATGAGTTCGACGACTACGTCGCTAACCCGAAGCCGAACGGTTATCAGTCCATTCATACCGTCGTGCTAGGGCCGCGCGGTAAAACGCTGGAAATCCAGATCCGCACCCGCCAGATGCACGAAGATGCCGAACTGGGCGTTGCCGCGCACTGGAAATACAAAGAGGGCGCGGTCGTTACCGCCCGTTCCGGCTACGAAGAGCGCATTGCCTGGCTGCGTAAGCTGATCGCCTGGCAGGAAGAGATGGCGGACTCGGGCGAAATGCTCGACGAAGTGCGCAGCCAGGTGTTTGACGATCGGGTCTACGTGTTTACCCCGAAGGGCGATGTTATCGATCTGCCAGCGGGCTCTACGCCGCTGGACTTTGCCTACCATATTCACAGCGATGTCGGCCACCGCTGTATCGGTGCCAAGATTGGCGGCCGTATCGTGCCCTTTACCTATCAGTTGCAGATGGGCGATCAGGTTGAAGTGATCACCCAGAAACAGCCGAACCCAAGCCGCGACTGGCTGAACCCGAACCTCGGCTATATCACCACCAGCCGTGGGCGCTCGAAGATCCACAACTGGTTCCGCAAGCAGGATCGCGACAAAAACATCCTGGCTGGGCGGCAGATGCTGGACAATGAGCTGGAACATCTCGGTATCAGCCTGAAAGAGGCCGAAAAGCTGTTGATCCCACGCTATAACGTCAACTCGCTGGACGAAGTGCTGGCTGGGATTGGCGGTGGGGATATCCGCCTGAATCAGATGGTGAATTTCCTGCAGGGTAAGCTCAATAAACCGAGTGCCGAAGAGCAGGATCGCCAGGCGCTGCGTCAGTTGACTCAGCAGAAAGCGCCAGCTGCAGCGGCGCGCAATAAAGACAATGGCCGCGTGGTGGTGGAAGGTGTCGGCAATCTGATGCACCACATTGCTCGCTGTTGCCAGCCGATCCCGGGCGACGACATTGTTGGTTTTATCACTCAGGGGCGGGGGATTTCGATCCACCGGGCAGATTGCGATCAACTGGCCGATCTGCAATCTCATGCGCCAGAGCGTATCGTTGACGCGGTGTGGGGGGAAAGCTACTCCAGCGGTTATTCGCTGGTGGTGCGCGTGGTTGCGAACGATCGCAGCGGTTTGCTGCGTGATATCACCACGATCCTGGCTAACGAGAAGGTCAACGTGCTGGGCGTTGCCAGCAGGAGTGATACCAAAAAGCAGTTGGCCACCATTGATATGGATATCGAGATCTACAACCAGCAGGTGCTGGGGCGCGTGTTAGCCAAGCTGAATCAGTTGCCGGATGTGATTGACGCCAAACGCTTACATGGCAGCTAAATCCTTCGTCTTTCAAGCCGCATCGTTGTTGGCTGCGAACCTTTACCAGGTCCATCCGTGGGCTTGGTAAAGGTTCTTGTTGCCTGTGTGCATCTCGAAATCCATTAGGTATTCTCTCCATGTGGGCATAATATTTTGTGCCTATTCTTTTGTCAGAGATTTCAAGATGATCCAATCCACCCCGTTGCAACGCCTGCTGACCATTATGAAAACCTTGCGCGATCCACAGTCGGGTTGCCCCTGGGATCGCCAACAGACCTTTGCGACGATCGCACCCTATACGCTGGAAGAAACCTACGAAGTGCTGGACGCCATCGAACGCCAGGATTATGCCGATCTGCGCGATGAGCTGGGCGATCTGCTGTTCCAGGTGGTGTTTTATGCCCAGATGGGGCAAGAGCAGGGGCTGTTTGATTTCGACCAGATCTGCAACGCTATCAGCGACAAACTGGAGCGCCGCCACCCGCATATTTTTGGTGAAGCCGACGCCGCCGACAGCGAAGCGGTTTCCGCCCGTTGGGAGCAACTGAAGGCCGGCGAGCGCGCGGAGAAGGCGCTGCATTCGGTGCTGGATGATATCCCCAGTGCGTTGCCCGCGCTGATGAAAGCCCATAAGATCCAGAAGCGCTGTGCAACGGTCGGTTTCGACTGGCATACGCTGGGACCGGTGCTGGACAAGGTGTACGAAGAGATCGACGAAGTGATGCACGAAGCGCAGCAGGCGGTGGTGGACGAGCAGAAGCTGGAAGAGGAGATTGGCGATCTGCTGTTTGCCACGGTCAATCTTTCCCGCCATCTCGGCCATAAGGCGGAGAGTGCCTTGCAGGCCGCCAACCGCAAGTTCGAACGCCGTTTTCGCCAGGTTGAGGCGATAGTGCAACAGCGCGGGTTGAAGATGGAACAGGCCACGCTGGAACAGATGGAAGAGGTGTGGCAACAGGTGAAACAACAGGAAAACTCATCAGGGCCTGAGGGCTAAAGCACATCACTTGTTTGATCGGCAACAAGGTTTGCTCTCGCTGAAACGGTTAAGCTCGCAGCCCTATCTTGCTGAATTGCACATTGTGTGGCAGAAAAGTCAACAAACTGAATTGTAAGGTGTTTTATTACGCCAGAAGGCAGTTTACCGACAAAATTTCAAGCTAACCTATTGTTTTAAAAAGGCAGAGAGAGTGATGCTGGCTGACTAAACCTGGATGAACTCACGGCGGTGACAGAGATGATGGATGGCAAAACGATCGTTTGTAGGTCTGGAGAGGTTCGGGTATACTACTTTCCCGTCCTGGTTCTTCCATCGTCTTTAAACCTAAACTCTCAGGTTCAGCATGACAACTAATTATATTTTTGTGACCGGCGGGGTCGTTTCCTCTCTGGGTAAAGGCATTGCCGCAGCCTCTTTGGCGGCTATTCTCGAAGCCCGTGGCCTCAACGTTACCATCATGAAACTGGACCCGTACATCAACGTGGATCCGGGCACCATGAGCCCGATTCAGCATGGGGAAGTTTTCGTCACCGAAGACGGCGCAGAAACCGATCTGGATCTGGGCCACTACGAGCGCTTCATCCGCACCAAAATGACGCGTCGTAACAACTTCACTACCGGCCGTATCTACTCCGACGTTCTGCGCAAAGAGCGCCGTGGCGACTATCTGGGCGCCACCGTACAGGTTATCCCGCACATCACCAATGCCATTAAAGAACGCATCATCGAAGGCGGCGAAGGCCACGATGTGGTGCTGGTGGAGATCGGCGGCACCGTGGGGGATATCGAGTCCCTGCCGTTCCTGGAAGCGATTCGTCAGATGGCGGTTGAAGTGGGCCGTGAGCATACGCTGTACATGCACCTGACGTTGGTCCCGTACCTGGCGGCGGCCGGTGAAGTGAAAACCAAGCCGACCCAGCATTCTGTCAAAGAGCTGCTCTCCATCGGTATTCAGCCGGATGTGCTGATCTGCCGCTCTGATCGCACCGTGCCTGCCAACGAGCGCGCGAAAATCGCCCTGTTCTGTAATGTGCCGGAAAAAGCGGTTATCTCGCTGAAAGATATTGATTCTATTTATAAAATCCCAGGACTGTTGAAATCGCAAGGGCTGGACGACTATATTTGTAAACGATTCAGCCTCAATGCACCGGAAGCCAACCTGGGTGAGTGGGAGCAGGTGGTTTATGAAGAAGCCAATCCAGGCGGCGAAGTGACCATCGGCATGGTCGGCAAATATGTCGAATTGCCGGATGCCTACAAGTCGGTGATTGAAGCGCTGAAGCACGGTGGCCTGAAAAACCGTTTGACCGTCAATATCCGCCTGATCGATTCGCAGGATGTGGAAACTCGCGGTGTGGAAGTTCTGAAAGGGCTGGACGCAATTCTGATCCCTGGCGGCTTCGGTTACCGTGGCGTTGAAGGTAAGGTGATGACCGCGCAGTATGCGCGTGAAAATAACATCCCTTATCTGGGTATTTGCCTGGGTATGCAGGTGGCGCTGATCGAGTTTGCCCGTAACGTTGCGGGTATGGCGAATGCCAACTCCACCGAATTTGTGCCAGACTGCAAGTACCCGGTGGTGGCGTTAATCACCGAATGGCGTGATGAAGACGGCAACGTTGAAGTGCGCAGCGAAGAAAGCGATTTGGGCGGCACGATGCGCGTCGGCGGGCAGCAATGCCATCTGACCGACAACAGCCTGGTGCGCCAAATGTACGGTGAACCAACCATCGTTGAGCGCCATCGCCACCGTTATGAAGTGAACAACATGCTGTTGAAGCCGATCGAGGCCGCGGGTTTACGCGTTGCTGGCCGTTCTGCGGATAACAAGCTGGTTGAGATTATCGAGCTGCCGAACCATCCGTGGTTTGTCGCTTGCCAGTTCCACCCGGAATTTACGTCGACGCCGCGTGATGGGCATCCGTTGTTTGCCGGCTTTGTCAAAGCGGCGGGTGAGTATCAGAAGCGTCAGGCGAAATAAGCGTTTTTAGTCAGCAACGCGCGGCCAAAACCGCGCGTTGTTTGTCTGGAGTTTTAGTCTAACTTGTGACTTGAGGAAAACCCATATGTCCAAAATTGTGAAAGTCATCGGCCGTGAAATCATCGACTCACGCGGCAATCCAACTGTTGAAGCCGAAGTTCATCTGGAAGGCGGTTTCGTCGGTCTGGCTGCAGCGCCGTCAGGGGCTTCTACCGGTTCCCGTGAAGCACTGGAACTGCGTGACGGTGACAAGTCTCGTTTCCTGGGTAAAGGCGTACTGAAAGCGGTTGCTGCCGTTAATGGCCCAATTGCTCAGGCTGTGCTGGGTAAAGATGCCAAAGACCAGGCTAACATCGATAAGATCATGATCGACCTGGACGGCACTGAGAACAAATCCAATTTCGGCGCTAACGCTATTCTGGCGGTTTCTCTGGCCGCTGCCAAAGCTGCTGCTGCTTCCAAAGGCATGCCGCTGTATGAGCACATCGCTGAACTGAACGGCACCCCAGGCAAATTCTCTATGCCTCTGCCAATGATGAACATCATCAACGGTGGCGAGCACGCTGACAACAACGTCGACATTCAGGAATTCATGATTCAGCCAGTGGGCGCGAAAACCCTGAAAGAAGCCGTACGTATGGGTTCTGAAGTGTTCCATCACCTGGCAAAAGTGCTGAAAGCCAAAGGCATGAACACGGCGGTGGGTGACGAAGGTGGCTATGCGCCAAACCTGGGTTCTAACGCCGAAGCTCTGGCTGTTATCGCTGAAGCAGTGAAAGCAGCAGGTTACGAGCTGGGTAAAGACGTTACTCTGGCCATGGACTGTGCAGCCTCTGAATTCTACAAAGACGGCAAATACGTGCTGGCTGGCGAAGGCAACAAAGCCTTCACTTCTGAAGAGTTCACTCACTTCCTGGAAGACCTGACCAAACAGTACCCGATCGTTTCTATCGAAGACGGTCTGGACGAGTCTGACTGGGATGGCTTCGCTTACCAGACCAAAGTGCTGGGCGACAAGATCCAACTGGTAGGTGACGATCTGTTCGTAACCAACACCAAGATCCTGAAAGAAGGCATCGAGAAAGGCATCGCGAACTCCATTCTGATCAAATTCAACCAGATCGGTTCTCTGACCGAAACTCTGGCGGCGATCAAGATGGCGAAAGACGCAGGTTACACCGCGGTGATCTCTCACCGTTCAGGTGAAACCGAAGACGCTACCATCGCTGACCTGGCGGTAGGTACTGCGGCTGGCCAGATCAAAACCGGTTCTATGAGCCGTTCTGACCGTGTAGCGAAGTACAACCAACTGATCCGTATCGAAGAAGCGCTGGGTAGCCGCGCACCGTTTAATGGCCTGAAAGAAGTTAAAGGTCAGTAATCGTCATAACGGTTTGGTTTGTTGGTAAATTATTCACGGGGAGTGCTTAGGGCACTCCCCGTTTTTTTATGACGTGAACCGCGAACGTGGCGCTTACAGGTTCTGCGCTGAGGCCACGGCGGATGGCGCTTTCTTCCGCACCCACAGCCAGTAAGCCAGGGTGAGTAAGGCGACCCAGACCAGGCCGACATACAGTGCGATGCGGCTTTCCTCGAAGTAACCCAGCAGCCCGATCACAAACACCATAAACGCCGTTGCTACCGCGGGAGCGACTGGCCACCAGGGCACCGGGAAGCTCAGTTGGCTGACTTCTTCTTTGGTGAGCGTGCGGCGCATGGCGATCTGCGACAGCAGGATCATCAGCCACACCCAAACGGTGGCAAAGGTGGCGATCGACGCAATGATCATAAAGATCTGTTTCGGGATGAAATAGTTGAGCACCACCGCCAGCAGCAGCGCGATGGACATCACCAGCACCGTCATCCAAGGTACACCGCTGGAAGTCAGCTTGGAGAAGCTTTTCGGCGCCTGGCCGTCGCTGGCCATACCGTACATCATGCGGCCTGCACCAAAGATGTCGCTGTTGATGGCGGAGATGGCGGCGGTGATCACCACGACGTTCAACACGTTAGCGGCGGAGCTGATGCCCAGATTACTGAAGATCTCCACGAACGGGCTGCCTTTCTGGCCGATGCTGTTCCACGGATAAATCGCCATCAGCACCAGTAGGGTCAATACGTAGAATAACAGTATGCGTATCGGCACGGAGTTGATGGCTTTCGGCAAGACGGTGGCCGGATCTTTGGCTTCGCTGGCGGTAATCCCGATAATTTCAATACCGCCGAAGGCAAACATCACCACGGCCAGCGAAGCGACGACGCCGCCAATGCCGTTGGGCATAAAGCCACCGTGTTGCCACAGGTTGCTAAAGCCGGTGGCTTCATGTGACTGGCCGAAGCCGAACATCATCACCGCCGCGCCGCCGACGATCATCGCCACAATTGCCGCGACTTTCACCAGCGAAAGCCAGAACTCCATTTCACCGAATACTTTGACGTTGCACATGTTGAGTGCACCGATAAACATAATGATGCTCAGTACCCAGACCCACTGCGCGACATCCGGGAACCACAGCCCCATATAGATGCCGAAGGCTGTGACATCGGCCAGGGCGACGATCACCATTTCGAAGGTGTAGGTCCAGCCGGTGAGAAACCCGGCCAATGGGCCAAGATAGTGGCTGGCATAGTGGCCGAAGGAACCGGAAACCGGCTGATGAACTGCCATCTCCCCCAGCGCACGCATGACCATAAACACGGCTGCGCCGCCGACCAGATAGGCCAACAGCACGGCGGGGCCGGCCAGTTGGATAGCGCCTGCCGAACCGTAAAACAGCCCGGTGCCAATAGCGGAACCTAAGGCCATAAAGCGAATGTGACGTGCGTTCAAGCCACGCCGGAGTTGAGTTTTTTCGTTACGCATGTTGCTTCCCCGTTTTAGAGTTGTTGTCGGACAGGCAGCACTGCCCACACCGGGGGAACGAACCCGGTGGGACAGAGTACGAACTTGTAGGGTATATCCCTCTGTTTTTCAAACCGCAGTGTTGTTTTCTGCGATTTGAAACCCATTAGGCGTGTAAAGAAACGGCTATGCCTGGCTAGGCAACAGCGCCGCGGGCATCAGCGATGTCAGGTGACCTGCCGCCAACAACTGACTTGCAGCTTCGATATCGGGGGCGAAGAACCGATCCTTATCGTAGTAACTGACATGTTCGCGCAGCAGGCGGCGTGCCTGCTCCAGGCCTTCGGTGGTTTGCAGGCCTTTGCGCAGATCCAGCCCCTGACAGGCCGCCAACCATTCCACCGCCAGGATACCGCGCACGTTATCGGCCATTTCCCACAGGCGGCGGCCAGCGGCCGGTGCCATGGAAACGTGGTCTTCCTGGTTGGCAGAGGTGGGAATACTGTCGACGCTGGCCGGGTGGGCCAGCGCTTTGTTCTCGCTGGTCAAGGCTGCTGCCGTGACCTGAGCGATCATAAAGCCTGAGTTCACGCCGCCGTTATCTACCAGGAAGGGCGGTAGCTGCGACATGTGTTTATCCATCATCAAGGAAATACGGCGTTCGGTGAGCGAACCGATTTCGGCGAATGCCAACGCCAGGTTATCGGCGGCCATGGCTACCGGCTCGGCGTGGAAGTTACCGCCGGAGAGCACATCGCCCTGTTCGGCAAATACCAGCGGGTTATCGGAAACCGCGTTGGCTTCGATCTCCAGCACCTCTGCCGCATTGCGGATCTGCGTCAGGCACGCCCCCATCACCTGCGGCTGGCAGCGCAGAGAGTAGGGATCTTGCACCTTCTCACAGTTCTGGTGTGAATCGGATACGGCGCTGCGTTGGCCCAACAGGTGGCGATAGGCCGCGGCGGCGTCGATCTGGCCGCGCTGGCCGCGCACTTCGTGGATTCGAGCATCGAACGGGCTGCGAGAACCTAATGCTGCTTCTACCGTCAGGCTGCCGGTCACGGTGGCTGCCGCGTATAAATCTTCTGCATCAAACAGGCCGCGTAGGGCAAAGGCGGCGGAGACCTGTGTGCCGTTCAGCAGGGCTAGTCCTTCTTTGGCGGCAAGCTGAATCGGCTTCAGGCCTGCTTTGGCCAGCGCCTCAACGGCTGGCAACCATTCGCCCTGATAACGGGCCTTGCCTTCACCCAGCAATACCAGGCTCATGTGCGCCAGCGGGGCCAGATCGCCGGAAGCACCGACAGAGCCTTTTAGCGGGATATGTGGATAGACTTCGGCGTTCACCAGGGCCATCAATGCCTGAATCACTTCCAGGCGGATGCCGGAAAAACCGCGTGACAGGCTGTTGATCTTCAGCACCATGATCAGGCGCACCAGGCTGTCGTCGGTGGCTGCCCCCACTCCGGCCGCATGTGAAAGCACGATGGAACGCTGCAAGTTTTCCAAATCTTCGCGGGCGATGCGGGTTGAGGCCAGTAGGCCAAAGCCGGTGTTGATGCCGTAGGTGGTACGGTTTTCTGCCACAATGCGCTCTACACAGGCCACGCTTTTTTGGATCGCGCCATAGGCATTGTCGTCCAGTGTCAGCTTCACCGGATGTTGATAAACCTGGCGCAGCTCGGCAAGTGTCAGTTTTCCTGGGCGGATAGTCAGCGCTTTCATGCTTTGTCTCCCTGAGTGGCCGCGACCATTGGCAGGTTGAGGCCCTGCTCACGTGCACAATCGATAGCAATATCATAGCCTGCATCGGCATGGCGCATCACGCCGGTGGCCGGATCGTTATGCAGTACGCGGGCGATACGCTCAGCGGCTTCGTCGGTACCGTCACAGACGATCACCATCCCGGAATGCTGCGAGAAGCCCATACCGACGCCCCCACCGTGGTGCAGAGAAACCCAGGTTGCACCGCTGGCGGTATTCAGCAGGGCATTGAGCAGCGGCCAGTCAGATACTGCGTCTGAGCCGTCTTTCATCGCTTCGGTTTCGCGGTTCGGGCTGGATACTGAACCGGAATCCAGATGATCGCGGCCAATGACGATTGGCGCGGACAGTTCGCCACGGCGCACCATTTCATTGAACGCCAGCCCCAGCTTGGCGCGTTGGCCCAGGCCAACCCAGCAGATACGTGCCGGCAAGCCCTGGAAGCTGATGCGCTCACGCGCCATGTCCAACCAGCGATGCAGATGCTCATCGTCTGGGATCAGCTCTTTCACCATGGCATCGGTCTTAAAGACATCCTGCGGATCGCCAGACAGTGCCGCCCAGCGGAACGGACCGACGCCGCGGCAGAACAGCGGGCGGATATACGCCGGAACAAAGCCTGGGAAATCGAAGGCATTGCTGACACCCATCTCTTTTGCCATCTGGCGGATGTTGTTGCCATAGTCGAAGGTCGGCACGCCCATTTTCTGGAATGCCAGCATCGCTTCAACATGTTCGGCCATCGATTGTTTGGCCGCTTTGACCACCAGCGCAGGTTCAGTCTGCGCACGGCGGCGATATTCTTCCCAGTTCCAGCCTTTCGGCAGGTAACCGTTGAGCGGATCGTGGGCGCTGGTCTGATCGGTAACCATATCCGGGCGTACGCCGAGTTTGACCAACTCCGGCAGGATCTCTGCCGCATTGCCACACAGCGCGATGGAGATGGCTTTGCCCTCGGCGGTGTAGCGCTTGATACGCGCCAGTGCGTCGTCCAGATCGGTAGCCTGCTCATCGACGTAGCGGGTTTTCAGGCGGAAATCGATGCGGCTCTGCTGACATTCGATGTTCAGCGAGCAAGCGCCAGCCAGCGTGGCGGCCAGTGGCTGTGCGCCGCCCATGCCACCCAGGCCAGCGGTTAATACCCAGCGGCCCTGCAGGCTGCCGTTGTAATGCTGGCGGCCTGCTTCGACGAAGGTTTCATAAGTGCCTTGCACGATGCCCTGGCTGCCGATGTAGATCCAACTGCCTGCGGTCATCTGGCCGTACATCGCCAGGCCCTTGGCATCCAGTTCGTTGAAGTGCTCCCAGGTCGCCCAATGGGGCACCAGGTTAGAGTTGGCGATCAGCACGCGCGGGGCATTGCTGTGAGTTTTGAATACGCCGACCGGCTTGCCGGACTGCACCAGCAGGGTTTCGTCGTCTTCCAGTTTTTTGAGGGTTTCGACAATCTTGTCGTAGCAATCCCAATCACGGGCAGCGCGGCCGATACCGCCGTACACCACTAGCTCGTGCGGATTTTCCGCTACCTCAGGATCGAGATTGTTCATTAGCATACGCAGGGGGGCTTCGGTCAGCCAGCTCTTGGCATTTAATTGTGTGCCGCGGGGAGCGCGTATATCGACGTTGCGAACTTTGTTATTTGCAGTCACAGCTATTTCCTCAAACAGTATCGGTACAAATTTTATGACGCAGCAGTAGATCACTCACCATGTCATAACAATGCGTCGGGATAATTAACATATACTTGTATGTACAAGCATATGCAACACTGACCAGTCAGCGAGGAAAATGCCATAAGAAAAAGTGATTTCTTTTTTTAATCAATCAACTAGCTTAGAAATGAGTGGGAAAACCATGGGTTTAGCCCAGAAAAATAGTGAGCTACCAGACAAAAATGAATTAAAATTGCGTCATTTTTGAGCGTTAAATCACAATAATTTTACATACCCATTACAAGTTAGATGCGTGGTCATAAAAGAGCCATATCGTAGCTGGGGGCAGCCAGGATTCGCAGGCCCAACGCTGGGCAGCGCTGTGGCGCATAATTTGAAATCTGCGATAATACCCTTTTACCCTGCCAGATTGAGAAGCCAATGCAGTATCCGATTAACGAAATGTTCCAAACCTTGCAAGGTGAAGGCTATTTTACCGGCGTTCCGGCTATTTTTATCCGCCTGCAGGGCTGCCCGGTGGGGTGTAGCTGGTGCGATACCAAGCACACCTGGGAAAAGGATGCCGATCGGGAAGTGGATATGCAGCGGATCCTGGTGAAAACCGCCGAGAGCGATGCCTGGGGCAGCGCCAGCGCCGAACAGCTGCTTGAGATGATCCAGCAGCAAGGTTACACCGCCCGCCATATTGTGATTACCGGTGGTGAACCCTGCATCTACGATCTGATCCCGCTGACCACGTTGTTTGAAAACAGTGGCTATGGCTGCCAGATCGAAACCAGCGGTACCCATGAGATCCTCTGTTCGCCTACCACCTGGGTGACGGTTTCACCAAAAGTGAAGATGCGTGGGGGGTTGACCGTCTTGCCACAGGCGCTGATGCGTGCTGATGAGATCAAACATCCGGTCGGGCGCGAGCGTGATATTGATGCATTGGATGAGTTACTGGCAACGCTGCAGGATGAAAAACGCCGTATTATCGCGTTGCAGCCGATCAGCCAGAAAGAAGAGGCGACGCGTTTGTGTATTGCCACCTGCATCGCCCGCAACTGGCGGCTTTCGATGCAGACGCATAAGTATTTGAATATTGCCTGAGATTTGCCAATGTGAGGAAAGAGGGTGAGGGAACGAAAGCCCCTCACTCTGTGCTTTCATCTTTCAGCCTTTATACACACAGCCTGCGGTACAGGTTTCTTTCACCATCACCGCCGTCAATTCCGGCAGCTGCGGTTTGAGTTGCTGCCAGATCCAGGCGGCCAGGACTTCGCTGGTGGGATTTTCCAATCCGGGAATATCGTTCAGATAATGGTGGTCCAGGCGTTGCCAAATTGGCTCAAACGCCGCCTTCAGTTCGGCAAAATCCATTACCCAACCGGTGTGTGCATCCACTTCACCCGTGACTTCCAAGCTCACCATAAATGAATGCCCATGCAGGCGGCCACACTTATGGCCTTCAGGGACATGCGGCAAACGATGGGCAGCTTCAAATAGAAAATCTTTAAACAGCGTGGTTGCCATTATTTTGGCCTCATTGATTCTAAAAACGCCGCACAGTGTAGCGAAAAGCGGCTTTGCTTACCATTTATACCCTTCTTCCCACCTTGCTCTTTCAAACCGCTGTGGCTCAGCCATCGGTGGGGTTAACACTTTTTTTGTTTGGTCGGCGCAGTGCTTATCGGATGAGGTCGTTAACCCTAAATCCGCTTCATGCAAAAAAGAGTAAAAAAAGTGTTTTACTTTCATGGTGATAAAAAAACTCTCTTAGTGCTTTAAGCGTTATCACTTACCAGAAAAACAGCTTAGTCATTTTGGTTATTATTTATTGCTATCCCTTATTTAATCGTTGCAATGACGCTCGGTAACCTTACAAACTCTCCTGATCTACAAATAACGACAATACAGCGACTGACACTGGCTAAGCATAGGATATCCGTACTGCGATGACGACTCAGGTTCCCCCAACATCTTTGCTCCCGCTGACACCCGAACAGTTGGCACGCCTCCAGGCCGCGATTGGTGAGTATTCACCCACGCAACTGGCGTGGTTGTCCGGCTATTTCTGGGGAATGGTTAATCAGCAACCGGGAGCTGTCGCCAGCACCGCGGTTGTACCTGCTGCCGCGGCGGCGGCCAGCATTACCCTGATCTCTGCCTCACAGACCGGCAATGCGCGCCGGTTGGCGGAACAGCTGCGTGACGATCTGCTAGCGGCTAAACTGAGCGTCACCTTGGTGAATGCGGGTGACTACAAGTTCAAACAAATCGCTCAGGAACGCTTGCTGGTGCTCATCGCCTCGACGCAAGGAGAAGGCGAACCGGCGGAAGAAGCCGTGGCTCTGCATAAATTCCTGCATTCCAAAAAAGCACCAAAACTCACCGACACCGCCTTTGCCGTATTCGGTTTGGGCGACACCTCTTACGAGAACTTCTGCCAATCCGGTAAAGACTTTGATGCCAAGCTGGCCGAGCTGGGCGCTGAGCGGCTGGTTGAACGCATTGATGCCGATGTGGAATACCAAGAGCTGGCAAGCGCCTGGCGCAAGCAGGTGGTGGAGGTGCTGAAGGGGCGAGCGCCAGCAGAAGGTAGTGCGCCAAGCCTATTAGCGAGCGGTGCTGCCGATCTGCACAGCAGCAGTCTTTACAGCAAAGAGCAGCCACTGACCGCGCAACTGGCGGTGAAGCAAAAGATTACCGGCCGTGGCTCAGATAAAGATGTGCGCCATATCGAGATCGACTTAGGGGATTCCGGTTTGCGTTATCAACCGGGGGACGCGTTGGGTGTCTGGTTTGATAACGATCCGCAATTGGTGGACGAATTGGTGCAGTTGCTGTGGCTGAAGGGGGACGAATCGGTTGCGGTAGAAGGTAACACCCTGCCGCTGCGCGAGGCGTTGCGCACCCACTTCGAACTGACGCAGAACACCACACTCATTGTGGAAAAATACGCTGCGCTATCACGCGATGAAAAACTGATTGGCCTGCTGGCCGATAAATCCAAGCTGCAACACTACGCGCACAATACGCCGATTGTTGACATGGTGCGCCAGGCTCCGGCGGATTTGCACGCTGAGCAATTGATGGGTCTGTTGCGCCCGTTAACGCCACGTTTGTATTCGATCGCCTCTTCTCAGGCAGAGAATGAAAACGAAGTGCATATTACCGTGGGGGTAGTGCGTTACGACATCGATGGCCGTGCCCGTGCCGGTGGCGCTTCCAGCTTCCTGGCGGATCGTCTGGAAGAAGAGGGCGAACTGCGGGTGTTTATCGAACATAACGACAACTTCCGTCTGCCAGCCAACCCTGAAACGCCGGTGATCATGATCGGCCCTGGCACCGGTATTGCGCCGTTCCGCGCCTTTATGCAGCAGCGTGAGGCCGATAGCGCGACGGGGAAAAACTGGCTGTTTTTCGGCAACCCGCATTTTACCGAAGATTTTCTGTATCAGGTTGAATGGCAACGCTATGTGAAAGACGGCTTACTGACCCGTATCGATCTGGCCTGGTCGCGCGATCAGCAGCATAAAGTCTACGTGCAGGACAAACTGCGCGAACAGGGTGCAGAAGTCTGGCGCTGGATCCAGCAAGGTGCCCATATTTATGTCTGTGGCGATGCCAACCGCATGGCGAAAGACGTTGAAAACACATTATTAGCACTGGTGGCCGAGCACGGTGGTATGGATACCGAGCAGGCAGATGAATTTTTAAGTGAGCTGCGCCTTGAGCGCCGTTATCAGCGAGATGTTTACTGATGAGTGATAAACACCCTGGGCCTCTGGTGGTTGAAGGCAAATTGGCCGATGCCGAGCGCTTGAAGAAAGAGAGCAACTTCCTGCGCGGTACCATTGCGGAGGACTTAAAAGACGGCCTGACCGGCGGCTTTAACGGCGACAACTTCCTGCTGATCCGTTTCCACGGCATGTACCAGCAGGACGATCGTGATATTCGTGCTGAGCGTGCCGAGCAAAAACTGGAGCCGCGCCACGCTATGATGCTGCGCTGCCGCCTGCCAGGGGGAATTATCACCCCGCAGCAGTGGCTGGGCATCGATAAATTTGCGCAGGAAAGCACCCTGTACGGCAGCATCCGTATTACTAACCGCCAGACGTTCCAGTTCCACGGCATCCTGAAAGGCAATGTGAAACCGGCCCACCAGTTGCTGAACCGCTTGGGGCTGGACGCATTGGCCACCGCCAATGATGTGAATCGCAACGTGCTGTGTACCTCGAATCCGGTAGAGTCTGAACTGCATCTGCAAGCCTACGAGTGGGCGAAGAAAATCTCTGAGCACCTGTTACCGCGCACCCGTGCCTATGCCGAAGTGTGGTTAGATCAGGAAAAGATTGCGACCACCGATGAAGAGCCGATCCTCGGGGCCACCTATCTGCCGCGCAAGTTTAAAACTACGGTGGTGATCCCGCCGCAAAACGATGTCGATCTGCACGCCAATGACATGAACTTTGTGGCGATCGCCAAAAACGGCACGTTGGTGGGCTTTAACCTGTTGGTGGGCGGTGGCCTGTCGATCGAACACGGTAATAAGAAAACCTATGCGCGCAAGGCGAGTGAATTCGGTTACATCCCGCTGGAGCACACGCTGGCAGTGGCTGAGGCGGTGGTTACGACCCAGCGCGATTGGGGCAACCGTACCGATCGCAAGAATGCCAAAACCAAATACACGCTGGAGCGTGTCGGTGTCGACACCTTCCGCGCCGAAGTGGAAAAACGCGCCGGTATCACCTTTGAGCCGGTACGCCCGTATGAATTTACCGGCCGCGGCGATCGTATCGGTTGGGTGAAAGGCATTGATAACCAGTGGCACTTAACGCTGTTTATTGAGAACGGCCGCCTGCTGGATTACCCAGGGCGCCCGCTGAAAACCGGCATGGCCGAGATCGCCAAGATCCACAAAGGGGATTTCCGCCTGACGGCCAACCAGAACCTGATCGTGGCTGGCGTGCAAGAGAGTGAGAAGGCGAAGATCGAAGCGTTGGCGCGTAAACATGGCTTGATCGACGATGCGGTCAGTGAGCAACGCAAAAACTCAATGGCCTGCGTCTCTTATCCCACCTGCCCGCTGGCGATGGCCGAAGCCGAACGTTTCCTGCCGGAGTTTGTTACTAAAGTTGAAGGCATTATGCAGCAGCATGGCGTTGGCGATGAGCATATTGTGTTGCGTATCACCGGTTGCCCGAACGGCTGTGGCCGTGCGTTGCTGGCAGAGATTGGCCTGGTGGGCAAAGCGATTGGCCGTTACAACCTGCACCTTGGCGGTAACCGTGAGGGGACGCGCATTCCACGCATGTACCGTGAGAACATTAACGAAGCCGACATCCTGCAGGAGATCGATCAGTTGGTCGGTCGTTGGGCACAAGAACGCAACGCGGGCGAGGGGTTTGGTGATTTCACGATCCGCGCCGGGATTGTCCGGCCGGTGGTGGACTCAGCTCGGGACTTTTGGGATTAAAAAACGCGACATTCGAGTCGGGTGTCTATATTCCCCCTCACCGAGAGTAAGAGGGAACGGTTTGAGCTCGCTGGTTCAATAGGAATCAGGAACTTATCAAGTGCGCAGCCTTACTCCCTCTCCTTTGGGGAGAGGGCTGGGGTGAGGGGATTAATGAGCAGTATCAGGAGGCAAGCAACATGGCTGAACTCGATCTGGTAGCGCTAAATGCCTTGCCAAAATCAGGGCAGGCGCTGGCACTGGCGGTAGTCAATGGTCAGTTGGAACACCTTTCGGCGCAGGAGCGGGTCGCATGGGCGCTGGAGCATTTGCCGGGTGAATTTGTGCTTTCTTCCAGCTTTGGTATTCAGGCGGCGGTCTGCTTGCATCTGGTTACCCGCATCAAGCCGGATATCCCAGTGATCCTGACCGATACCGGTTACCTGTTCCCAGAGACCTATCAGTTTATCGATCAACTGGCCGACAAACTGCAGCTCAATCTGCACGTGTTCCGTGCCGAGCATTCAGCGGCCTGGCAGGAAGCACGTTACGGCAAACTGTGGGAGCAGGGCGTTGAGGGGATTGAGAAATACAATCAGATTAACAAGGTTGAACCGATGAACCGCGCGCTGGAAACGCTGGGCGCGCAGACCTGGTTCGCTGGTTTACGCCGCGAACAGTCCGGCAGCCGTGCCAACCTGCCGGTGCTGGCGGTGCAACGCGGCGTGTTCAAGATCCTGCCGATTATCGATTGGGATAACCGCCAGATTTACCAGTATCTGACCGAGCACGGGCTGAGTTACCACCCGCTGTGGGAACAAGGCTACTTATCCGTTGGTGATACGCACACCACCCGTAAATGGGAAGAGGGCATGAAAGAGGAAGAAACCCGCTTCTTTGGCCTGAAGCGCGAGTGTGGCTTGCACGAGGGGTAAGGTGGCTGACAATGAGGGGGGAGAACCCCTCATTGTGTTTACCAGAGAGTCGACGACCAGAAAACCCGGCCAATAATATGGATGCGCTGCTCAAACTCCTGACGATTCAGAGACTCATCGGGGTATTCAGCGCTATTAAAGCTCTTGATGATCACCCCACCATCAGGCTTGGCCACCAACTGCTTGACGCGGATTAAATCCCCATCCCGGATCGCATAATAGTCGCCATCATTGATTGGAAACTGATTCGCGGTATCAATCCCCACCACATCGCCACTGCGCAACAGCGGTGCCATGCTATTACCAATGACTCTGACAACCCGGGCATCACGGGCATTCACCCCCAAGCGGCGTAGGGTATAGCGCCGAAACGGCAGGCGATAGATTTCCCTTTCCTCTTCGGGCATGGCACCGCTACCTGCTGACGCCTCAACGTCCAGCACCGGGATATCGATGAACTCCTTGTGATCCTGATCCATCGACTCCCACTCTTCGACGCGTAAGCGGCTCTCTTTGATTTCATCGAGTTTAGGTGACGTTGCCGCTGAATTACCCTCACCAAACAGCAGCCACTGTGATGTTACCGACAGTGATTCTGCCAGTTTCTCCAGATTGCGTGGCGATCGGGTTTGCCCCGTCTCGATTTTATTGATGGACTGCTGACTGACCCCCACTTTTTCTGCCAGGGCTTTTTGGCTCAAGCCGAGTTGCTCGCGCCGTTTCGCCAAGCGTTCACCTAAAGTTTGCATAATTCATCTCCTGTTCCCCAGATTATAAATGAAAAAAGCACAATAACAACCTGTAAGGGTTGGCACAACTTGATTATATTGATTAAACAACTATAGGTATGTAATATACAACAACGATAGTTAGCCTGTATTGGAGCAAAAATGAACAATGTAAAGGACAGCCTTGAGACGTGGGGCAACTGGGCTCGTTGTCATCTGGGAACTGAATATTCAACGGTAAATATCACTTTTCAGGAAGCGTTGCCGATGAGCAATTCCAACCGAGCTCGCATTGATGACAAAGAAGGTATGTTGATCGATGCAGCCGTCGCGGGGCTGAAACGCTTTGATTTATTGGCTTATAAATTGATTATCGCTCACTATGTTTATCGTGTCAGCCAGAACCGTTTAGCAAAAGAGATCGGTAAAGCACAGAGCTATGTTGCCAATCTGTTGCGTATCGCCGAGGCCTTCATCGCCGGGCAGATCTTCTCTTATACCGAGACTGCAGCGAGCGCTTGAAGATGCTTTCCCCATGCTTTCCCGAGATACCGCCGCAAGGCGGTATTTTTTTACCCACAACAAAAATAACAACAAAAAAGTGTTGATCTAATCAGATTAGCTGGTATGGTAACAACTATAAGGTCAAAGAGTTGTATCTTGAACTCAGCCACCTGAAGCCCTTCTCCTCTGTGTGAAGGGCTTTTTTGTTTGTACCTCTGAAAACGTATTCACGGTCAATAGGCGCGTTGCTGTCGGCGACGACTTATTGCCGTAAATCATATGCACACTGAATCGGTGCATATGTACACCGGGAAGAACGCTTTTCCCACCGCCAATCGGGCAAAAAACAATAATAGTTAAGTAATTGGAGACGACTATGTCACAGGGCGCACGCCATTCGGTTTACTTTGTTAAAGAAGCAATTAGCGGAACTACCCCAAATACTCCAGCGCTGACGGTGTTCCGTGCAACGCAAAACTCACTGGATATCAAAATCAGTACGCTTGAATCTTCTGAGTTGCGCAGCGATGCAGAGGTTTCTGATCTGCGTTTGGGGACTCGCAGCGTTGAAGGTTCTCTGTCAGCAGAACTGACTTTCGGCACTTTCGATGATTTGATCGCTGCGGCATTACGCAGTACATGGACTACCGATAATAAATTGACGGCGGGTGTTCTGCGTCAGTCATTTACCTTTATTGATTACCAGGCAGATCTGCCTGCTGCTGATGGTCAGTACACTATCTATCGCGGCTGTGAAATCAATTCCATGTCGATGAAAGTGAGTGCCGAAGGGATCACCACTATCGAGTTTGGCATTATCGGCCGCACCATGGAGATTGCCAACGCGCTGCCAACCGGGGCGACCATTACTGCGGCAACCACTACGGCACCTATGGATGGTTTCTCAGGTTCGCTGCTGGAAGGGGGCAAAGCAGTCTCAGTGGTTACCGAAGTGGATCTGACGGTAGAAAACGGCATTGAATCGCGTTATGTCGTCGGTTCAAAAACCGCTATTACGCCAAGCACCAAACGCCGTACGGTAAGCGGCACCCTCAACACCTATTTTGAGGACAATGCGTACCGTAAGAAATTTATCAACGAAACGGAGAGTAATATCAGTTTTGATTTGCTGGATCCTAATAGTGCAACCAAAAAATACACGGTTAAGGTTCCACGCCTGAAATTTACCGAAGCACCGCGCAGTATTGATGGCGAAGGCGATATTATGATCAACCTCAATTATCGTGGGTTGCTGGATCGCACCGTTGGTGCCAGCGTGCAGATTACGCGGGTTGTTGCGTAATAAAAATCAAGTTTAAAAATAACAAACAATAATAAGATCTGCCTAAGCGATCCTTTTGCTCAGGTAGCGTAGTTTTTTCAGTTTTAAAGATAAACACTCCCGGCCATCAGAACATAATCTCTCGGTGGTCCGGGATTTTTTTTGAAAAATCATAACAAGCAGGATAAAAATTATGGCCAGTTTCCGTGAATTAAATATTGCCTCTAAAGCTAATGCCGGGATTGAGATCCCTGTCGTGATCCCTGGTGGTGAAAAGGGGGTACAAACCGGTGAGTTGCTTACCGTATTAAGCACCTACAGCGAACGCTTCCGCAAAGCGGAAGCCGATGGCTATCGCCGCATTCGCGAATATGTGCGTGATGCGGAGGCCAAAAATAAAACCATGGATGACAAAATCTATGAAGAAGTGGCGTTAGACTCCATCGCACAGTTGATTATTGACTGGACCTATGACGAACCCTGTACCACAGAGAACGTCAAACTCTTTTTACAAACCAATCCCCATATGTATGACACGGTGAATCGTGTTGCAGCGGACCACAGCGTTTTTTTCGCCAACGCCGCGACCAGTTAATTCAACGCCTCGCGGCGGAGTGGGAACTGAATATTCCCCCTAAGGGGAGTAAAGTTGCTCTGCGTAAGCATCTGGAAAAAGTGTGGCAAGTGACCGGTAAAAAACCGGCAAAGCTTGTTGAGCTGGATAATACGCCCTTCCCGGAAGAGCTCGGCTATCTCTATCAATGGTTTGCCGAATTTTATAATGGTCAGCCCTTCAGCTACGGCGAGTTGGAGGCATGGTGTCGTTTGACCTGCCGGCAGTTGGATCCAATCGAAGTCGAAATAATGCGTCACTTGGTGCTGATACGTGAGGGAAACCGGACATGAGCCGGGTTAATGATAAGGCAGGCAATGTATGGCAAATAACACCGTCATTATTGACAATAAAAGTATAGATAAAAGCACGCAATCTATTAAAGAGTATTGCAAAAATATAAAGAATGCGGCATCGGGAACGGCCTCTTTAGCACAGGCTACGGACAAATTAAATGCTATTGCTGTTGATTGCAGCGATGCTTTAAACAACTTAAAGGGGAATGGTGGGAAAAGTGGCGGTACAGTGATTAATATTTCACTGAGTGGTGCGGCTAGTTCTGAGAATAACAACCAAAGTGCTATAAAGAAACTCTTATCCGATAAAATCTCAGGCGACGCTTATTCTGTCTCAAAAAAGAATAATGATTCATATAATCGTGTCGCTGATGAGGTTTCATCTTTGGCACCAAGTTTTGGTCCCTATGGGGTTGCAACAGCAGTCGGTACAAGAATAACTATTGGTGTCATAAATTCCATTGATAAAAAAATAAGTGAAATGGAGCGCGATGCTATCAGCGTACTGGAGTATTATGATAAAAAACCGTTAACAACCAAAGCGGATAAAGATAGATACAATCTAGCTTTAAATCAATTAATTACAGCAATGGAGCGTGAGAAGTTATTAAAAGAGGAGGGGGTTAAAGAAAAAGAGAATGAATATAAAAGAGCATCCGAGCCAATGTCTTTGGCGGACTCAGATAATCCGCAATACGATAATATAAAAGTCACTCCACCAGAATTTTACTCCAATCCTGCAAAATTGGCCGTTGAAGCAGCAAAATTACAACTTAAAAACCACAATGAGATATTAGATAGGTTAAAAGGAGTAAAAGAGTCTGTTAGTAAATCTTTAAATAATCCATTAGAAAGTAGCAATCATTTAAATCAGTTACCGGACCCACAACCCGAAGACTCACAAAACAGGCTGACAGCCACCATTACCTTACAAAAGGAATCGGTCAATTTTGCTGAGCAACACCTTGCTATCCGCCGTCTGGAGCGGGAAGAAGAACAGAAACTACAAGAATTGGCGGCTGCCAAGGCAAAAGAAGACGAAAGAAAGCAAAAAATAGCCGCCGGGCAGCAATACGCCAAAGATTTAATTACTAAAGCCAACCCCCCCTCTGCGTTAGATCAGATCAATAACAATGAACAAGATCAATTGGCTACAGTTGGGCAAAGCCAAATAGTAGATCTGGCCAACTATCAGCTCTACGAAGACGCGAAAACCGCTATTGCTACCACGGCCTCGCAGCAGCGGATAGAGCTTCATCGTCAGGAAGGGCTGACGCAGGTGACTTCTTTGCAAAACGGCATGAGTAGTATGAGCGGTGCAGTGAGCAGCTTAATGAATGTGGCAGAACTGACGGGTGGGAAAGACTCTGCCGCTTATCAGCAAATGTTTGCGCTATCGAAAGGTTTTGCGGTCTCTCAAGCCATGGTCAGCCTACAACTTGCCATTATGCAGGCCATGAGCGATAGCTCTTCGACAAACTCAATGCAAAAATTTGCCAACATGGCTGCTGTTGCCGCTGCGGGTGCAGGCGTTCTTTCAACTCTCGCCAGTGTCACTCTCTCCGGCCAGGCCCATAGCGGCATTGACTTTATTCCACGCGAAGGCACCTGGTTGCTGGATCGCGGTGAACGAGTGGTGGATAGCCGTACTAACGCCGATCTAAAACAGTTCCTGAATGGCGCCCCGTCGTCGGGCGGTGGCTCATCGCTCTCCATTAATGTCCCGGTTACCGTGCAAAACGACGGTGGCGGTTCGTCAATATCTGCTGAAGGGCTAAGCCAGTTGGCTGGCATGATCAAGAGCAAGGTGTATGAGGTGGTCAGTAATGAGCAACGCCCTGGTGGGTTATTGAATAGAGGAGCATACGCGTGAAAACCTTTACCTGGATCCCGGAAGAATCGCTGCAAGTGAGTGTAAAGCCGAAAGTCAAAGTGGTCTCTTTTGGCGATGGTTATGAGCAGCGCTCACCCGACGGTATCAATAACCAACTGCGCAGTTACTCGTTGCAGTTTTCTGGCAGCGCGGAAGATGTCAGGACCATCGATCAGTTTCTGACTGAGCATGGTGGAGCGCAGGCTTTTAGCTGGCTGCCTCCCGACACCCTGAAAAGTGCGCTGTTCAAATGCGAAGAGTGGAACCTGGCCGTTAACGGTTATTGGAATTCGCTGAGTGCCACTTTCCAAGAAGTTGTCGCCTGACAGCAAGGAACAACAAAATGAGAAATATCAGTAACTCACTGGTGCAATCCAGTGCCGCCATCGAGCAGGACACCTTGCTCGATCTCTACCAGGTCGATCTCACCTTTATCGGTGGTGATTTGCTGCGCTTCCACGCTGGACTAAATGAAAAAGGAGAAACGTTGGTGTGGCAAGGGAAGAGTTATCCCCCTTACCCGATTCAAGCCAATGGTTTTGAATTTAACGGCCAGGGTACCAGTAATCGCCCTAAGCTCACCGTTGCCAATATCAGTGGCTTACTCACCGGCTTGAACGAGGATTTTGACGATCTGGTCGGCGCGATCGTCACGCGTCGCCAAGTTCCGCGCCGTGCGCTGGATGCGGTGAACTTCAAACAAGGGAACCCGCAGGCGGATGCTACGCAGGAATTAGTCAGCCGCTATGTCATTGAGCGGCTGACTAATCTTACCAGCGAGGCGGCGACCTATGAACTGGCACTGCCCAGTGAAAGCGATGGCGCCATGCTGCCTGCCAGGGTAATCATCAGCGATGTTTGCCCTTGGGAATATCGTTCTGCCAACTGTAGTTATCGTGGTGGCCCGGTGGCGGATGAGAAAGACAATCCCACCACATCGGCGCAGTTGGATAAATGCGGTAAACGGCTGAACTCCTGCAAAATGCGTTTCGGCAAGAATGGTGTTCTGCCTTTTGGTGGCTTCCCGTCTGCAGCCAAGCTCAGCCGCTGATAGGGGGCACTATGGGCATTGAACAGCTGATTCTGCAGCATGCCGCAGCAGAAGCACCGCTTGAGTGTTGCGGGCTGGTGGTCAGCACTGAAGATCAAACACGCTATCTGCCCTGCAAGAATATCGCCGATCGTCCGGAACTGAATTTTGAGATCTCTCCCGATGACTGGTTACGTGCGCAACTGCAAGGCGACATTCTGGCGGTGGTACACAGCCACCCTGGTGGGCCGAACTACCTCAGCGAAGCCGATCGTGCGATACAAAAACGTACCGCCTGTGAATGGTGGCTGGCAAGCCGCGGATCTCTCCTGCGCTTTCGCAACTGTTTGCCGCTGTTGGGCCGTCAATTCCTGCATGGTACGACCGACTGTTACACCTTGATTCGTGATGCCTATCATCTGGCGGGCATCGAATTACCGGAAGCAGAACGTGAAGATGACTGGTGGCTCGGTGAACAGGAGCTTTATCTGGAGAATATCGTCAGTGCCGGTTTTAGCCGCCTTGCTGACGACAAACCACAACCCGGCGATGTGGTGCTGATCTGCCTTGGCAGCGCACGTGCCAATCATGCCGCCATTTACTGCGGCGACCAGACCATTTTGCATCATGTGCCGCACCGTTTAAGCCGCCGGGATACCTATGGCGGTTACTGGCAGCAATACACTCATTCGATATGGAGACATCAAGCATGGCAACCGTCTGCTTTTACGGCGATCTGCAACGATATGGCCGCCGCTTTCACTTAGAAGTTCACACTGCAGGGGAAGCGCTGCGTGCGCTGATCTCGCAAATTCCTGGGCTGCGCCAGCATATTAGTAATGATTTCTACCGCTTGCGCATCGCTGGGCAAGATATTACGCAAGAAGAGCTCAAGCAGGGGATGCATAGCCCGTTACCGGATAAAGCGGTAATTCATCTGGTGCCTCGAGCATTGGGGGCAAAAAATGCCGGTATTTTCCCGACGATCCTGGGGGCTGTGATGGTCGTGGTTGGGGCCTTTACCATACAGTGGGGAGGGGCTGCGCTGATCGGTGCAGGGATTGGCATGATGGCAAGTGGCGTCGCTAGCATGCTGACCAAAATGCCAACCACACCCATAGCAGGAGACAAAAACATCACCAATACCGCCTTTTCCAATCTGGATAACGGCATTGCTCAAGGCGCAGCCATTCCCCTGTGTTATGGGGAAGTGCGCATTGGCTCCAAAGTGCTGAGCCAGGGGTTGGCTACCGAGTAAGTTCGCGTCAATCAGCAATTTTTCTTTCCACTCAACCCTGGCTTCGCCGGGGTTTTTTTTATCTGAGGTATGTATGGGCAAGGGTGGCGGTGGCGCTCGCACGCCAGTAGAACAAGCGGATAACTTAAAGTCAAAACAGCAATTATCCATTATCGATCTGCTTTGCGAAGGGCAGATCGAAGGCCCGGTTGGTGGGCTAAAAGGGGTCTATCTTAACGATACTCCGATTCAGAACAGTGATGGCTCCAACAACTTTTCTGGCGTTAATGCGCAATGGCTTGCTGGAACGCAGCAGCAATCCTGCCTGGAAGGGTTTTCATCCGCAGAGAATGAAGTGCCGGTTTCTACCGAAGTGAAATATGGCACACCGCTGATCAGAACCATCTCTTCTGCGGATATCGACCGTGTGCGCGTCACCGTTGGCGTCAGCGCGCTGTTCTCGCAAACCTCAGAAGGGGACATTAACGGCAGCAGCGTTGAGTTGCTGGTGCAGGTCAGCAACGGTAGTACCTGGCAAACCCGTGAAACGGTGAAGATTGAGGGGAAAATCCGTTCACAATATCTGCGTTCGGTATTTTTGACCGCGCTACCGAAGGCCCCGTTTAATATCAGGGTGGTACGTAACACCTCAGACAGCACCAGCAGTAAAGTCGAGAATAAAACCCTGTGGTCCAGCTATACCGAAATCATCGACAGCAAACTCAGCTACCCAAATACCGCGCTGGTAGGGCTCTCTTTTGACTCTTCGCAGTTTCAGGGGGTGCCAAAGCGTAACTATCTGATTCGCGGCCTGATGATCAAAGTCCCCAGCAACTATACGCCGGAAACCCGCACTTACAGTGGGATGTGGGATGGCAGCTTCAAGATTGCCTGGAGTAATAACCCGGCGTGGATCTTCTACGATCTGGTGATGAACGAGCGTTATGGCCTAGGGAAACGCCTGGGGAGTTTTGGTTGCGACAAGTGGGCCATGTACAGCATTGCGCAATACTGCGATGTGATGGTCGACGACGGCTTCGGTAACAAAGAACCGCGTATGACTTGTAACTGCTATATCACCGATCGTCGTCAGGCGTATGAGGTGGTGAACGATCTGGCGTCGATCTTCCGTGCCATGCCAGTGTGGGATGGCATGCAGATGAGCTGTGTGCAGGATCGGCCCAGCGATCCGGTCTGGCGTTATACCAACGCCAACGTGGTGGATGGCAGCTTCAGTTATCAATCCAGCGCCCAGAAGGCACGGCATACGGCGGCGCATGTGCGCTATGTCGATCCCGCCAATGGCTGGAAGACCGCGACGGAATACGTTTCTGACGATGTGATGATTGCCCGTTACGGTCTCAACGTCACCGAGATCGATGCCTTCGGCTGTACCTCGCGCGGTCAGGCCCGTCGCACTGGTCAGTGGATACTGCAAACCGAACGGCTGGAAAAGCAGTCGGTCAGTTTCAATGTCGGGCGCGAAGGCATGAAACATCTGCCAGGGGATATCATTGAAATCGTTGATAACCAGTATACCGGCAGCCGCAGCGGTGGGCGCATCAAGGCCATCAGTGGCCGCACTGTTACGCTGGATCGCGACATCACCATCCCCGCAGGGCAGCGCGCCTACTTGGGTTACATCGGGAAAGATAATAAGCCTGCTCAGGTGGATATTGCCTCGCGGCCACTACCTAATCAGGTGGTATTGGCTCAGGATGTGACCGGCCTCCAGTTGCAGGGCGTTTGGACGCTCTCGCTCGCCAGCCTGAAGCCGCGGCTGTTCCGCGCTATGTCGATCGGTGAAAACGACGATGGCACTTACAGCATTAATGCATTGCAACACGTGCCAGAAAAAGAAGCGGTGGTGGATAACGGCGTCCGTTTTGATCCTAAACCTGTGCGGCCTTATGGCGGCAACCTGCCGCCGGTGGAACATCTGCGGGTGGAAGCCATCCCAGACAGCACCGTAATGCAGGCTCGCGCTTACTGGTCGACTCCAACGGTGAACCAGCATGTCACTTTTGAGGTGAAGCTCACCAGGGGCGGAGCGGTGGTATTGCGGGAAAACACCCCCGATACCCAATATCTGCTGAACGGCCTGGAGGTAGCGGACTATAAGATCTCAGTACGTTGCCGCGACAGCGAGGGGCGTTTAGGGGAAGAGACGGTAGTCGACTTTTCTCTTAATGCTCCCGCACCTCCGGCCTATATCGATGTCACACCTGGGGTGGGGCGCATTACTTTGCAGCCGCACTTTGCCGGTGCGGTTTCTTTTAATACCCTGTTTGAGTTCTGGTATGCGGAAAAAGCGCTGACGTTGAATCAAGTCGAATCAATGGCGGTGAAGTTGGTTACCAGCAGCTACTATATTCACGATCGCTTAAAGCATGGCAAAACCTATTACTACTACGTCCGCTCGGTAAACCCTTACGGTAAATCGGCGTTTATCGGCGTTGAAGCGCAAACCAGCAGCGATGCGTCAGAAATTCTGGACGTAATTGCCGATAAGGTGATGAGCAGTGAATTAGGCAAAAGCCTGACGGAAAGCGTAGAAAAAAATAATCAGGACCTGAATGAAGCGGCGAATGCCATTATCAGTAATGCCTTGGCAAACGATGCCGATGCACGCGAATGGCGGAAAAAAGTTGGCCAAACGGATGCGGCAATTACTGAAGTGAAGCAGGTGGTAGCAGACGGCGAACAGGCAACCGCGACGGTATTACAGCAATTAACCAGTAAAACCGATAATACCGCGGCATCCTTAACCCAATTGTCGACCACGGTGGCTAATAACAACAGCGCAACGTCACAGCAGATTACCGGGCTAAACAGCCAGATCGGCACAGTTTCTGCCAATGTACAGCAAACCTCGAAAACCGTAGCGGATCTGAATGGCAAACTGTCTGCATCCTGGAATATTAAGGTGGGCACCACCAGCAATGGCAAACAGTATGCAGCCGGTATTGGCGTGGGGGTGGAAAATACCCCTAGCGGTATGCAGAGCCAGGTACTCTTTTCTGCCGATAGATTTGCTTTTATTAATACCGCCAATGGTACCACCAGCACACCCTTTGTGATTGACGGTGGTCAGACGATTATTAATAGCGCTTTTATTAAGGATGGGAGTATTACGAGTGCGAAGATTGGGGATGCACAAATAACAAAAGCTAAAATCGGCAATGCTCAAGTTGATACCTTAAAAATAGGTGAAAACTCTGTCGTTATTCCTAACTCATTCTCATCTACGGATCAAATGATACAATATGGCAACGGAGCATATAATCAGGTTGTGTCTGGTAGCGTATACTATCCGTTTACCACAAAAGTAATAGTTATTGTTGTGATTAAACAGGGGTACATTAGCAATAGTACTCGAGTTCTGGCTAACGTTAGAATTGATGGTCAAATAATGGGAACATTTGGTGCTGGTTTTGCCAATGATTCACCAGTGATTATGTGTAGTGCAACTCTAGGGGCAGGAACACATACCTTCAGCGTAGAATGGTACGGTATCAATAACCAAGTTATTTTTAATAAGGCTGATATGGCCGTATGGGGGGCTATGAGATGAGTAAGCAATTTTCATTCTGTGATTCAGTTGGCCGTATATTACAATATGCTCTGTGCAGAGATATCGATGCAGAGGCAACGGCAAAAGCCAGTGGTTTAACGAAAGTAGAAGGGTATTTTGATAGTAACCTTTTTTTTCTTAAGGGAAATGCAATTGTTGAGCGGCCAGTAATGGACATTACTTACTCTGATAATGTCCTAAAAAATGTTCCCATTGGTTCTAAAGTCCGTATTGATAATGAAGAGTATCAAGCTGATGGTACTGATATTGAATTATCTTTTTTGCATAATGCTGAATATCATATACAGGTATTCAACTTCCCTTATCAGGACTTCTCCATTAGGGTTACGCCATGAAGATTAGACTAAAAAAAGATTACGCTGAGGAGCGGCGTAAACATTATATGTCAATAGGTGATCAATTGGATGCTATATATGAACTAGCAAAACACTTTCAAGAGAATGGCGAACGATTCCCTGAAAAAGTGGTGCAATGGATTAACCAGGTTGATTCTGTAAAGCAAGAAGTCAAAAAAATATAAAAACCGTTTTTTAATCATAAAAATAACAAGTTAAAAGAGAGCAACGCTATGTCAATGTATGAAACTGGGAAAATCACCGGTAAAATAAATACTAACTTGGTCACTGGTACCGATACCAAATGGGATGATGCTAAAAATGGCATTGCTGCTGGTGCTATTCTGGTGGTGGGGGGGGCCGGTAAAGTGGATATGTACCAAATCAGCAAGGTCAACAGCGCAACCCAGCTGACTTTGAGCCGCACTATTACACAGGATTTTACCAACTCCCCTTATGGGATTATTGTAGCTGAAAGTAATAGCACGGCTTCATTTGCCAATCAATTAACGGCAATGCTGAGCTATTACCAAACGCAGCTTAACGGTTGGCAACAGATCCTGACCGGTACTGGTGACATCAAACTTACGGCCCCTGATGGTACGGCAGTTACCGTTAAAAGCCAGACGGCATTTAATACCGCTGTCAGTAATGCCTTAGATAAAACCAAAAATGGCACCGATATTCCTGACAAAGTAGCATTCCGTAAAAACATTGGTTTAAAAGCGGCGGCAGAAAGGGATGTCGGGACATCTGCTGGTCAACTGATGGAAGTCGGTGCCTTTGGTGGGCCGACTGGGAATAACCGTTTCTTTCAAGTGAACAGTGACGGTGGTGCACCCAAAACGGTGGATTGGAATAGCATTACGGCACCAGGGCTATACCCCTCTTTGTTAAGAAGTAATGATTTCAGCCCTAACGGCCCGCAGGGAACAGGATATTATTTTTATTGTATTGTCTATAAGTATTCAGACACCTCAGTGGAGCAATGGGCTTTTCCTTATGCAACTGAGGGTAACGGGCGTATGTTTTACCGTAGCATGTATTCTGGGAAATGGGCCGAATGGTCTGAGGTGCATAACTCAGCCAACCCAATAGATACCAGTAAGAATCCTGTATTCCGAGGGAGTCAAATTCTATTACAAAACAGTGGTAGGCGTCATATCCGTACTGAAACCACGGTGGGGGCAGCGGATGGTTATATCTACAAAGATCCAGATGGTTCCTGGGTAATACAGAATTATATCAATAACGTAATAAAAAACCATTGGAGTTTCACTAATACGGGAATGATGCAGCTTGGCAACATACTCGTTAATAATGATGCTCATGGTATTATTCGCGGTGCAGTTCAAGGTGGTCTTTATGTCGATTGGCAAAAGAGAGCTGCTGGCCTATTAGTTGATTGCCCTAATGCTGAAACCTCTGCTCATCAAATTTGGAAAGCCACACAATGGGGGCGTGCGCATCTCGCCGGTATGGATGTTCATTATCCGACGAATGGAACTATTCAAGCGCTTATGCATGTTGGTGATGCTAACTTTATTTGGTATAGCAATGGGGTTTTCTCCTGTCAATCATTACAGCAACTCTCTGATATTCGACATAAAAAACAGGTCGAAAGTATCACTAATCCAGAGGAAATCATCCAATCCTGGAACGGCAAGACCTGGGTTTATAAAAAAAGCGAAACAGCCAGCGCCGGATTGATTGCGCAAGATGTACAACAGAAATTCCCTGTCGCCGTTAATACCGCTTCAGATGGTACATTAACGCTGGATTACAGTGCGACGACAGGTGTTATTGTTGAAGTGGTGAAAAACTTACTCAATCGTCAACAAGAGTTAGAGGAACGTATTTTGCAGCTTGAGCAAAAGCTTACCTCGGAAGCGAAGAAAGTATAAAGTTTTTACTGTAACTCTCTTTCATAAATAGTAATAAACCCCGTTTAATTTTTTGGTAATTAACTGGTCTTTTCCTTCACTGCCACTTTTCAGAGTGGCAGTGAAGGTTGTATCTGGAGGGTAAATAATCTTTTATAACAGTAGAAAATTGAAAGAGCTTAACCCGATTTAAGTAATTTGCTCAGTTGCTTGTAAAGAGAAAGTAATGCAGTTGGACTGAGTTATGCACGATATGAAATCGTGCAAAAGTCAAGAAAGCATCTCCAATCGTCAAATTATTCGGTAATGGTCAATGTGAACTCAACGACCAAAACCCAGGCGTAACCACCGCTCGCAACAAGCTGCCGCTTGTTTGGGTGGATTATGCGGTTGAAGAATCCGGCGATCTATTGATCAAAACCTTCCATCGGGCAAATTCATCTGCCCCTACTTTCGCTCAAAACATTATCACCGGTTACAAAGACGGCGATCCGATCGATATCCCGGCGGGGCGCTGGTTGGATCTGCGCGTGCAAATCTATGGCGCAGAACCAAAATTGGCAGATATTCAGCCCGCAACCGATCTTGACGACGAATCAACCGAAGATAGCCGTGCCGAGTAATGATGTTATCTGCTGTATCCAGCCCCGCGAGCGATGCGGGGTTTTTTATTTCTGAGGAGAGTCTATGTCAGAACCCATTTCAAGTGCGGCAATGGCGACCGCTATTGTCACTGGCGCGACCATTGCCGGGCTGCTGTCTGGCCCTGAGGCCGCCGATGTGGTGATTGGTGCGTTTATCGGTTCGGTGATCTTCGTCATTAGCGCGAAAGATTACCCTTTTGCCACCCGAACCGTGCTGTTTGTCGTGTCGTTCGTTATTGGTGTGGTATCGAGCGAGTTTTTTGCCAATGCAATATCCACTACCTTGCCGGGCGAATTGGCGGTGACCAAGCTGATTGGCGCCATTGTCAGTTCCGCTGTCAGTGTCCGTTTATTAATGGCGCTAACCAAGCGTGCGGCAGACCCGGATCTGCTCAAAAAAGGGGGGCATAACAATGAGCCTTAATACCCTATTGGTCGTTATCAATGGAATAGCCTGCAGTTTGATCGCACTACGGTTGCTCGCCTTTCGCCGTGGTAAGAATGGGCATAATTATGGTGCGGCCATTTTTGCTTTTTGCATCATTGTGGCCAGTGGCACGGTGGCGATCCGCCTTGTTCTGGGCGTATACGATGAGGTGGATCCCGCCGAAGCCCTACTCAACGTTGCGCTATGCATTGGTGTGTTTTCGGTTAAGGGCAACATTAAGCGATTGGTTCGTTTCTCTGGTATTAAAACAGGTGAGGCAGGCCATGAGTAGCCTGATATCTCATCGGTAAAGGGTGGTTTACTCAAAACTCTCTAAATAGCGTTTAGTGGCGCCATGCTATTTTTTCTTTTTAGCCTTTCTTTGTTCCGAAGCAGGCCGCGCTTGTGCCAGTTCTTTAATCAATGGCAACAGGATCTGTACGCTGTCGTGGCTGCGTTGTTCGATGCGCCCCGGCAGATTATTTTCCAAATGCTGCAGATTATCGTATTGCGGGCGATGCCAGGTCACTCCCTGTGGGAACTGCGGGCTGGCAGCCGTTTGCTGATAACCATCGTTATCCCCCAGCGACCAGTTGGTCGCTTCCACCGCTAAAACCGGGATTTTTGCATCGTCAAAAACCGTGTGATCGGAGCAGCAGCCGGTTCCCTTGGGGTACTTTTTACTGCCTGGGTTAATGGCGGCGGTAATCCCGTAGCGCTGGGCGATTTCTAACGCACGATCGCGGGTGATTTTGGCAACCTCCGGCGCGGTGTTGCGCCCTGAATGGAAATAGAGTTGATCGCCAGCGATCAGGTTATCGAGATTGATCACTAACAGCGTGTTGTCGCGTTCTTCCTGCGTCATGCGCCTCAGGTAGTTTTTCGCTCCCAGCGATTTGAGTTCCTCACCGCTGGTGGCCAGAAAACGCAGCCTGTAAACGGTGGGAATATCTTTCATCTGTTGTGCCAGTTCCAGCATCACCCCAACCCCGGAAGCATTATCATCCACGCCCTGCAGCGTCGGCCCGCCCAAGTTGTTGTGGACTTCATGGTCGCCTTGCGGAGTGTAGGTATCGAAATGCGCCATGATGATGATCTGCTTATCCTGCCTGCTCTTCTGGGCGGCAATCACCGAAGTAACGGTAACCTTGTTCCAATCTTCGCTGGTATCGTTTTTGATATAAAGATATTGGGCATTAAAGCTGCGGGTGTTGCTCAGGTAACCCATACTGGCAAACTGCTGTTGCAGGTAATCTGCAGCGAGTGATTCAGCCTGGCTGCCAGCCATCCGCCCAGGAAAATGCGTGGCGATATGCCATATCTGCTTGGCGGCGAACCGGCCCAATGATGCACCTTCCGCCGGTTTGGCTTTTTTTGTTTCTTTCGCTTTTTGGGTCGATTGGGTTGTGGGGGCAGCCTTGGCCGCATGGCTGACGGTGGAGAGCAGCATTTGCTCGGCAGCAAATTGGCCAGGGGCTGGCTCTGCTATGGCCGGGGTATTTGCCTTGTTAGCGATCAGACTATGTTCGGCAGCAAATTGGCCTAATTTGGCTTCCTTGACAGGTTTTGTGTTGGCCGAAACGCTTGTAACGCAGCCGAGAATGGCCATCAATAAAGCGGCTCTCAGGCAAAAGCGGGAAAACATACCGAAAAATCCTTTTTAGGTGCCAACGAGGCCGATTATTTTTTTGCGGTATCCAGTATGGGATGCTATTGGCAATTACACAATTTCTGCGTTTCTTAATTTAGGGTTAAACGTGCAGGCGTTTGCCTCTTTGCTATTCCTCCCGGTTTGCGCTGCAGCCTTATTCCATTATCGAACAAGCAATTCCTTTTCGTCATTTCAGAGGCTAAATCCCACCCCGTATAGTCACACTATCTTTCAGTTATATGAAAAGGCCGTTGTGGACTATCTACCAATATTTGCCGACCTTAAACAACGTCCGGTGCTGGTCGTTGGCGGCGGCGAAGTGGCTGCGCGCAAAGTCGATCTTCTCATACGTACCGGCGCTGAAATACGGATAGTTGCGCAGGCTCTTTCGCCGGAAATCGAACGTCTTTATCAGCAAGGGCAGGTTCACTGGTTAGCCTCGTCTTTTGCTCCGCAGCAACTGGATGAGGTGTTTCTGGTGATTGCGGCTACCGATAACAGCCAACTGAACGCGGAGGTGTATGCCGAAGCGGATAAACGCCGCGTACTGGCAAACGTAGTGGACGATCAGCCGCGCTGTTCCTTTATTTTCCCATCAATTATCGATCGTTCACCGCTGGTGGTGGCGGTTTCTTCCAGTGGTCAGGCTCCGGTGCTGGCGCGCATGCTGCGTGAAAAGCTGGAGGCCCTGTTGCCTGCCAGCCTTGGGCAGGTGGCAGAAGTGGCTGGGCGTTGGCGCAGCCAGGTGAAACAGCAACTCTCATCTATCGGGGCAAGACGGCGTTTCTGGGAGAAAACCTTTGCTGGCCGTTTCGCGACCTTGGTAGCTAATGGCCAAACGGCGCAGGCTGAGCGGCAGTTGGCGCAAGATCTCACCGCTTTTGCGCAGGGCAACGAAGGCCAGCAGGGAGAGATCGCCCTGGTCGGGGCAGGCCCAGGCGATGTCGGCCTGTTGACGCTGCGCGGGTTGCAGGTGATGCAACAGGCAGACGTGGTGCTGTATGACCATCTGGTGAGTGATGAAACGCTGGATTTGGTGCGCCGCGACGCTGAGCGGATCTGCGTGGGCAAACGCGCCGGTGCGCACTCGGTGATTCAGGAAGAAACCAACCGCCTGCTGGTGGAGCTGGCGCAGCAGGGCAAACGCGTGGTTAGGCTGAAGGGCGGCGATCCCTTTATCTTTGGCCGCGGTGGTGAAGAGCTGCAGGTGGCCGCCGCCGCCGGGATCCCGTTCCAGGTGGTGCCGGGAGTGACCGCAGCCGCGGGGGCAACGGCGTATGCCGGTATCCCGCTGACGCATCGCGATCACGCGCAGAGCGTGACCTTTATTACCGGCCATTGCCGCCCGGACGGGGAGGGATTGGACTGGGCCGATCTGGCGCGGGCGCGCCAGACCTTGGCAATCTACATGGGTACCATGAAGGCGGCGGATATCAGCCGTAACCTGATCGCCCATGGCCGCGAGGCCAACACGCCGGTGGCGGTGATCAGCCGCGGCACGCGGCCGGATCAACAGGTGCGGATTGGGGCTCTGCAACAATTGGAACAATTGGCCCAACAGGCACCATTGCCGGCGCTGCTGGTGATTGGTGAGGTGGTGGAGCTGCACCATCAAATCGCCTGGTTTGGGCATCAACCGCAGGCGGAAGGGGCTAAGCCCCCGGCCGTCGTGAATTTGGCTTAAGGATCTGCTATGGACGAAAAACGACTCACTCATTTGCGGCAATTGGAGGCGGAGAGTATCCATATCATCCGTGAAGTCGCCGCTGAATTTGCTAACCCGGTGATGATGTACTCCATCGGGAAAGACTCCTCCGTGATGCTGCACCTGGCACGCAAGGCGTTTTATCCGGGGACCTTACCCTTCCCGCTGTTGCATGTGGACACCGGCTGGAAATTCCGTGAAATGTATGAGTTCCGCGATCGTACCGCTAAAGAGTACGGTTTCGAACTGCTGGTGCATAAGAACCCGGAAGGCGTGGCAATGGGGATCAACCCATTCGTACACGGCAGCGCCAAACATACCGATATTATGAAAACCGAAGGCCTGAAGCAGGCCCTGAATAAGTACGGTTTTGATGCCGCCTTCGGCGGGGCGCGCCGCGATGAGGAGAAATCCCGCGCCAAAGAGCGCATCTATTCGTTCCGCGATCGCTTCCATCGCTGGGATCCGAAAAATCAGCGCCCGGAGCTGTGGCATAACTATAACGGCCAGATCAATAAGGGGGAGAGTATCCGCGTTTTCCCGCTGTCGAACTGGACCGAGCTGGATATCTGGCAATACATCTTCCTGGAGAAGATCGACATTGTGCCGCTGTACCTGGCGAAGCCGCGCCCGGTAGTGGAGCGTGATGGCATGTTGCTGATGGTGGATGACGATCGCATCGATCTGCAACCGGGGGAGATGATCAGCCAGCGTATGGTGCGTTTCCGCACCCTTGGCTGCTGGCCGCTGACCGGTGCGGTAGATTCTTCGGCGCAAACGCTGCCGGAGATTATCGAAGAGATGCTGATTTCCACCACCAGTGAGCGTCAGGGCCGCATGATCGATCGCGATCAGTCTGGCTCGATGGAACTTAAAAAGCGCCAAGGGTACTTCTAAGGAGCCGCCGGATGAACAACGTTATTGCACAACAAATTGCGCAGCAGGGCGGGGTGGAGTCTTATCTGCACGCGCAGCAGCACAAAAGCCTGTTACGTTTCCTGACCTGCGGTAGTGTGGACGATGGCAAAAGCACACTGATTGGCCGTTTGCTGCACGATACCCGCCAGATCTATGAAGATCAGCTCTCTACGCTGCACACGGACAGCAAACGTATCGGCACGCAGGGCGAAAAGCTCGATCTGGCGTTGCTGGTTGACGGTTTGCAGGCAGAACGCGAGCAGGGCATCACCATCGACGTGGCTTACCGCTATTTTTCTACGGAAAAACGCAAGTTTATCATCGCCGATACGCCGGGGCATGAGCAGTATACCCGCAATATGGCAACCGGGGCGTCTACCTGCGATCTGGCGATCCTGCTGCTCGATGCACGCAAAGGGATGCTGGATCAGACCCGTCGCCACAGTTTTATCGCCACTCTGTTGGGGATTCGCCATCTGGTGGTGGCGGTAAACAAGATGGATCTGGTGGATTACAGCGAAGCGGTGTTTGAACAATATAAGCAGGATTACCTGACCTTTGCCGAGCAACTGCCCAGCGATCTGAACATCAAGTTTGTACCGCTGTCGGCGCTGGACGGCGACAACGTGGCAACCCAGAGCGAGCAGATGCCGTGGTACAGCGGCCCAACGCTGCTGGAAGTGCTGGAAACCGTGGATGTGATCAGCCAAAGGGAAAGCCAGCCGCTGCGCTTCCCGGTGCAATACGTCAACCGACCGAATCTTGACTTCCGTGGTTATGCGGGCACCTTGTCTGCCGGTGTGGTGCGCGTCGGCCAGCGCGTCAAAGTGCTGCCGTCCGGTGTGGAGTCAAACGTCGCGCGGATCGTCACCTTTGATGGCGACTTGCAGGAAGCCGTACCAGGCGAGGCGATTACGCTGGTGCTGAAAGACGAAGTGGATATCAGCCGTGGTGATCTGCTGGTGGATGCCGGTGAAACGCTGCAGGCGACGCAGAGCGCGCTGGTGGATGTGGTGTGGATGGCCGAGCAATCGCTGTTGCCGGGCCAGAGCTATGACATCAAGGTGGCGGGCAAGAAGACCCGCGCTCGGGTAGAAAGCATCCGCCATCAGGTGGAGATTAACTCGCTGGCGCAGCATCGGGCAGACGTTTTACCGCTGAACGGCATCGGGCTGGTGGAACTGACCTTTGATGAACCGCTGGTGCTGGATAGCTATCAGCAGAACCACGATACCGGAGGCCTGATCTTTATCGATCGGCTGACTAACGTGACGGTTGGCGCCGGGTTGATCCGCGAAGCGCTGCACCACTGCCAGCAGGCGGTAACCGGGGATTACAGCGCCTTTGAACTGGAGCTGAATGCGCTGGTGCGTAAGCACTTCCCACATTGGGAGGCGCGTGATCTGCTTGGAGGAAAACCGCGTGGTTGAGATCCGGCCAACCGGGCCAGATGATGAAAACGTGGTGTGGCATCCGCATGCGGTAACGCGTGCGGAACGTGAAACGCGTAATGGCCATCAAGGCGCAGTGCTGTGGTTTACCGGCCTTTCCGGCTCGGGGAAATCCACGGTTGCCGGTGCGCTGGAGCTTGCGCTGCAGCAGTTGGGGATCAGCACCTATCTGCTGGATGGCGATAACGTGCGCCACGGCCTGTGTCGCGATCTGGGTTTTAGCGACGACGATCGGCGCGAGAACATCCGCCGCGTCGGTGAAGTTGCGAAACTGATGGTGGATGCCGGGCTGGTGGTCCTGACCGCCTTTATTTCGCCACACCGTGCTGAACGGCAGATGGTGAGGGAAATGCTCGATCCTGGCCGCTTTGTGGAAGTGTTTGTCGATACGCCATTGGCCGTCTGCGAAGCGCGCGATCCAAAAGGGCTGTACAAAAAGGCCCGTGCCGGCGAACTGCGTAACTTCACCGGCATCGACTCAGTCTATGAAGCCCCTCTGCAGCCAGAGGTTCACCTGCATGGCGAACAATTAGTAACAAATTTGACTGCACAATTGTTAGACGTATTGCGTGGTCAGGCTATTATCAAACCCTGAATCCGAAAAAAGCGTGTGGCAGTTTTGTCATGCGCTTTTTACTCTAAGCCCGTCGCAGAGCGTGCCAATCGAATATGGATAGCCAGGGGGCGCTATGCAAGATATCACGCCGGTATTGACTAACTCACAGCAAGAGCAAGAAGAGCCTTCCTACTCATTCCTGGGGGGCACCAGCGGTTTTGTCTTTTACTGGTTGGCATTTGCGGTGCCCTTTCTGGTCTATGGTTCCAACACGCTGTTCTTCCTGCTTTATACCTGGCCGTTCTTCCTGGCGCTGATGCCCGTGTCGGTATTGGTGGGGATCGCCGTCAGCATGTTGTTGCGCGGCAAGCTGTTGTTCACCTTACTGACGACCGGGGTGTTGGTGATCTGCCTGTTCTGGCTGTTATTCAGTTTTCTGAGCGGTTGGTAAGACTGAGCAGGGCGCAGATCTGCGCCCGAGAAATGTCCAAGCCGTGCCGAAGGTTACAAAACTTTACTGAGGAATGCCTGCGTACGCGGATTGGTCGGGTGGCTGAAAATCTGCTGCGGCGTGCCTTCTTCCTGAATAATGCCCTGATCGATAAACAACACCCGATCGGCCACCTCACGCGCAAAGCCCATTTCATGCGTTACCACCACCATGGTCATGCCTTCATGTGCCAGTGATTTCATCACCGCCAACACTTCGCCAACCAATTCTGGATCTAACGCCGACGTCGGTTCATCGAACAACATGATTTTAGGCTCCATGGCCAGCGCGCGGGCGATCGCCACTCGTTGCTGCTGGCCGCCGGACAGGCTGCTGGGGTAGGCGTCGATCTTATCGATCAGCCCAACCTTATTCAGCAACACTTCTGCCCGCGTGATAGCCTCGGCGCGCGTTAATCTTTTTACCTCCAGCGGTGCCATGATGATGTTTTCCAGCACCGTCATATGCGGGAACAGGTTAAAACGCTGGAATACCATGCCCACGCTTTCACGCATCTTGTTCAGATCGGTGTTCTGGTTGTGAATGGCAAAGCCGTTAACGTCGATCTCACCGCCAGAGAGGGTTTCCAGCGCATTGATGCAGCGCAGGAAGGTGCTTTTGCCAGAGCCGGAAGGGCCGATAATGCACACCACTTCATTAGGCGCGATCTCGCAGGAGATACCGCGCAGCACGTGGCTTTCGCCGAATTGTTTTTGCAGGTTATGTACGCGAATCACTTTTACCGAACCTTTTTTCCATGTGTTGCACCATCAGCGAAAGCAGGAAGGTGATGACCCAATAGACCAGTGAAATGGTCAGGTAGGGTTCCCAGTAGGTGGCATAGGCGCCGGAAACGGTGCGGGCAGCATAGGCCAGATCGGCCAGACCGATAGCGGAAGCCAGTGACGAATCTTTGACGATGGCGATCGCATTGTTACCCAACGGCGGCAACATACGGCGGAACGCCTGCGGCAGGATCACTTTGCGCATGGTTTTGCCGTAACTCATGCCCAGCGAGCGTGAGGCTTCCATCTGGCCGCGATCGATTGACTGGATACCGGCGCGGAAGATTTCTGAGACGTAAGCACCGGCGTTCAGGGTAATTGCCACCACGCACGACAGAAATGCGCCGTAATCGGAACGTAGCGCGCGTGCAAAATCGGTGCTCATCAGGCCGCTGGTGACCAGCAGCCCATCACGCGGGTTGATGAACAGCGGCACCAGCGCAAAATGCACCACCATGATTTGCACAAACAGCGGCGTGCCGCGAAACGCGCTGATGTAGATACGCACCGGCCATTGAACGCCATAGTGCAGAATGGGTTTCCAGATACCGTGCGGTGCCTGCGCCAGGCGGCCTAATCCCAGGATCAATCCCCAGGTGGTACCGAGTAGCACGCAGATAATGGTGCATTTGATGGTCATCCAGGCGCCTTCCATAAACAGCGGCGCGTATTCCTGAATGATCTCCCAACGGAAATTCAAGGGGTATTCCTTCTGATTGCTCAGGCGACGGTCCGTCGCCTGGTGGCGATAGGGCTAAGAACCGATTATTGCGCGGGCAGCGTTGGCACGTTGCTGTCGAACCAGGTCTGGTAGATTTTGGCGTAGGTTCCGTCGGCGATGATTTTTTTCAGCCCGGCGTTGATCTTGTTACGCAGTTCATCATTACCTTTCGCTACGGCGATGCCGAAATACTGGCGTTCAAACTTGGCGTCAGAAACCAGTTTGAACTCTTTCTCCGGGTGGGTTTTGATATAGAACTTGGCTACGCCAACGTCACCCACGGCGGCACCGATACCGTCTTCATACAGCTCTTGCAGCATCAGCGGGGTATTGTCGAAGCGTTTGATCGCCGTGCTGTTTTTACCCAAGGTGTCGGAAACCACGATATCCCCGGTGCTGGAGTTGACGACGCCAACCTTCAGCGCTTTCAGCGCCGCGATGGAATCTACATTGGAGTCCTTCGGGACGACGATCGCCTGCTCAGCCGGGAAGTACGGCGCTGAGAAGTCAACCATTTGCTTACGCTTATCGGTAATGGTGATGCCGGAAATGATAATGTCGCGATCGCCGGAGTTCAGGGTGGCAAAAATGCCTTCCCACGGTGTGTTAACCAGCTTCACCTGGAAACCTTCCGCTTTGGCCACGGCCTTGATCACATCAATATCAAAGCCTTCCAGCTCTTTATTGCTGTTTTCGAATTCGAATGGGCGGTAAGTGCCGCCGGAGCCGACGACATAGGTCGGCTCTGCCGCGAAGGAAGTTGTGGAAAAAGTGGCTGTCAGACAGGCACCGATCAGCATTAAGCGTTTTAACATGGTCTCTCCCTAGAAATTAAAGGTTATACATTGGATTTATTTATGCACTTTCTTTGCATAAAAATAAGCTTATATGAATAAAAACACAACCATTACCGCATGCTGAAAATGCTAACAGTGTAAAATATGAATAATTATTTTTATTATGGTGTAAATATCGGGAAAAACTTTGGCTAGGCAGTGCTTATTGCTGCATAGCTTAGCCACGAGATTGAGAAGCCAAATACCGCCAACAGCGATTTTTCTGCGGTAAAAGTGGCTTTTTTTGCCGCTTTCGGGTGAAAATGAAACCATAGGCTCAGGAAGTTCTTATCCTTACTCTGAATCTGCTGGTTAAATGCCGCTCCTGGTGTGGAGTCGAACAGAAAGTTGTGGGATGATTGGGCGGTTTTTCAGGGGGCGGAGATGGGAAAACTTACGCTGCTATTACTGGCATTGCTCGGCTGGCTGCAGTATTCGCTGTGGTTGGGTAAAAATGGTATTCACGATTATGTGCGGGTCAATGAAGACGTAGCGGCTCAACAGAGCAATAATGCCAAACTAAAGGCGCGTAACGATCAGTTGTTTGCCGAGATCGACGATTTGAACGGCGGTCAGGAAGCGATTGAGGAGCGCGCACGTAATGAACTGGGGATGATTAAACCCGGTGAGACTTTTTATCGTCTGGTGCCTGACCAATCCAAACGCAGTGTGGCCCCCTCCACGCCAAATAACCTACAAAAATAACGCATGAATCATTCCGCAAACTCCTTGCCGCCGGTGATTGCCGTCCTGCCTGCTGCCGGGATCGGCAGCCGCATGCAGGCCGATTGCCCGAAGCAGTATCTCACCATCGGCCAGCAAACCATTCTTGAGCACGCGATCCACGCTTTGCTGCGGCATCCGCGTATTCCACAGGTGATCGTGGCGATCGGCCCCGACGATCGTCAGTTCCACCGGTTGCCGATCGCTCAGGATCCCCGAGTGCGCGTTACCCTGGGGGGCCAGCAGCGTGCCGACTCGGTGATGGCCGGGCTGCAACTGGCGGGTGATGCCGAATGGGTGTTAGTGCATGATGCGGCGCGCCCTTGCCTGCATGCCGACGATCTGGAACGCCTGCTGGCGATTACTGCGCACAGTGTGGTGGGGGGCATTCTTGCCGCGCCGGTGCGTGATACCATGAAGCGCGCCGAAGTGGGGCAGAACGCTATTTCGCACACCGTTGAGCGCCAGGACTTGTGGCATGCGCTGACGCCGCAGCTCTTTCCGCTGGCGTTGCTTAAGTTCTGCCTGCAACGCGCGCTGGATGAAGGCGCAACGGTGACCGATGAGGCTTCGGCGCTGGAGCATTGCGGCTATCATCCGTTATTGATCGCCGGGCGTTCAGACAATATTAAAGTGACGCGGCCGGAAGATTTAGCGCTGGCGGCGTTTTATTTGACTCAGTTGAACCATTAAGGAGCGCATTATGCGTATCGGTCACGGTTTTGATGTTCATAAATTGGGTGGCGAAGGGCCGCTGGTGATCGGTGGTGTTCGCATTCCTTACGAAAAAGGTTTGTTGGCACATTCAGACGGTGATGTAGCGCTGCATGCTGTCACCGATGCTCTGCTAGGGGCAGCGGCGCTGGGGGATATCGGCAAGCTGTTCCCGGATACCGATCAGGCATTCAAAGGTGCCGACAGCCGTGAGCTGCTGCGTGAAGCCTGGAAACGCATTCGAGCCAAAGGCTATCGCCTGGGGAACCTGGATGTGACTATCATCGCTCAGGCACCGAAGATGGCCCCACATATCCCGCAGATGCGTATCTTCCTGGCGGAAGACCTGCAGTGCCATATGGACGACGTTAATGTAAAAGCCACGACCACCGAGCAACTGGGCTTTACCGGGCGCGGTGAGGGCATTGCCTGCGAAGCCGTCGCCTTGTTGATCAAGGAGTAGCCGGATGGATATGGCAAATCTGACCTGGCTGTACGGCCAGCCTCAGGCCCATGGGGTGCTGAAAGCCAACCCGGAAGATTTTGTCGTGGTGGAAGACCTGGGTTTTACGCCGGATGGTGAAGGTGAACACCTGTTGGTGAACATTCGCAAAAACGGCTGCAACACCCAATTTGTGGCCGACTATCTGGCGAAGTTTTCCGGTATCCACGCCCGTTCGGTCAGCTATGCCGGTTTGAAAGATCGCCACGCGGTGACCGAGCAATGGTTCTGCCTGCATCTGCCAGGCAAAGAATCCCCTGATTTCACTCAGTTTGCGCTCGAAGGCTGTGAAGTGTTGCAAGCCGTGCGCCATCTGCGCAAGCTGCGTATCGGTACTTTGAAAGGCAACGACTTTACCCTGGTGTTGCGCCAGATCAGCGATCGTCAAGACGTGGAGCAGCGTTTGCAGGCCATTGCCGCGGGTGGCGTGCCGAACTACTTTGGCAGCCAGCGCTTTGGGCGCGGCGGTAATAACCTGATCATGGCTCGTCGCTGGGCCAAGGACGAGATTTGGGTCAAAGAGCGCAGTAAGCGCAGTTTCTACCTCTCCGCCAGTCGTAGTGCCCTGTTCAACCTGGTTACCAGCCAGCGTTTGGCCAACCAGCAACAGCGTACCGTGCTGGAAGGTGATGCGTTGCAGCTTGCCGGGCGTGGCAGTTGGTTTGTGGCCAAACCCGAAGAGCTGATTGGCCTGCAGCAGCGCCTGGATGCCGGTGAATTGCTGATTACTGCCCCCCTGCCGGGCGATGGTGAACCTGGTACCGTTGGAGAAGCACTGAAATTTGAACAACAGTGCTTAGCGGAACAGCAGGAATTGCTTACGCTTTTAAAGCGCGAGCGTGTTGAACCCGCTCGGCGGGCCCTGCTGTTGCAGCCACAGAAACTGCTGTGGAACTGGTGGGATGATGTCACCGTTGAATTACGCTTTTGGTTGCCTGCCGGCAGTTTTGCTACCAGCGTCGTTCGCGAAATCATGCAGCAGGATAACAGTGATGCGGATATTACTGAGTAATGATGACGGTGTTTCAGCACCGGGTATTCAGGCGTTGGCCAAGCGGCTGCGTGAATTTGCCGAGGTGCAGGTGGTGGCACCCGATCGCAACCGCAGCGGTTCTTCCAATGCGCTGACGCTGGAATCGCCATTACGCACGCTGACCATGCCAAATGGCGATATTGCGGTGCAACATGGGACACCGACGGACTGCGTCTACCTGGGGGTTAATGCGTTGATGCGCCCAGCACCCGATGTGGTGGTGTCTGGCATCAACGCCGGGCCGAATCTGGGGGATGACGTTATTTATTCCGGCACGGTTGCTGCCGCTATGGAAGGCCGCCATCTGGGCCTGCCGGCGCTTGCGGTGTCGCTGAATGGCCACCAGCATTATGATACGGCGGCGGTGATCGCCTGTTCCCTATTGCGCGCTTTGCAGCGTGAACCGCTGCGTACCGGCAAAATCCTCAATATCAACGTGCCCGATTTACCGCTTTCGGAGATCAAAGGGATACGTGTGACCCGCTGTGGTAGCCGACATCCGGCAGATAAAGTCTTTTGCCAGCAGGATCCGCGTGGGCAGAATCTGTATTGGATTGGGCCGCCGGGGGATAAATTCGACGCCGGCCCAGACACTGATTTTGCTGCGGTGGAGCAAGGGTATGTTGCCGTCACGCCTTTGCAGGTGGATTTGACCGCCTATGGTGCAGTGAATGTGTTAACAACATGGTTAACCAAAGTTGAGGTTAGCGGGGAATGGTGAACAAACGCATACAGACATTGCTGACGCAGTTGCGCCAGCAAGGGATCAGGGACGAACGATTGCTCAAGGCAATCGAAGATGTGCCGCGTGAGCGTTTTGTTGATGAGGCGCTGGAACACAAGGCTTATGAAAATACCGCATTGCCTATTGGCTCGGGCCAGACGATTTCCCAGCCTTATATGGTAGCGCGTATGACGGAGCTGTTGAACCTGACACAAACCTCCAGAGTGCTGGAGATTGGTACGGGGTCCGGCTACCAGACTGCGATCCTGGCCCATCTGGTGCAGCATGTTTGTTCTGTTGAGCGCATCAAAGGGCTGCAGTGGCAGGCAAAACGCCGCCTGAAACAGCTCGATCTTCACAACGTTTCAACGCGCCATGGCGATGGTTGGCAGGGTTGGGCATCACGCGGGCCGTTTGATGCGATCATTGTGACCGCGGCGCCGCCGGAAATTCCGCAGGCGCTGATGCAGCAACTGGACGACGGCGGCATTCTGGTATTACCGGTGGGGGAGCAGGCGCAAACGCTGAAACGTATTCAGCGTTATGGCAATGAGTTTTCTATCGATGCCGTAGAGGCCGTGAGGTTTGTTCCACTGGTGAAAGGTGAACTGGCTTAGCGCGAAGAGTTTGTCGCCCAGTAAGAAATCTGTTGCACTTTCATAATGTCCGGTTAAGGTTTTAGCGTTTCGATAATATTAATTTTCAATACAATTGTTTTTCTGTGTTGTTGTCTTATGCGGTGGCAGTGCCAATGCGCTGAGCATTGGCGGTGCTGCTTTTTTGCCTCCCCGGCGAAAGATCGTCTGGTGTTCAGGGATCGGCCGAGGGAACCTTTCGTTGTGGACGCTGAGAAAACGCTCAAGCTCAGCTACGATGTAAAGGATATTTTTTTGGATATATCACTGATATTGCTGTCATGGGGGAAGCATGAGCACGGGAAGCCCAATGATTACTTTGCGCCGAGTTGCGGTGTGTACGATGTTAAGTTTGTGGTTGGCAGGTTGTTCGAATAATAATTCCACCTCGGCACCTATCAGCAGCGTAGGTGATGATGGCGCTGCTGTATCAGGTAATGCGGGTAGTACCTCGTCTTCTAAGGGGCGCATTGTTTACAACCGTAGTTACAATGCCATACCTAAAGGAAGCTATAGCGGTAGCTCTTATACCGTTAAGCGCGGCGACACGTTGTTCTATATTGCCTGGATCACTGGGAACGATTTCCGTGACCTGGCGCAGCGTAATAATATCCCTCAACCATACAATCTGGAAGTGGGCCAAACTATCCAACTTGGCAATGGTTCTGCCAATGGCAGCGGCGGAATGCTGGCGGCGACCGACGCGACGAAAGGCGGTATACCGAAGCCACCATCCAGCTCTCAGATACAAACTGCAACGGTTGATTCTCAATCAACTAACGCGTATTCTGGTAACTCGGGTAAACAGAATGTAGGTAAGATGTTACCTGCGTCAGGAGCGGTCGTGGCAGGTTCCGCCAGCGCTCCTGTTACCGCGCCAACTGCGACACCTTCGGTGAGCAGTACCGTCAATAATAGCGCTCCAGTGAGTAGCTGGAGATGGCCAACTGACGGTAAGGTTATTGATAGCTTCTCTTCATCGGAAGGTGGGAATAAAGGTATCGATATCGCTGGCACCCGTGGGCAGCCTATCTTTGCTACCGCCGATGGTCGGGTAGTTTATGCAGGCAACGCTTTACGGGGTTACGGTAATCTAATCATCATCAAACACAATGATGATTACCTGAGCGCCTACGCCCATAACGACACAATGCTGGTCCGGGAACAACAAGAGGTCAAGGCGGGGCAAAAAATAGCAACGATGGGAAGCACCGGAACCAGTTCAGTACGTTTGCATTTTGAAATTCGTTACAAGGGGAAATCCGTAAACCCGCTGCGTTATCTTCCGCAGCGATAGATTGGGCAGAATGCGTTGTATTCTGCTCGCGGTATCACGGGTAGGAGCCGCTTATGAGCCAAAATACGCTGAAAGTTAACGAGTTACATGATGATGCAGATTTCGATGAGAATGCCACGGAGGTTGAGTCATTCGACGAAAAAGCACTGGTAGAGGAAGAGGCCAGTGAGAATGATTTGGCAGAAGACGAGCTCTTGTCTCAAGGTGTTACCCAACGCGTATTGGATGCGACGCAGCTCTACCTGGGCGAAATCGGTTATTCCCCTCTGCTGACTGCAGAGGAAGAGGTTTATTTTGCGCGGCGTGCATTGCGCGGAGACGTATCGTCTCGCCGCCGCATGATAGAGAGCAACCTGCGGCTGGTGGTGAAAATTGCCCGCCGTTACAGCAATCGCGGCCTGGCGCTGCTCGATCTGATCGAAGAGGGTAACCTTGGTCTGATCCGTGCGGTCGAAAAATTTGATCCAGAACGCGGTTTCCGCTTCTCTACTTATGCGACCTGGTGGATCCGCCAGACGATCGAACGGGCGATTATGAATCAAACCCGTACTATCCGTTTGCCGATCCATATTGTTAAAGAACTGAATGTTTATTTGCGTACCGCGCGTGAGCTTTCTCACAAACTGGATCACGAACCAAGCGCTGAAGAGATTGCGGAGCAACTCGACAAACCGGTTGATGATGTCAGCCGGATGCTGCGCCTGAACGAACGTATCACTTCTGTTGATACGCCGTTGGGCGGTGATTCTGAGAAAGCGCTGTTGGATATTCTGGCTGATGAGAAAGACAACGGGCCGGAAGACACCACGCAAGACGATGATATGAAACAGAGCATCGTTAAATGGCTGTTCGAGTTGAACGCCAAGCAGCGTGAAGTGTTGGCTCGCCGTTTTGGTCTGCTGGGCTATGAAGCGGCAACGCTGGAAGACGTGGGCCGTGAGATTGGTTTGACACGTGAACGTGTTCGCCAAATTCAGGTTGAAGGCTTGCGCCGTCTGCGTGAAATTCTGCAAACGCAAGGCCTGAGCATTGAAGCTCTGTTCCGCGAATAAGCGTGTTTGATTTTTGAATGAAAACGGTGAGCACTGTGCTCACCGTTTTTTTATGCCTGTAATATCAGCGGGTTCAAACCAGGCTTTTTAGCCGGTAGATCCATTCCAACGCCTGGCGTGGTGACAGGGAGTCTGGATCCAGTGTCTCTAAGGCTTCTACGGCGGGCGAAACCTCTTCATTGAGCAACGTCATCTGGGTTGCATCCACCGTACCGGCAGCGGTTTGGCTCGAGAGGCTTTCCAACTCACGTAACTTTTGGCGAGCTTGTTTGATCACATCACGCGGTACCCCGGCCAGTGCGGCAACCGCCAGCCCGTAACTCTTACTGGCTGCGCCATCCTGCACGCTGTGCATGAAGGCGATAGTATCGCCGTGTTCCAGCGCATCCAGATGCACGTTGACCACGCCCGCCATTTTCTCTGGCAGGGTGGTGAGTTCGAAGTAATGTGTGGCGAACAATGTCATGGCCTTGATTCGGTTAGCCAGATTTTCGGCACAGGCCCAGGCAAGAGACAATCCATCATAAGTCGAGGTGCCTCGGCCAATCTCATCCATCAACACCAAGCTGTTTTCTGTAGCGTTATGCAGAATATTGGCGGTTTCGGTCATTTCCACCATAAAGGTAGAACGGCCGGAAGCCAGATCGTCTGCGGCACCCACGCGGGTAAAGATGCGATCCACCGGGCCAATGGTGGCTTTTGCGGCGGGAACGAAGCTACCAATATGCGCCATCAACACAATCAGCGCCGTTTGGCGCATATAGGTACTTTTACCCCCCATATTGGGGCCAGTAATGATCAGCATACGCCGCTGTGGCGACAGTGAAACCGGGTTGGCGATGAAAGGTTCACTCAGCACCTGCTCCACGACCGGGTGACGGCCTTCGGTGATGCGAATACCCGCTTGTTCACTTATGGTTGGGCAGGCGTAGTTCAGCGTTTCAGCCCGTTCAGCCAGGTTGGCCAACACATCCAGCTCCGCCAAGGCTCCGGCGCTTTGTTGTAGTTCTTCAAGATGTGGCAACAGCAGATCGAACAATTCGTCATACAGCCCTTTTTCGATCGCCAGCGCTTTCCCTTTCGAGGTTAGCACCTTATCTTCGTACTCTTTCAGTTCAGGAATGATATAGCGTTCGGCATTTTTCAGCGTTTGGCGGCGTACATAATGGATCGGCACCAGGTGGCTTTGCCCACGGCTGACCTGAATGTAGTAACCATGCACACCGTTGAAGCCCACTTTCAGCGTATCCAAACCGAGTTTTTCACGCTCACGGATCTCAAGGCGATCCAGATAGTCACTCGCGCCGTCGGCCATCGCTCGCCATTCATCCAGTTCTTCGTTATAACCGGGGGCGATGACGCCGCCGTCGCGTACCAGCACCGGCGGTGTTTCAACGACGGCGCGTTCCAGCAATGCCTGTAATTCATCAAATTGCCCGACCTGCGACAGCAGTTTCTGCACGTGCGGCGTTACGGTGTTTTCCAGCAATGCACGGATCTCCGGCAATTGTTGGAAAGCGTGGCGCATACGTGCCAGATCGCGAGGGCGAGCGGTACGCAGAGCCAAGCGTGCCAAAATACGCTCCAGATCGCCGACCTGGCGTAGTGGCTGCTGCAGATCGTTACTCAACTCCTGCAATGAAGCGATAGCCTGCTGGCGGTTATTCAGCACGTTGACGTCGCGGGTCGGCATGTGCAACCAACGTTTCAGCATCCGGCTGCCCATCGGTGTGACAGTACGATCAAGGATCGCTGCCAGCGTGTTTTCGCTGCCACCGGACAGGCTTTGCGTGATCTCCAGATTGCGACGGGTGGCCGCATCCATGATGATACCGTCCTGCTGGCGTTCCATGGTGATCCCGCGGATATGCGGCAGCGAGGTACGCTGGGTGTCTTTGACATATTGCAGCAGGCAACCTGCAGCCCGCAGGGCCAGATGTGCCTTTTCAACGCCAAAACCGGTGAGATCGCGGGTACCGAATTGCAAGTTCAGCTGCTGGCGGGCGGTTTCCAGCTCAAACTCCCACAGCGGGCGGCGGCGCAGGCCGTGGCGCTGTTCGATCAGCGCCATCTGCTCGAAACTTTCTGGATAGAGAAGCTCTGCCGGGTTGGTGCGCTGCAGTTCGGCTGCCATGGTTTCGAGATCTTCTGGCTCGGCAACGCGGAAGCGGCCAGAGCTGATATCCAGAGTAGCGTAACCAAAACCGCGAGCATCTTGCCAGATGGCAGCCAGCAGGTTGTCCTGCCTTTCCTGCAGCAAGGCTTCATCGGTGATGGTGCCCGGGGTGACAATGCGGACGACTTTACGTTCCACCGGGCCTTTACTGGTGGCTGGGTCGCCAATCTGTTCGCAAATCGCTGCTGATTCACCCAGTTGTATCAGTTTGGCGAGATAGTTTTCCACCGCGTGGTGAGGAACGCCCGCCATTGGAATAGGCTCACCTGCTGATGCGCCACGTTTGGTGAGTGAGATATCCAGCAACTGGGATGCGCGCTTAGCATCGTCATAAAACAGTTCATAGAAGTCACCCATCCGGTAGAACAGCAGGATCTCTGGATGCTGTGCCTTCAGGCGAAGATACTGCTGCATCATTGGGGTGTGTGAATCGAAACTTTCGGTGCTCGTCATAAGGTTACCGTTTCCAATCCATTGAATTTAAAATTGATTGTGATTTGATTGTCATCATTGGGTATCACGTTGTCTCATGAAAAAACACTGCATCTCACGTGTGGAGCTGAAAATAGGAGTCAGCATAATTAAATCAATCAGTTGGTCATAAAGCGGAGCATATATGACGGGCAAACCGGCTGGCAAACCTTTGTGATCCCAAAGGCATCAAGATGATGACGCCTGCGGATAAAAAAACCGAACTGCTATCGGTATGAGCCAAAGCCTGTATGGGGATTGATGCCTCTTTCCAGCGTTATACTAGCCCAGCGCTCAATAAACTGTCACAGGTAAAAACTGGAAACGTCTCGCAAACTTCGTTTGTAACGGTTGGAGTAAGGTTGCAAGAGCTCAAGCTGCGCAGAAATTAAGGGGCCATTACGCTGTAGGAAGGGGAGCAAAGACGGTTAGACACGAACCGGAAGCCACAGGCACCAGCCACCGTAACGTTGCGATACCGCGCGCATTGAATGGTGAACAGCGGTTACGATGGTATCGTGATTTGCTTAGTGGCTCACTATAAAATACTGCGGTGTTAAACTTTCCTGGTGTAGCAAAACCTTTACGCTATAAGCTCGTTCAAGCCTGCAACTGGCTTTTATCCATACGAAAGTCGTGTAAACCAAGGAGGAGGAGATGAACAGAGAGCAAGCCCAGAAGCTTTTACAAACCGCTCTGGCCGAGCCTACAGCTCAGTTCCGCGATGGCCAATGGGAGGCGATTGATACCTTGGTAAACCAACGACAAAAATTGTTGGTCGTGCAGCGAACCGGCTGGGGGAAAAGTTCCGTTTATTTTATCAGTACCAGAGTCTTTCGCGACCGTGGTATGGGGCCAACCATCATCGTTTCTCCCTTGCTGGCTTTGATGCGTAACCAGATTGAATCTGCCCGCCGCTTGGGCATTGTTGCAGAGACCATGAACTCTACCAACACAACGGATTGGGAAGCGGTCACTCGGCGAGTTCTGAATAGCCAAATTGATTGCTTGTTGATTTCACCTGAGCGCTTGGCTAATGACCATTTTATTGAAACAGTATTGCAGCCCATTGCCGATCGCATTGCCCTGATGGTTATCGACGAAGCACACTGTATCTCTGACTGGGGCCATGATTTCCGCCCTGACTATCGACGTATCGTGAACATTTTGCGTCAGTTGCCTGCCAATACTCCGGTGCTAGGTACTACGGCAACGGCTAATAACCGCGTGATCGCCGATATTCAGGCTCAGTTGGGTAATCTCCAAATCCAGAGAGGTTCGTTAACCAGAGAAAGCCTGGCGCTGCAAACGCTTATTCTACCCGATCAGGCTTCCCGTTTGGCGTGGCTGGCTCAGGTGATCCCAAACTTGCCAGGTACCGGTATTGTCTACACACTCACGGTGCGTGATGCAGAGCAGGTAGCTGATTGGCTGAACGCCAAGGGAATTGATGCCAAAGCCTATCATGGCAGTATTCAGGCCGCAGGGTTTGAAAGCAGCAATGTCTATCGCCAGCATCTGGAAACCTTGTTGCTAACCAATCAGCTCAAGGTCCTGGTGGCAACCAGCGCTTTGGGGATGGGGTACGACAAGCCCGATCTCAGCTTTGTGATTCACTACCAGGCACCGGGCTCGATAGTTGCTTATTACCAACAGGTTGGGCGTGCCGGGCGTGGTATAGCCCATGCAGTTGGCGTGCTGATGTCTGGGAGGGAGGATCAAAATATCCACGAATTCTTCAGGGGCTCGGCATTCCCTTCTGAAACGCAGGTGTATGAGATTTTACAGGTATTAACGAGGAGTGATGGCCTGTCAATGAGAGCCATTGAAGAGCAAACTAACCTGCGTTATGGGCAAATAGAAAAAGTGTTGAAGCTACTCAGTGTGGAAAGCCCGGGCCCCGTGATTAAAGTTGATAATCAGTGGCGCAGAACGCCTGTACATTATGAGATTGATCATGCCCGTATTGCGCACCTTACCCATCAGCGTGAGCAAGAATGGGCTGAAGTAGAAGCCTATCTTACGGATACAAGCTGCAAAATGACTTTCTTACGCCGTGCGTTGGATGATAACGATCCAGCCCCTTGTGGTAAGTGTGCCTCTTGTGTTGGCCAGCCTGTAGTGAACCAGCGAGTCGATCCAGAACTTGCCCATCAGGCAGCCGCCTTTCTCAAGCGTGCGGAAATGGTTATACAGCCGAAAGCGCAAGTGGCGGCCAATGCCTTCGTGGAGTACGGTTTCAGGGCTAACCTGCCCCAGAATCTGCGGGCTCAGGAGGGCCGAGTATTATCACGCTGGGGAGATGCGGGGTGGGGACGTATTGTTGTTGAACATAAGTATGCCGGCCGTTTCGGTGATGAACTGGTCGAATCGTTGGTAGAGATGATCCAGCAGCGCTGGTTACCAAACCCCGCCCCGCAATGGGTATGTTGTGTACCTTCGCGCAATCACCCTGAATTAGTGACAGACTTTGCTTACCGGTTGGCCGTTCGGCTAGGATTGCCTTTCATTGATGCCGTGGGCAAAGTAAAGAACAATCAGCCGCAAAAATCCCAGCAAAACCGCTTTCATCAATGTCGTAATCTGGATGGCGCATTTTCTATCCACCAACCGATACCCAATACACCTATGTTACTTGTTGATGATATTGTAGATTCCGGATGGACATTGGCAGTCATCGCGGCTCTGTTGCAACAAGCCGGTAGCGGCCTGGTTTACCCTGTTGCACTCGCTTCCTCTTCGGTAAAAGACTCATGAATTTATCGCTAACCGCGCAAGCCACACTGCTGTTAACCAGCTTGTTTACGAAAGCAAACAGTGAAGATGTTAAACCTTTAACCAATGCGGAATGGGGGCGTTTTGCTTTATGGCTGAAGGAAAAGTCCAGGATGCCCGCGGATTTATTGGTATCTGAACCACATTCTCTTTTGAGTGGCTGGCATGACCCACGTATCAGCATTGAACGCATTGTACAGTTATTGAATCGTGGTCATAGCTTGGCCTTGGCTGTTGAAAAGTGGCAACGTGCAGGGCTTTGGGTAGTGACCCGTTCTGACCCCGAATATCCCAGGAGACTCAAACAGCGTCTGAAAACAGATTCACCTCCTGTGCTGTTTGGTTGTGGCAACCAGGCGTTACTGAATGCTGGGGGGGTGGCCGTGGTTGGCTCGCGTAACGCCAATATCAGCGATTTGTCTTATGCCGAACAGGTGGGCTTTAAAGCAGCAACGGAGGGCGCTGCTATCGTCTCTGGCGGAGCCCGCGGCGTGGATGAGGCTGCTATGTTGGGAGCTATGCACAATGGTGGAACGGTCGTTGGCGTGATGGCTGATAGTCTGCTGAAAACGGCGACCAGTGCCAAATGGCGTCATGGGTTGATGGAAGGGAATGTGGTTCTGGTTTCACCTTTTTATCCAGAAGCCGGATTCAGCGCTGGTAACGCTATGGCAAGAAACAAATATATCTATTGCCTGGCCGACTGTTCTCTGGTGATCCACGCGGGGCAAAAAGGCGGCACTCTCAACGGTGCGCAAGAAAACCTCAAGAAAGGCTGGGTGCCGCTATGGGTCAAGCCTACGGAAGATAAAAGTGCAGCAAACAGTGAGTTGGTCGGCAAGGGGGGCCGTTGGTGTGATGCGAACATAGAGGTTTTTAAAGTCTCTGATTTGTTGCTGACAGATAACGTTGGATCATACCGAGATAAAGCAGAACAGGCTGATTTGTTCTCTTCGGAGGCTCAACCCGCTTTGTTCGATTTTGCGCTGAGGGAGCCGGAAGCAATATGGGAGCCTGGCGCATCACAAACGTTGGCCGAAAGTAAGCCGGCTAATAAGGTTGGAGCATCCGTCGAACCTGTCGATTTCTACCCAATATTTGTCAGTGAACTTCGCCGATTGGCGGCAATGCCCGTCACTCTGGATGAATTATTGCGGAGTACATCCCTTCATAAGTCTCAGCTTAGCAGTTGGTTAAACCGTGCCATTGAAGACAATGTGATAGAGAGGTTGAACCATCCTGTGCGTTATCAGGTAATAAACAGCAAACGATAATAAACAATCATGGCTGGTGGTGTTTACGCACCAGCCATGACAAGGCCTGCTTTATTTCGGCTGTATCCCGATATTGTCATCAATGCGTTTGAGCATGTACGGGAAGAACGGGTTTGAAGATAAACGCATCAGCGAATCCAGCCCCACCACCAGCACGGCCCGTTCACCGCGTGCGGCGAAGGTTCCCAGGCTGATACCGTACTGATTACGCGGATCAGGATAACGCCCGTACAGTGAATCGCTCAACGGGAAGGGTAACGCAACGTGCGACAGTGAGAAGATATCCGGCAAGTAGGTGATCCCCAGCTTTTCGGTGGTTTCTGCGGTTTGCCCGGCTGCGGTGGTACGCGCCTCGGTATCGGTGGTTTCCGGTGTCACGTTAGTGACGATGGTCGCTTTGTAGTTACGCGGCGGTGCTGGTAACAACCTAGGCAGCGCGGTATAGGAAGACGTTCTGAGCAATGGCCCAAACGCAACCGCCTGATTTAAATCGAACAGCACGACTTCACTGCCGTTAGCAGGCAGATGATTATACAGCGCCGTAATCACCGCCCGGGTGCTGACCGTTGAATCCATCACTGACTGGAAGGTCAGAATCGGCGGTAACTCCGTCATCTTATTGTTACGTGAATCACTCGCGATCTGCTTTTGCAATTCCTGCGTCAACTGGAAAGACTGGCGTGCCGCGTTAACCGGGAATGAGTTGTATTTGAACGGGTTGAACTCGGGTACGATGCCCAACCAGGCCGCCTTGGCAAACGCCGGGAAGATGGCAGGCCAGCCGGCAATGCCGGCAAAACGGGCAAAGCTGGTCACGCCAATCATTGGGGAAATCAGCACCACGCGCTGAGGTTTTGCCAATGTGGCATCATCCAGCGTATCCAGCGTGTACTTCATCGCCAATGCGCCACCGTTTGAGAAACCGACGATGTGCAAAGGCACGTCATTGCCAGCGAGGCTTTTGGCTTCACGCACCGCCAGGCGGGTTGCGGCCAGCCAATCCTGCCATTCAACACTGGTCAATGCGCCCGGAACGGTTCCGTGTGCGGGCAAGCGAATACCGACTGCAACATAGCCTTGTTGGCGATAATTATCTGCAATGTGCCTCAGGCTGTAAGGGGTATCGGTCAATCCATGTAACAATACCACGGCACCTTTCGGTTTGCCTTCTGGCATCATCACGTATGAACGATTCCAATCGGTGGGGAATTTTTCGGGATAGATAGGGCTTCCGGCATAGTAGCGGTTCAACGGCGTTTGGGCGCTGCTGTCTAGCTTATCGGTAACGTTCAGCCGAACTTCTTCGAAAATCGCATTTTCTGCTTTCAAATAGTCAGCCCAACTGGCTTTATCGATCGCATCGGCACGCATTTCATGAGGGACAAAAGTATGCCAAAGCTGCAGTGCCGGACCTTGTTGAGTGTAATAAATACGCCCAATCAGTGCGCCGATGGTTAAAAGCAATACCATCAGTACAAGACGTTTAACCCATTTGATAAACATAGACCTTAACTCCGTTTTTTATTGTAATAACCGAGCCGGAAAACTCGCTATCATCCCGAAAAGTGTATTAATTTTTTTAGTATACGCTATCTCTTTGATAAGCCATTCTGCAATGAACGGCCTAAACAAAGGGATAACGTTTTAAACAACGCTTAGCGCGGTGATACGGTGACGGTGCGGCCGTTGGTGGCAATAGCAACGCGTTGTCCCGGATGGAACTGCGAGCTTCCCTGTGCCTGAACCACAATGATATTCGTACCGTCGTCACGACGAACTTCAAGCTCTACACCGTTGCTGCGATTCATTGCGCTCTGTACGTTCTGGCCGACTACGGCTCCACCAACGGCTCCCGCGCCCGTTGCCAGATTCCGTCCACGGCCACCGCCAACGGTATTGCCCAATAAACCGCCTACCACGGCCCCACCAACGGCACCCGCGACATTATTACCATCACCACCCTGAATAGTTACCGGTCGCACTGACACCAAGGTTCCGTAGGTGACAGTCTGGACCTGTCTGGCCTGCGCGGCAGTAAAAGTATCGCCGGAGGAGGTGTTATTAGCGGCACAACCACTAAGGGCTGCGACCATAACAGTAATAGCAATGATTGTTTTAGTCATATAAACCCCAAAAATGTGTCTAGTGAGTGTAAATCAGCGACGAAACCAACAGTCTCGTAGTTTGAAGTATGGCATGAACTTGATTTTATTCAGGTAGCGATGAGAAAAATTATGGCGGAAAGCCCAGCTGATGTCTCAGATAAGCGGTGCATTTTGCTATTTTACATTTAAATCAAAGCGTTGAGTTTCTAATGGCTTACGCCCAGAAAGAGACCGGGGGAGGTGTGCAAGGAGAGAACCGCAGTGGACGTTCTCTCCGCAGCGTTTTAAAGGCAATAAAAGTAAGAAGTTGCCATCAAATCAGGCTGCTTGCCAGCAGGCCGACGCTTAACGGCATCCACGGCCACCATGCATGCCTGCTCCCCCCATTCCCATGCGGTGCCCCATGGCCGGTACGCCCGCTTTTGCCAACTGCATGTCCAGTTCAACGCGCTGTTGGTAGAGATTGTCACGTAACGCGGAAATCTCTTTGCTTATCGCCAGAGCCTTTTGCTCATCAAGTGGTTTGCTGGTTAACAACGCCTGGTACTCGTATTGCTTCGACATCATCTGCTGCCGCAAATCGGCCGTTTTAAGTTGGAATGCCGCGAAAGCCTTCTGACTGGTTGCCTGCTGTTCTGGTGTCAGGCTGCTCATATAGCCTTGCTGATAGCCCATACCCCGCCCATTCATACCGTTTTGCGCCATGGCAAGATGACTGAAACCCGCCAGTGCGGCAAGGGAGAAGATGGCTGCAATGGTAGCTTTGTTCAGCGTCATGATTAATTTCCTTATGTCTGATACCAATAGATGAAATATCGCCAGGTGTTCCAACCTGTTAGTGCAACAGGCGTGCCATGATCAGATTGGCACGGTAATTGAATGAATCAACGATCGTTATTGATGGCCGTTTAATCCGCCAAGGCGCGTCAGGAAGGGAGTACAGGCTTTGAATAGGGCTAATGCAGCGGCAGGAATAAAAAATGATACAGGCAGAGTGGGGCTACGGGCTTGCCGAGACCCCGACAAAAAGTGGGTTATTTTTACTCGCAGGACTGATAGTGTGAGTAATAATTACCCGCACGCTAGCGCAAGCCAGAGTGAAGAGGATGCTAATGACGACGGAACTTAAAGAAAAACCGGGCTTATCTTCGGTGTTACTCGCCTGGCTCGTTATTGGCCCGGTGCTGCTGTTGATCGGTATCATCATCACGCTGGCGATAAAGGATTTGCAGAGCGGGCGAGAGGTTGAGATCCAGAGCCTGCGTGACAAAAGTGCGGTGCTGATCCGTTCGTTTGAATCCGGTGCCCGTACCAGTATGGGCATGCGCTGGCGTCAGGATCAGCGCCAGATCCTGCTGGAGGAGATGGCTTACCAACCGGGGGTGCTGTATCTCGCGATAACCGATCGTTCAGGCAAGATCCTGGCTCATAGCGATCCGATGCGGGTTGGCAGCCAGTTGTATACCGCACAACAGATAGAGGCGTTGCAAGCAACGGGCGCAGAGCAGTGGCATATGACTTCTTTTGTTGATCAACAACATAACCGCCATAATGCCTTTGAAGCTTATCGTTTTTTTAAGCCATTGAAACGTGGGAATGGCCACGGCGGCCATATGATGAATATGCATCGCGCGGCAGAGACGCCAGCGCTCGATAACCAGGACGAAGAACAAACCCTCATCTTTGTGGCTTTCGACACCTTGGCGCTGGACGCCGCTCAGGCGAAAGAAATCCGTAACACGTCAATCTTACTGTTCATTCTGCTGTTGCTCGCTTTGACCAGCCTGCTGGCATTGTTCTGGGCGCGGCGCTACCGGCGCTCCCGCCGTCAACTGCAAGATGAAATCCGCCGGAAAGAAAAACTGGCGGCTATTGGGGATCTGGCTGCGGGCCTGGCGCATGAAATCCGCAATCCGCTCTCGTCGATCAAAGGGTTTGCCAAATATTTTGAAGGGCGTTCGCCACAGGGCAGCGAAGAGCAGGCGTTGGCTAAGGTGATGGCGAAGGAGGTTGATCGCCTGAATCGCGTGATTAGCGAATTGCTGGCCTTGGTGCGCCCGGTGGATTTGCGGCTGCAGCAGGTGGATATCAACGACGTGATCGAGCACTCGCTGCATCTGATTCGCCAGGATGCGGAGAGTAAAAACGTCACTATCCACTATTGCCGCGATAACGCCTTGCCGCTGGTTGAAATCGATCCGGATCGCCTCACTCAGGCATTGCTGAATCTCTATCTGAATGCCATTCAGGCGATCGGTGCCGACGGCTCGCTCGCTGTCCGCGTTGAGCTGGTGGGGGAAGAGCGGTTAGGCATCAACGTTACAGATTCCGGTAAAGGCATCAATCCAGACGATCTGGCGAAGATTTTTAACCCGTACTTCACCACCAAAGCCACGGGGACTGGCCTGGGGCTGACCATCGTGCAGAAAGTGATTGAGGAACATCAAGGTAGCATCTCCGTCGCCAGCCATGTGCCGTCGGGCACCCGTTTTACGCTGGCGATTCCAGTGCGACAGAAAAAACCGGAGGCTCCTGAACATGGTGACGCCTAGCGCGCATATTTTGGTGGTCGATGACGATCTGAGTCATTGCACCATTCTGCAGGCCCTGATGAAAGGGTGGGGGTATCGGGTCACGCTGGCACACAACGGTTTGGCGGCGGTTGAGCAGGCCAGGAGCGTGCCGTTTGACCTGATTCTGACCGATGTCCGCATGGCAGAAATGGATGGCATTGAAGCGCTCAAGGCGATCAAAACCTACAATCCGGCGATTCCGATCCTGATTATGACCGCTTACTCGAACGTTGAGTCGGCGGTTGAGGCGATAAAATCGGGGGCTTATGATTACCTGACCAAACCGTTGGATTTCGACATATTACAGCTTACCCTCGAACGGGCGCTGGAGCATACCTCTCTGAAGTCTGAGAATAAAACCCTCAAGCAACAGCTGTTGGCGGATAACCGTAACATGATTGGCCGCAGTGCGCCGATGCGCCGCCTGATGGAGATGATCGCCATGATCGCGCCTTCGGAAGCGACGGTGTTGATCTGTGGTGAGTCGGGCACGGGCAAAGAGTTGATTGCTCGGGCTGTACATGCCAACAGCCAGCGTAAGGAGCGGCCATTGGTGAGCATTAACTGCGCGGCGTTGAGTGAGTCATTGCTGGAGTCCGAGCTGTTTGGCCACGAAAAAGGGGCGTTTACCGGCGCCGACAAGCGCCGCGAAGGGCGTTTTATGGAGGCGAATCAAGGCACGCTGTTTCTGGATGAGATTGGTGAAGTTTCACCGCTGATGCAGGCGAAATTACTGCGGGCGATTCAGGAGCGGGAAATTCAGCGCGTAGGTAGCAACCAAACCTTGTCTGTGGATGTGCGGTTGATTGCGGCCACTAATCGGGATCTGCTGGCCGAAGTGGAGGCGGGCAGGTTCCGCCAGGATCTTTACTATCGCTTAAACGTGGTAACGGTAGACAGCCCAGCGCTGCGTGAACGCCGCGAAGATATCCCGTTATTGGCGATGCACTTCCTGGAAAAGTTTGCCGAACGTAACCGCAAGTCGGTCAAAGGTTTTACGCCGCAGGCGATGGATATGCTGCTGAAATATCACTGGCCTGGCAACGTGCGTGAGCTGGAAAATACCGTCGAACGTGGCGTTATTCTGCTGACCGGCGATTTTATCAGTGAAAAAGATCTGCCGTTGAGCATGAGTTCGCTTGCTGATGAACAGCATGAGAGTGGTTTGGAAAACTCTATTCAACCGCTGGAACTGGTGGAGAAAAATGCGATCCTCGCCGCGTTGAAAAAAACCGCTGGCAACAAAACCGAGGCCGCGAAGCAGCTGGGCATTACCCGCAAAACGTTGTTGGCCAAGCTGCAGAAATAACCTTTTGGAGGGGAAATGTGATGAAAATCAGGCACAGCGGCCGAGTTCAGCCGCTGCGCCCATGTTATCTAACCATCAAGATCAGGAGAGAAACTCTACTTTACCGCCAGCCAGGTGATACATACTGCCGACGATTTTGATCTTCCCTTCTTCTTCCAGTTTTTTCAGTACTGGGCTGTTTTTACGGATATCGTCGATCGTCATGGCAACGTTGGTCTTGGCTACCGCATCCACAAAGGCATCATTTTTACCGGAACGATCTCCTGAATACACGGTTTTGTCGATAGCAGGTTTGATCTTGTTGAGTAGCCCGGTCAGGTTGCCCAGTTCGGCATTATCAATGGCTCCCTTGACCGCACCGCAGGCCGTATGCCCCATCACCAGCACCACTTTGGCACCGGCAACGGCACAGGCGAACTCCATACTGCCCAGAATATCGTCGTTCTGGATGTTACCCGCAACGCGGGCGTTAAAGGTTTCACCAATGCCGACATCCAGCAGGATCTCTGCCGGAGCACGCGAGTCAATGCAGCTTAAAATAACCGCTGCCGGGAATTGCCCGTGTTGGCTGGCCTGTTTCTGAGCCACATAGTCGTGTTGCTGCATCTTGCCTTCGCGGAATCTCATGTTGCCTTGTTTAAAGCTTGCGATGATGTCATCCGGCGTCATTTTATCGCGCTGTTCTTTGGTCATTGCCGCAGCAAAAGCAACGGAAGGTGCGGTAAAACCGGCAATACCGGTCACGGCAAGCACGGAAAGGGCGGCGGTGCGCTTTAATAGAGCCCGGCGCGCGGGTTCTTTGGCGGGAAGCTTACTCATAACGTTATTCCTCTTTGTTATTCACTAGTACAACACTGCGGCTATGGATTTACACCAATACAACCAGGTCAGGACGGCGGCTTGGCATTTTGTGGTTAGGCCGATCTCACCTGCAGAGACGTAAGCATTATAAGTGTATATGCCCCCTCACTTTTCGTTGGGGTATTTTGCCGTTATCGGGCAAGTGAATATGTGCCATATTCCTGTTTGTTCACACCGGACAATGTCTTAACATAGCAACCACTCTTAATTGCCCGGCTATATGGATATCCGATGCGCCACTTGGTCACCCTTTTACCGTTGCTCCCTTTCCTTGCGGCTTGCAGCAGTGAGCCTGCCCCCACAGAACAAGCTGTTCCTCAGGCCAACCTGCTTCAGAGTGGTTTTCAGCTTGAGCCAGAACATGCTATCCATCCGCTGAGCGGAGATTTTGCCGATAACCCGGCAACGGCTCGCTTTATCGATAAAATGGCGCAAGAGCACGGCTTTGAACGCCAGCAATTGCATGACGTACTGGCGCAGGCGCAACGGTTGGATTGGGTGGTGCGCCTGATGGATAAACAGGCACCGGCGGGCAAGCCTTCATCAACCCCGAATGGGGCCTGGATCCGTTATCGCAGCAAGTTCCTTACCCCCGACAATGTGCAAAACGGTGTGGCGTTCTGGAATAAGTATGACGAAGCGTTGCAGCGTGCCTGGCAGGTTTATGGGGTGCCGCCAGAGATCATTGTTGGCATTATCGGGGTAGAAACCCGCTGGGGCCGGGTGATGGGCAAAACGCGCATCATTGATGCTTTAGCGACGCTGTCGTTTGAGTATCCGCGCCGTGCAGAATTCTTTAGCGGTGAATTGGAAACGTTCCTGCTGATGGCTCGCGCGGAAGGTGATGATCCATTGTCACTGCGCGGTTCTTACGCCGGTGCCATGGGATACGGCCAGTTTATGCCTTCATCATTTAAAAACTACGCGGTTGATTTTAATGGTGATGGCCACGTCAACCTGTGGGATCCGGTTGATGCCATCGGCAGCGTTGCCAACTATTTTAAAGCCCATGGCTGGACCCGGGGAGCCACCGTCGCGATCCCGGCCAATGGCCAGGCACCCGGTCTGGAAACGGGGTTTAAAACCAACTACGCCATCAGTTCGCTGGCTGCGGCAGGTTTAACGCCGCAAGGCTCATTGGCAGGTTATCAGCAAGCCAGCCTGCTGCGCCTGGATATGGGCAACCGCTATCAGTATTGGTACGGGCTACCCAATTTCTACACGATCACCCGCTACAACCACAGCGTGCACTACGCTATGGCGGTTTGGCAGTTGGGTGAAGCGGTCGGCAGGGCGCGACGCGGGCAGTGATTGCCAGAAACCGGCACCGAGGAGATGCCGGTTGGATGAGAGATTGGGTCAGCAATGGCTCAATCTCTCGGCGTTTACAGCATGGTATAGGCTTTTTTTAACCCGGTCTCTTCTTCAGGATCCGCGCCTTGCGTAGGGTGCGAGGTTTCCATCTCTGGTGATTCTGCAACCTGATCGGGGGCCGCTTCCGGCGCGGGCATGGTGTCGTGAATAATCTGCTCATCAAACGTTGGATTCAACGCCGGCGAAAGGGGGGAACTGGTCAGGCTGTCCGGTATGGCAATATGGGGCACGGGCGCATCCGGTACAAACTGCGATTTATCTTCCTTCACCGTTCTGCTGCAGGCAACAATCAGCACTCCACAGAGTGCAAAAAACGCATACAGAATATTCCCCCCCAGTGGCTGGATCAGTGCGCCGACGGCCAGCGGGCCGATACTGGCCCCCACGCCAAACGCCATCAGTAAACAGGCTGCCAGCGAGACGCGGCGTTCCGGTGCAATCAGATCGTTAGCCAGCGCCACTGCCAGCGGATACAGCGTGAATTGCAGCATACTGACGATAAAACCCACCGCCAGCAGGAATGGGAAACCGATATGCGGCAACAGCGCCAAAGGCAGCGAGGCGATAATCAACAGGATCGCATTAATTTGCATTAGCAGAGTGCGGTTGTAACGATCGGACAGCCAGCTCAGCGGGAACTGTGCCACCAGCCCGGCAAAGATGGCGATCGCCATAAACAGGCCGGTTTGCTGCGTCGTCAGGGCCTGCTGGCTGGCGTAAACCGGTGCCAAACCATAGAAAGAACCTACGACCATGCCGATCACCAGCGTGCTGGCCAGCACTTTGGGAATGGCCCTGACAAAATAGCGCAGTTCCATGGGGGCTGGTGACATATGGCGGGCATTGGTGCGGGTCGTCAGGGCGATCGGTACCAGGCACAGGGCAAAACACAGGGCGATCAGCAACAGTGTGGTGATGCCGAGATCGCTTTGCAGCATCAGGACGACCTGTCCCAGCGACATACCGAGATATGAAGCCGCCATGTAAAAACCGAATACTCTGCCGCGCTGATTGGATTCAGACTGATCGTTCAGCCAGCTTTCCAGCACCATGTACTGACACATCATGCACAGGCCGATAATCAGCCGCAGCACCACCCAGAGCGGGATGTACTCCGTTAAGCCGTGGCCAAGTACCGCTGCGGTGATAATCCCGGCACAGGAAACATAGGCGCGGATATGGCCGACACGGGCGATCAGAAAGTGCCCCACTTTGCCGCCGATCACCAGGCCAATATAATTGGCGGCGATAATGGCCCCAATCAAGGTTCCGCTGATGTTGATCGAGGTAAGACGCAGGGAGATGTAAGTGGTGAGTAACCCTGAACCTAGCAGCATCAGTAGGGTTGTGGTGTACAACGGAAAGAATACGCCTAACGTTTTTCTCACTCGGCCTTCCTGTTTTCATGGTTTAAATTCATGTCTGAACAAGCCAGCGTGTTGTAACCCCATAGCAAAAGCCGTGCAGCAATCTGGGCATTGCCTGCGATACTAGCAGTTTGAACGGCCGCTTAAAACGGCATCAACCTGCGAAACCCCGCGCATTTCCACCATGACGCCGTCAGCGATGCTTGATAAATGCTACTATCGGGCCCACATAGCTTGATTCACAAAAGGAGTGATCATGAGTGAGAGTACACTGCGTCAGCTCAGCATTGCCGTTGGGCATAAACTGTTGGCCCGTGGCCAGTGGATCACCTGTGCAGAGTCTTGTACCGGCGGCGGGATTGCCAAAGCCATTACCGACATTGCGGGGAGTTCAGCCTATTTTGATCGCGGTTTTGTCACCTATAGCAATGCGGCAAAGCATGAACTGTTGGGGGTGGCGGAAACGACCTTGATGGCGCACGGTGCGGTGAGTGAGGCGGTGGTGTGTGAAATGGCACAGGGCGCACTGCAGGCCGCCAGGGCCGATCTGGCGCTGGCGGTCAGTGGTATCGCCGGCCCTGATGGCGGCAGTGCCGAAAAGCCTGTCGGTACCGTCTGGTTTGGTTTTGCCGAGCGTTCTGGCCGCGTGCTGGCGCGTAAAATGCACTTTACCGGCGATCGTGATGCGGTGCGGCTGCAGGCAACGATTTTTGCGTTGCAAACGGCGCTGGATGAATTTTTATAAAATTAGTCTTGATACTGTATGACCATACAGTATAATTAGCAGCATTTCCTGCACAACATACATTCAGTGGCAGTGTGGGGTCACACCGGCATTGCAAAACGAAGGAGCAAACATGGCTATTGATGAGAACAAGCAAAAGGCGTTAGCTGCGGCACTGGGCCAGATTGAGAAGCAATTCGGCAAAGGCTCCATCATGCGTCTGGGTGAAGACCGTTCCATGGACGTAGAAACGATCTCCACGGGCTCGCTGTCACTGGATATCGCCTTGGGTGCGGGCGGTCTGCCAATGGGCCGTATTGTTGAGATTTATGGCCCTGAATCCTCGGGTAAAACTACCCTGACCCTGCAGGTTATCGCTTCTGCTCAGCGCGAAGGTAAAACCTGTGCGTTTATTGACGCCGAACACGCGTTGGATCCTATCTATGCCAAGAAGCTCGGCGTTGATATCGACAACCTGCTGTGTTCTCAACCGGATACCGGTGAGCAGGCGTTGGAGATTTGTGACGCGCTGACCCGTTCCGGTGCAGTTGATGTGATCATCGTTGACTCCGTTGCGGCCTTGACGCCAAAAGCAGAAATCGAAGGTGAAATCGGTGACTCACACATGGGCCTCGCGGCACGTATGATGAGCCAGGCAATGCGTAAGCTGGCCGGTAACCTGAAAAACGCCAACACGTTGCTGATCTTCATCAACCAGATCCGTATGAAAATCGGTGTGATGTTCGGTAACCCGGAAACCACGACCGGTGGTAACGCGCTGAAGTTCTACGCATCTGTCCGCCTGGACATCCGCCGTATTGGTGCGATCAAAGAAGGTGATGAAGTCATTGGCAGCGAAACCCGTGTGAAAGTGGTGAAAAACAAGATTGCAGCACCCTTTAAGCAGGCTGAGTTCCAGATTCTGTATGGTGAAGGCATCAACAGCCGTGGCGAATTGGTAGACTTGGGCGTGAAGCACAAGATGATCGAAAAAGCCGGTGCATGGTACAGCTACAACGGTGAGAAGATCGGCCAGGGCAAATCAAACGCGTGCAACTTCCTGAAAGAGAACCCGGCGGTTGCCGCCGAGTTGGATAAAAAGCTGCGCGATCTGTTGCTGCACAGCAATGGCGAACTGGTTGCCACCGCTGCCGAAGACTTAGATGATAACGAAGCAGAAACCAGCGAAGAGTTTTAATCTTTGTTGGTAAGCATGCGCACCCTTGGCGGTGCGCCTGTTGAGCACTAAGGTTGTACGGTATGAATGATGCGGTTTCCCCGCCCTTGCGTAACGAACAGAATGCGTTGATAAGCCGCGCGATGCGCTTATTGTCTCAACGCGATCATAGTGAAGCTGAACTGCGCCGCAAACTTGCGGCGCAGCCGTTTGTGGCGAATGCCCGATTCGGTTCGCAATCCTCTCACAATCCCCCCGAAGAACCCGTTAACCCCGCAGTTATTGAGCAAGTGATCGCCTACTGTTACCAACATCACTGGCTGGATGACCAACGTTTTGCCAATAGCTTTATCGCCGGGCGGAGCCGTAAAGGTTATGGTGCCCAGCGTATACGCTCTGAACTGATGCAGAAAGGCGTAGAAAAAGAGATTGTGCAGGCGGCATTGGCTGCGTGCGACATCGATTGGTGTGAGCAGGCGAAGCAGATTGCACAGCGTAAATTTGGCGATCCATTGCCGGTAGAATGGAAAGATAAAGCCAAAGTGCAGCGTTATTTGCTCTATCGGGGCTTCTTCCAGGAAGAAATTCAGTCTATTTACCGTGATTTTGCGCAATGAGCGCACACGGTGTTTTACTTCCCTCTGAAGAAAATTTATCTTATTCACACTTTTTGTTCGTGAGCGAGATGATATCGCCAGGATGTCGTGCTTCTTGCTCACGTGTCGTTATTCTAGCCTTTCCAGGAAAATTATGAGCAAGAGCACCGCTGAGATCCGTCAAGCGTTTCTCGATTTCTTTCATAGTAAAGGTCATCAGGTCGTAGCAAGCAGCTCTCTGGTGCCTAACAATGACCCGACATTGCTGTTTACCAATGCCGGTATGAACCAATTTAAGGACGTTTTCCTGGGGCTGGATAAGCGAGCCTATTCCCGTGCTACCACTTCGCAGCGTTGCGTACGTGCCGGTGGTAAGCACAACGACTTGGAAAACGTAGGCTATACCGCACGTCACCACACCTTTTTTGAGATGCTGGGTAACTTCAGCTTCGGTGACTATTTCAAGCATGATGCTATCAGCTATGCCTGGGAACTGTTGACCGGTGAAAACTGGTTCAATCTGCCAAAAGAGAAGCTGTGGGTTACCGTATACGAGACTGATGACGAAGCTTTCGACATCTGGCAAAAGCAGATCGGTGTTCCGGCTGAGCGCATTATCCGTATCGGTGACAACAAAGGCGCGGCCTTTGCTTCTGATAACTTCTGGCAGATGGGTGATACCGGTCCTTGTGGTCCATGCACTGAGATTTTCTACGATCATGGCGATCATATCTGGGGGGGCCCGCCAGGCAGCCCAGAAGAAGATGGTGATCGCTATATTGAGATCTGGAACATCGTGTTCATGCAGTTCAACCGCCAGTCCGACGGCACTATGCAGCCATTGCCGAAACCTTCGGTGGATACCGGCATGGGCCTGGAGCGTATTGCCGCAGTCCTGCAGCATGTGAACTCCAACTATGATATCGATCTGTTCCGCACTCTGATTGCCGCCGTTGCTGACGTGACCGGCGCCACCGATCTGAATAACAAATCGCTGCGCGTTATCGCCGATCATATTCGTTCGTGCGCATTCCTGATCTCTGATGGTGTCATCCCTTCGAATGAAAACCGGGGTTACGTTCTGCGCCGTATCATTCGCCGCGCGATTCGCCATGGCAATATGCTGGGTGCGAAAGATACTTTCTTCTACAAGCTGGTTGCGCCATTGATTGAAGTGATGGGCTCGGCAGCCGATGAGCTGAAGCGCCAGCAAGCGTTGGTCGAGCAGGTGCTGAAAACCGAAGAGGAGCAGTTTGCTCGCACGCTGGAGCGTGGTTTGGCCCTGCTGGACGATGAGTTAGCTCAGTTACAGGGCGATACCTTGGATGGTGAAACGGCATTCCGCTTGTACGATACCTACGGTTTCCCGGTTGACCTGACGGCTGATGTTTGTCGTGAACGTGGCTTGAAGGTTGATGAGGCTGGCTTTGAGCAGGCCATGGAAGCGCAACGCCGCCGTGCGCGTGAGTCCAGCGGTTTTGGCGCTGACTACAACAGTATGATCCGCGTTGAAGGTGCCAGCCAGTTCAATGGCTACGATCGCGACGAGCAACAGGCGAAGGTGGTGGCCTTGTTCCGCGACGGCCAGCCAGTAGAGGCGATCCAGGCGGGTGAAGAGGCCGTTGTGGTCTTGGATGAAACGCCATTCTATGCCGAGTCGGGTGGTCAGGTCGGTGATAAAGGTATATTGAAAACTGCCGATATTGAGTTTGTGGTCAGTGACACCCAGAAGTATGGTCAGGCGATCGGTCATCAGGGCAAACTGGCAACCGGCACGCTGAAGCTGAACGACCGTGTTGATGCGATGATTGATAGTGCCCGCCGCGATCGAATTCGCCTGAACCACTCGGCAACCCACCTGCTGCATGCGGCGCTGCGTCAGACGTTGGGCGATCATGTCGCACAGAAAGGTTCGTTGGTGAATGACAAGTATCTGCGTTTCGATTTCTCGCATTTTGAAGCGATGAAACCTGAGCAGATCCGTGTTGTTGAGGATTTGGTCAACCAGCAGGTTCGACGTAATCTGGTGGTGCAGACTGACGTTATGGCGCTCGACGATGCCAAAGAAAAGGGTGCGATGGCACTGTTTGGCGAAAAGTATGATGACAATGTGCGTGTGTTAAGCATGGGAGATTTCTCCACCGAACTCTGTGGTGGGACGCATGCCAGCCGTACCGGGGACATCGGTCTGTTCCGCATTCAGAGTGAGTCGGGTACGGCTGCCGGTATTCGCCGTATTGAGGCTGTGACCGGTGAAGGGGCGATTGCGACCCTGCATCAGCAAAATGACCTGTTGCAAGAGGTTGCGCACCTGGTGAAAGGTGACAGCAATACCCTGACCGATAAAGTCCGGGCGGTGCTCGATCGTACCCGCGCACTGGAAAAAGAGTTACAACAGTTGAAGGATCAGCAGGCTGCGCTGGAAAGTGCTTCTCTGTCGAGCAAAGCAAAACGGGTCAACGGCGTTAAACTGTTGGTCAGCCAGTTGGATAACGTGGAGCCGAAAATGTTGCGTACCATGGTTGATGATCTTAAAAATCAACTGGGTTCTGCAGTGATTGTTCTGGCCACGGCAGAAGAAGGAAAAGTCAGTCTGATTGTTGGCGTTACTAAAGATCTCACCGACCGGGTGAAGGCCGGGGAGTTGATTGGTAACATCGCGCAGCAGGTTGGCGGCAAGGGCGGTGGCCGCCCTGATATGGCGCAGGCTGGAGGGAGTGACGTCAGTGCTCTACCAGCGGCGTTAGAGAGTGTCGAAGCCTGGGTGGCCTCGAGGCTGTAAATATAAATATATAGGCACGTGATAACGCCATAATACTTTGTAAATTATGGCGTTATTATTCGATGCCAACACAATGTAGTGATAATTACGGGAACAAAGTTTCTCAGGTCGGCTAAACTTATCATAATCTGGAGTGACACTAAGTCTACTTACATTTATTGTGGGTTCTATGGCTTACGTTTTCACTGCATATGATGGATAATGTCGGGGAAACTGAGAGACCCGACTCTTTTAATCTTTCAAGGAGCAAAGAATGTTAATTCTGACTCGTCGAGTTGGTGAGACCCTCATGATTGGCGATGAGGTCACGGTCACAGTGCTGGGGGTTAAAGGCAACCAAGTTCGTATTGGTGTGAATGCTCCCAAAGAGGTGTCTGTACACCGCGAAGAAATCTATCAGCGCATCCAGGCCGAGAAGTCTCAGCAGACGACTTACTGATTTCTGAGTAGCGTCTCGTCTTATTGCGAGACGCTCTTACCACGCCCGTTATTTTCTCCCCGAACCTTCCTGCGTTTCTGCCAATGTTTTTTTCCTTGCCCACAGATTTCAGCGGTATCTATCGTTGCGTTTGTCTGTTGATAAAACACTCTTTTTGTCGTGAAATCACGCATGTTGCCTGTGATTTGTGCAAACGCGCATGAGTTGGGAAAAATTGTTTGACTTATAAGTCGGGGAAAGTAATATGTGCGCCACGCAGTGCCGATGAGCTTCTCTAAAGCAAGTTAGGCACAATTCGCAAGAAGCGTATGGTGAGGTGGCCGAGAGGCTGAAGGCGCTCCCCTGCTAAGGGAGTATGCGGTCAAAAGCTGCATCCGGGGTTCGAATCCCCGCCTCACCGCCATTTGCATCCATAGCTCAGCTGGATAGAGTACTCGGCTACGAACCGAGCGGTCGGAGGTTCGAATCCTCCTGGATGCACCATATTTAGCCATATGGTAAAGCGATTGAAGTTATACCATAAGGTATCAGAAAGAATTCCTGTGCATCCATAGCTCAGCTGGATAGAGTACTCGGCTACGAACCGAGCGGTCGGAGGTTCGAATCCTCCTGGATGCACCATTCTTCAAGTGAAGTTTCACGGAATGAAACAAATTCGCAGTAAAAAGTCAGATTGCATCCATAGCTCAGCTGGATAGAGTACTCGGCTACGAACCGAGCGGTCGGAGGTTCGAATCCTCCTGGATGCACCATCTAAGAAAAACCCGCTTTGGCGGGTTTTTCGCTTTCTGCTCCTCATCGTTTCCGTTCCGCACTTTCCATCATGTTCAAGCAGCGACAACCATTCAGCTTTACGCTAAAGTGGTTTTCTTTCTTCAACGAGCATGGAGTCATGATGTACGATCGCTACCAGGGTCTGATCTTCGACATGGATGGCACGATTCTGGATACCGAATCGACGCATCGCAAGGCGTGGCATGCAGTGTTGGCGCGCTATGGCATGACGTTTGATGAGGCTGCGATGGTGGCATTGAATGGTTCACCTACTTGGCATATTGCTCAGGCCATCATTGTGGCGCATCAGGCCGATCTCGATCCCCATCACCTTGCAGCAGAGAAAACCCGAGCGGTAGAAGCCATGCTGCTGGAGAGCGTGCGCCCATTGCCGTTGATCGAGGTGGTCAAATCCTATCATGGCCGCCGTCCGATGGCGGTGGGTACCGGTAGCGAACACCGTATGGCGGAGATGTTGTTGCGTCATTTAGGGCTGTTTAACTGTTTTGATGCCATTGTCGGTGCTGACGATGTGCAGCGTCACAAGCCGGAGCCAGATACGTTTCTGCGTTGCGCTGAGTTGATTGGCGTGCCGCCAGAGCAGTGTGTGGTATTTGAAGATGCCGATTTTGGTATTCAGGCTGCAAAGCGTGCCAATATGGCCGTGGTAGACGTCCGTACATTGTGAGTAGTACGCTGGCTATCATGTCATTGTTTGGCAGCAGCTTTCTCAGTGCGACGCTGTTGCCTGGCAATTCCGAGATTCTGTTGGTGGCTTTGCTGACCAACAGCAGTGTTTCACCAAGTCTATTGGTGCTGGTGGCCACCTTAGGTAATACCCTGGGTGGATTGACCAACGTTATTATTGGGCGCCTATTACCGGCGTTGAAGCCGCAGCGGGGGTTGGAAACGGCGCTCGGTTGGTTAAAACGCTTTGGTCCGGCTGCGCTGCTGCTCAGTTGGGTGCCGGTAGTGGGCGATTTGTTGTGCGTGTTGGCAGGCTGGCTGCGCATGCCATGGGGCTCTGTTACGCTATTTCTGTGTGTTGGAAAAGCGTTGCGTTACATCATATTAACTATGATTACGCTACAGGGAATCGCCTGGTGGCATTAGCCAAGTGAATATCACTCAATATTCCCTTGGTGGCAGATTCAGTATGCTGACAAGTTATCGTTTTTAGCAGCGGGAGGTCAATTTGATCCCGGACGTATCACAGGCGCTTTCCTGGTTGGAAGCCCACCCTCATGCATTAAAAGGGATCCGGCGTGGTATCGAGCGTGAAACACTGCGGGTTACCGCTGATGGCACGCTCGCCACGACCGGTCATCCAGAACAACTGGGGGCGGCATTAACGCACCAATGGATTACCACAGACTTTGCCGAGGCGCTGTTAGAGTTTATTACGCCGGTTGATGACGACATCGATCACCTGCTGGCGTTCTTGCGTGACATTCACCGTCATGTGGCACGGAACCTGGGTGATGAACGCATGTGGCCACTGAGCATGCCGTGTTTCATCGAGGCTGAGCAGGATATCGAACTGGCACAGTTTGGTTCGTCAAATATCGGGCGCATGAAAACGCTGTATCGTGAAGGCCTGAAAAACCGCTACGGCGCGTTGATGCAGACGATTTCTGGCGTGCACTATAATTTCTCCTTGCCGTTAGAATTCTGGCAGGCATGGGCAGGCGTTGAAGACGCCGAAAGTGGTAAAGAGCAGATCTCGGCAGGATATTTCCGGCTGATCCGCAATTATTACCGTTTTGGCTGGGTGATCCCTTACCTGTTTGGTGCTTCGCCGGCAATTTGTTCCTCGTTCCTGAAAGGGCGAGAAACGGCGTTGCCGTTTGAGCGCAATGCACAGGGCATGTGCTATTTGCCGTATGCCACTTCGCTGCGTTTGAGCGATCTCGGCTACACTAACAAATCGCAGAGTAATCTGGGGATTACCTTTAACGATTTGCAAAGTTATGTGAAAGGGCTGAAACGGGCGATCGCTACACCGTCTGAAGAATATGCCAAGCTGGGAGTGAAAGAGGGCGATCGCTATCTGCAGCTCAACAGCAACGTCTTGCAGATAGAGAACGAGCTTTACGCCCCGATTCGGCCCAAGCGCGTTACCAACAGCGGTGAAACGCCATCAGATGCGCTGCTACGCGGCGGAATCGAATATATTGAGGTGCGTTCGCTGGACATTAACCCGTTCTCGCCGATTGGTGTCGATGCCGTACAGGCCCGTTTCCTGGATCTGTTCCTGGTGTGGTGCGTATTGGCCGATGCGCCGGAGATGAGCAGCGACGAACTGCTGTGTACGCGTAAAAACTGGAATCGCGTGATTCTGGAAGGGCGTAAACCGGGGCAGACTATTGGTATTGGCTGTGATGATACTCGCGAACCCCTGACGACGGTGGGTAAGGCGTTGTTTGACGATCTTAGACGTGTCGCTGAAGTGCTCGACAGCGAAGCGGGTAATCATGCGTATCAACAGGTTTGTGATCAACTGGTCGCCGCGTTCGACGATCCTGAACTGACATTCTCTGCCCGTATCCTGAAGGCGATGAAAGCCGAAGGCATCGGCCGTGTTGGTCTGGGGCTGGCGGAGCAATACCGTAATATGCTGATGAAAGAACCGCTGGAGCTGTTGACTGAAGAGCAACTGGCCCAGGAACAGAAAGCATCATGGCAGCGCCAGCATGACCTGGAAGCCGGTGATACATTAAGCTTTGATGAGTTCCTGAAGGCAAACGGCGGGGGCTAAAAAAGAAATGGCCACGTCAATGTGGCCAAATATGCATCTCTGATAACATAACAGGGATGATGATGATAACAAATGCGCGTCTTTCATATACTCAGACTCGCTGAGTTAGAAAAGGTTTCCTCTAGTGGGAAAAAAGTTTCGAAATAAATGCTATTTATGAGGAGGTGACGACATGCCACTGTTGGATAGTTTTACCGTAGACCATACTCGCATGGCAGCTCCGGCTGTCCGCGTAGCTAAAACCATGCAAACTCCTCACGGCGATACGATCACCGTATTCGATCTGCGCTTTTGTCGCCCCAATCTGGAAGTGATGCCGGAGCGCGGGATTCATACGCTGGAGCATCTGTTTGCCGGTTTTATGCGTGACCACCTGAATGGTAATGGCGTTGAGATTATTGATATCTCCCCAATGGGCTGCCGTACCGGCTTCTACATGAGCCTGATTGGCGTGCCTGAAGAACAGCGCGTTGCCGATGCGTGGCAAGCTGCGATGGCTGATGTGCTGAAGGTTACCGATCAGCGTAAAATCCCTGAGCTGAATGAATTCCAATGTGGCACCTACCACATGCATTCATTAGAAGAAGCGCAAGAGATTGCTAAGCATATCCTCGATCACGGCGTGGTGGTGAACCACAACGACGAATTGGCGTTACCGAAAGAGAAGCTGCAGGAACTGCACATTTAGTTCCGCTAATACTCAGAGGTTAAAAAAGACGCGAATCTGCGTCTTTTTCTTTTATATTAAAGGGTTATTAATGATTCTGCACGCTGGCCTGCAGTGATTTTATCGGCGTGACGCGCACCTGCTTAATCATGTTTTCCTGCACGTCGAGGATATCGATATCGTAATGGCCAATGCGCACCCGCTTACCGATATCGGGGATCTCTTCCAACTCTTCCAGCAGCATGCCGTTGATGGTGCGGGCTTCCGTAGCGGGTAAGCTCCAGTTGAAGGCTTTATTCAGCTCACGTACGTTCGCCGTGCCGTCAATCAGCACTGAACCATCGCTTTGCGGATTCACTTCCTCTGCTAGCGTCGGAGACATTGAGGTGGTGAAGTCCCCGACGATCTCCTCAAGAATATCCTCTACCGTGACCAGGCCCTGAATGTCGCCATATTCATCAACCACAATGCCAACTTTCTCTTTGTTACGCTGGAACTTCACCAGTTGCACATTGAGCGGTGTGCCTTCTGGCACGTAGTAGATCTCGTCGGCGGCACGCAGCAGGTTCTCTTTGTTGAACTCTTTTTTCTCGGTCATCAAGCGATAGGCCTCGCGCACGCGCAGCATACCGATGGAATCGTCCAGCGAGCTGCGGTATAGCACGATGCGGCCGTGTGGGGAGTGGGTCAATTGGCGCATGATTGACTTCCAGTCATCATTAACATCAATGCCGACGATCTCGTTGCGCGGCACCATAATGTCGTCCACCGTCACTTTTTCCAGGTCCAGTACGGAAATCAGCATGTCCTGATTGCGACGTGAAATCTGAGACTGGGATTCATTCACAATGGTTCTCAGTTCGTCTTGGCTTAAGGCACCGCTGATACGCACGTTGGTGCGAATGCCGAAAATAAGCAATATCAGCGTAGTGATGCCATTCAGCAGCCATACCAACGGAAACATGACTTTCTGCAGCGGTGCCAGCAGGAAGCTGCTGGGAAACGCGATACGTTCCGGGTAAAGCGCTGCAAAGGTTTTAGGCAGCACTTCAGCAAATAACAGCACCAGAAGGGTCAGAACTCCGGTGGCAATGGCTACCCCGAGATCGCCATACAGACGCATACCGACGATAGTCGCCAAGGCCGAGGCTAGAATGTTGACCAGGTTATTGCCGATTAACACCAGGCCAATCAGACGATCGGGCTTTTGCAGCAGTTTCTCTACCCTGCGTGCAGCCCGGTTGCCCTGTTTGGACAGATGACGCAGACGATAGCGATTGAGCGTCATCATGCCGGTTTCGGATGCTGAAAAATAAGCGGAGACCACAATCATAATCACCAGAATGATGATGAGGGTCCCTGTCGAAACATGCTCCAACGCGATATTCCTTATGCATAGAGAAAGAAAGCCTCACCGGAATGAGGGGCCCTAGAGGATATTCTAGCGCACCATCACTTCCTGGATCAGGCGGCTGCCGAAGTAGGCCAGCGTGAGAAGAAAGGCACCGGCGAAGCTGAACCAGACCACGCGGCGGCCGCGCCAGCCTTCGTGATAGTGGCCCCACAACAGGACGATGTAAACAAACCAGGCCATGATGGACAGTACGGCCTTGTGCACGTTTTCTTTACTGAACAGGTTATCCATGTAAAGCAGGCCGGTACACAGCGTCAGGGTCAGCAGCACCACGCCGATCTGGGTGATGTGGAACATCTTGCGTTCAATACTCATCAGCGGCGGCATATCGGCGCTGAAACTGAGCTTTTTGTTCTTCAACAGGTAATCTAACCAGGCCAACTGCAAAGCATAAAGTGCCGCAATCATCAGCGTAGCGTAAGAGAACAGTGCCAGGCCAATATGCACCATCAGTTCCGGGCTGGCTTCCAGGTGAGTAATAAACTCACCGGGCACAAAGCTGGCCAAGGCCAGATTGATGATCGCAAAGCTGTAGACAATCGGCAGCAGGAACCAGCCGCGATCGCGCGAGGCCACAAAGGTCATCACCGAACAGATAATCAGGCTGACAACCGAACCAATATTCAGCAGGCTGAGGTTTTGCCCGGTGTTGACGTCAAAAATGCGTTGCTGGAGTGCGACGGCATGGCAGATCAATGCCACCACGGCGGAGACAATCGCCAGCCGACGGTAAGCGCTATTCTTCCGCAACAAGCTGGGAATGATCAGTCCAAGGCTGAGCAGGTAGGCCATCAAAGCCACAATGGAGAAAACTGGCATCGCGTTATTTAGCATCGGCATGGTTAATTGGACTGTCAGTATAGCGTTGAGCGCGCTTCACTCCAACCGATCTCCAACGCTGAGGCAGAGATCGTGTTTGCTTCGTGTTATAATCGCCGCAATTGTGTCGCCACTGCGGCCTGACTTTACGTTGAGCATGAGACGATGTTTGAAAATTTAACCGATCGATTGTCGCGCACCCTGCGCAATATCAGCGGCCGTGGGCGGCTGACCGAAGATAATATCAAAGACACCCTGCGTGAAGTGCGTATGGCACTGCTGGAAGCGGACGTTGCGCTGCCGGTGGTGCGTGAGTTTATCAACCGCGTAAAAGAGAGTGCGGTTGGTCATGAAGTGAACAAAAGCCTGACGCCGGGGCAAGAATTCGTCAAGATCGTCAAAAACGAACTGATTGCCGCGATGGGTGAGGTGAACACTGAGCTGAATCTGGCTGCACAGCCACCGGCCGTGGTGCTGATGGCCGGCCTGCAAGGTGCGGGTAAAACCACCAGCGTGGCGAAGCTTGGTAAATTCCTGAAAGAAAAGCAGAAGAAAAAAGTGCTGGTGGTTTCTGCCGACGTTTATCGCCCTGCGGCGATTAAACAATTGGCGACCTTGGCAGAGAGCGTGGGGATCGACTTCTTCCCGTCTGATGTGCAAGAAAAGCCGATCGATATCGTTAACCGTGCGCTGCAACACGCCAAGCTGAAATTTTACGACGTTCTGATCGTCGATACCGCAGGCCGTTTGCACGTTGACGAAGCGATGATGGACGAAATCAAACAGGTGCACGCGGCGATCAAGCCGGTGGAAACCCTGTTTGTCGTTGATGCCATGACCGGCCAGGATGCGGCTAATACCGCCAAGGCGTTCAACGAAGCGCTGCCGCTGACTGGCGTGGTATTGACCAAAGTCGATGGCGATGCGCGCGGCGGTGCGGCGTTGTCTATCCGCCACATTACCGGCAAGCCGATCAAGTTCCTCGGTGTGGGTGAGAAAACCGAAGCACTGGAACCCTTCCACCCGGATCGCGTGGCTTCGCGCATCCTCGGCATGGGCGATGTGCTGTCGCTGATCGAAGATATTGAAAGCAAAGTTGACCGTGCGCAGGCGGAGAAACTGGCGAACAAGCTGAAGAAGGGCGACGGTTTTGATTTGACCGACTTTCTGGAGCAGTTGAAGCAGATGCGTAATATGGGCGGTATGGCCAGCATGCTGAGCAAACTGCCGGGGGCCGGGCAACTGCCAGATAACGTGAAATCGCAGATGGACGACAAGGTTCTGGTGCGCATGGAGGCGATTATCAACTCCATGACGCTGAAGGAACGCGCCAAACCCGAAATTATCAAGGGTTCGCGCAAACGTCGCATCGCAGCGGGTTCCGGGATGCAGGTGCAGGACGTTAACCGCTTGCTGAAGCAGTTCGACGAAATGCAGCGCATGATGAAAAAGATGAAGAAAGGCGGCATGGCGAAGATGATGCGCGGCATGAAGGGTATGATGCCGCCGGGCTTCCCAGGCCGTTAAAGCGGTTTGCATTTAGAGATGTGAACGCGTTCAAAGATTTGCCGTTGGTGGCAAAGACCGCCTGAAAGTATGCTGGCTGCAAAAACGAATTCCCAGCAATCGACGCTTTAGATTGCTTTTTGCGCCAAAATGAGTAAAATTTTCGGGCTTTTTATATTGCAACCGGGCCCCGTTCCCTCAATGGGGCCCGGCTGTTTTATTAACTAAAGAGGATGTTATGGTAACAATTCGTTTGGCACGTGGCGGCGCTAAAAAGCGTCCGTTCTATCAAGTAGTAGTGACCGACAGCCGTAATGCTCGTGATGGTCGTTTCATCGAGCGTGTAGGCTTCTTCAACCCGATCGCATCGGGTCAGGCTGAAGCACTGCGTCTGGACCTGGATCGCATTGAGCACTGGCAGGGTCTGGGTGCAACGGTTTCTGATCGCGTTTCTGCGCTGATCAAAGAAGCCAAGAAAGCAGCTTAATCTGTCGCGGTGGTGGCAATGAGCAAGCAACTCAAACCGGTAGCACCGATCGCGCCGATAGTACTCGGTAAAATGGGGTCTACTTACGGCATTCGTGGTTGGCTCAGAGTATTTTCATCCACCGAGAACGCCGAAAGCATATTTGACTATCAGCCCTGGTTTATCCAGCGCTCGGGTCAGTGGCAGCTTGTTGAGTTGGAAGACTGGAAGCGCCACAGTCAGGATCTGATCATCAAGATTAAAGGTATTGACGATCGGGATGCGGCGAATTTACTGACCAATTGCGAAATTGTCGTGGATTCTGGGCAGTTGCCTCCTCTGGAAGGCGATGATTATTACTGGAAAGACCTGATGGGCTGCCAGGTAATCACCACTTCTGGATACGAACTGGGGAAAGTCATCGATATGATGGAAACCGGTTCTAACGACGTGATGGTCGTGCGGGCAAACCTGAAAGATGCATTCGGCATGAAGGAGCGGTTGGTCCCGTTTCTTCATGGGCAGGTTATCAAGAAAGTCGATCTCGCTGCCAAGATTATTGAGGCTGAGTGGGATCCTGGTTTTTGACCTCCGGATTCAGCGGTCGAAGCAAGTGGAATGACAAAATGGGGATTGGCTGGTGTTCATTGGTATTGTAAGCCTGTTTCCTGAGATGTTCCGCGCAATCACCGATTACGGGGTGACTGGCCGGGCAGTAAAAAATGGCCTGCTGAGCGTGCAGTGTTGGAGTCCGCGTGACTTCACCTACGACCGGCATCGTACCGTGGACGATCGCCCTTATGGCGGCGGACCGGGAATGTTGATGATGGTGCAACCTTTACGGGAAGCCATTCATGCAGCAAAAGCAGCGGCAGGCGAGGGAGCAAAGGTGATTTATCTGTCACCTCAGGGGCGTAAGCTGGATCAAACCGGTGTGCGCGAACTGGCGGCTAATCAGAAGATGATTCTGGTGTGTGGCCGCTACGAAGGGGTTGATGAGCGCGTGATCCAAACCGAAATTGACGAAGAATGGTCAATCGGCGATTACGTCCTCAGCGGTGGGGAACTGCCGGCAATGACCCTGATTGATTCGGTCGCCCGTTTTATACCGGGTGTGCTGGGCCATCAGGCTTCAGCAGAAGAGGACTCTTTTGTTGATGGATTGCTGGACTGCCCGCACTACACCCGCCCCGAGGTGTTGGAAGGGATGGAGGTTCCGCCGGTTTTACTGTCGGGCAACCATGCCGAGATACGTCGCTGGCGCTTAAAGCAGTCGCTGGGCCGTACCTGGCTTAGAAGACCTGAACTTCTAGAAAGCCTAGCTCTGACTGACGAGCAAGCGGTGTTGCTGGCTGAGTTCCAACGGGAACATCGGGCCAAGCAACAGGACTATGAAGGGAACGTCTGATACAGACGAGACCGATATATCAGTTTACCTAGGGTAAGAGACATATTATGAGCAACATTATTAAGCAAATTGAACAAGAGCAGATGAAGCAAGACGTACCTGCATTCCGTCCGGGTGATTCCGTGGAAGTTAAGGTATGGGTCGTTGAAGGTAGCAAGAAACGTCTGCAGGCATTCGAGGGCGTGGTTATCGCTATCCGTAACCGCGGTCTGCACTCTGCATTCACTGTTCGTAAGATTTCCAACGGCGAAGGTGTTGAGCGTGTATTCCAGACTCACTCCCCAGTAATCGACAGCATTACTGTTAAGCGTCGTGGTGCCGTTCGTCAAGCCAAACTGTACTACCTGCGTGAGCGTACTGGTAAGGCTGCTCGTATCAAAGAGCGTCTTAACTAAGATACAGCTAACGCTGCATCCAAAAGTTAATAGCTATCAGGGGCTTACCGTTAAGGTAAGCCCCTTTTTTTGCTTGTCTGTCGGGTCATGTCTACCTATGCACGTGCACGTAAACATTGCACGGAAGCCTGCATGGCGCTGGATTACAGTGCGGCGGCGCGCTGTTTGCCTTTTTCTGGATGTGGTTGCGCTGGAATGATATCACCAGGTTTAACAATGACACGGGCTACCGATTCATGGGTGGCAAATGTGCAACTGCAATTAATGTTCTGGCACTGATGATAACGTTCTTTCGTCGATTCAGTCAGATAACGGCTGGAGCGAGTGTGCGCCACACTACCGCACAATGGACAATGCATCATAGAAACCCCCTCTTTGATAAAAATGATAAAACGCTATTGAGTTAAACCACACTCAAAAAAACACCGATGTTTCTTAAAGAATCTATTTCTGTTAGCCACAGTAACGGCTGCACTACCTTCACTGGTATCTGGGCTTTTCATGGTTCTAGCCTATGAATAATTACTGTGTATACATACAGTATTAAGCTAATTGCTAAATTCGTCAAGAGGGGGAGATATCTTTTTAGCAGAATGTGTAAAGCCGCGTTGCCAGCATAAAAAAGCCCATCAATGATGGGCTTAGAACAACAATGCTGAGAACAGACGGGTTACAAACCGTATACCAGCGTGACTGATGTGGTGGTATCGGTGTTTTTCGGTGCAGAAGCCGGCGGCTTACTATTGTAAGTCACGGTATAGGCCAAGCGCAGAGAGAAATCGTTGTTGATTGATACGTTCAGCGCGGTTTCTGAGTTGACGGTGGTTTCATCATTAGCAAGCGCAGACAAACCTTCTGAGAGGCGGGTATTATCTGTCAACCGGTATGAATAGTTGGCTGCACCGTAAGCCAGAGCACGGGTAGAGCGGCCACCCCCGCGATATTCATCATGGCGAACGCCAGGACCGAATTCCACGCGTAGATCATGAAGCGGGCCGTTGAAAATCTGACGACCGTAGCCCCCGGTGACGGTGGTGCGCGAATCATAGCCGTTGAAGCGATCGTTCAACCAACCGGCCTGACCAAACATATAGTTACGGTTGGTCAGGTTGTGACGGGTACGGCCACTTGCCTGATATCTTTCCGAAGAGCGCACATTGGAAGAGGTAGTGTTGTTCGCCGCGCCCCACAGGCTGTACGCCGTATCGCTGTTAAACCAGGTCATGGTGGTGTTGGCTAACAGGGTGGAGTTCTGCGAGTTGCCCGATTGGGCGTTATAACCCGCCTGAATATTGCCATCAAACGGTTTCTTGGCGGTGGATGGGTCGTCCATCGCGGTAAAGAGAGTGTTGTCGGCAAGGGCTGAAATACTGGTGAAAGCGGTCAAGCAGCTGAAATACAGCGGAATGGCGCGACGAGCGCGTAAAGAGAGCATTTTGGATCCAGTTGTTAAGAGTGATAATCAGTGATAACGCTCACATTATATCGGTTCGCCACGGCGACAAAAATAGCCTCGGTTAGCTTAAGTTTTTAATTTTTACTCGCGACTTATTCATTTTTCTTCTACTGAATTTGCTGGCTTTAGCAACATAAAATACTTGTTAGCCTTAAGGTTTTACCGGGTGTTGGAGCGGCTCTGATTGCACGGTAACGGTAAAGAGCCGCTACCGTGCAGAGGATTTACAGGAAGATGCTGACCAGAATATAGCCTGTGATGCAGGAGCACAGTACGCCAATCAATCCAGGAATGATAAAGCTGTGGTTGATGATAAATTTACCGATACGCGTTGTCCCAGAACGGTCAAAACCGATGCAGGCCAGATCGCTAGGGTAGGTGGGTAAAACAAAGTAACCGTAAGCGGCAGGGAAGAACGCCAGCAGCATTTTGGGGTCAACGCCTAATTGCAGTGCCATGGGGGCAATGGCGGTTAGCGCCGCGGCTTGGCTGTTAACCAGCTTGGAAACCAGAAATAGTACTATCGCGTAGGTCCAGGGTTGGTTTTTGACGACGTCTTCCAGCAGCAGTTTTAAATCGCCCATATGCGCCTGGAAGAAGGTATCACTCATCCACGCCACGCCGAATACTGAGAAGATGGCCACCATCCCGGCTTTGAACACGGCACCGTTGGCAATATCCCCCGGTTTCACTTTGCAGCCCATCAGGATCACGGCACCCGCAATCAGCATCATCATCTGGATAACCAGGTTCATCGACAGCGGCTTCAGCACACCTTTGGCATCAGCAAAAGATGGGCGTATATCGGCAAAAGCCCCCAGCAGCACGACGATAGCGATCGCGGCGAAGAAAATGGCGGTGGACCAATAAGCCTGTTTCGGGAATTTTTGGTTGAGTAGCGTTTCGGTACTGCCATAGATATAAGCGCGTTGTTGTGGATCCTGAATTCTTGCCTGGAACTCCGGGTCTTTATCCAGATCTTTGCCACGGCGCAGGCTCCACAAGGCGGCCATCAACACCCCCACTAGTGAAGCAGGGATCGAGACAGCCAGAATATCGACCAGCGTATAGGCCTTACCGATACCGTGGCCGGCAGCGATAATTGAAACCAGTGAAACAACGGCGACGGAAACGGGTGAGGCGGTAATGGCCATTTGTGACGCCACGGAGGCCACGGCCATCGGGCGCTCAGGGCGGATCCCTTTTTTAATGGCGATATCGGAGATGATCGGGAACATGGTATAGACCACATGCCCGGTACCGCACAGGAAGGTCAGAGTCCAGGTGGTAAACGGGGCTAGTAGCGTAATGTGCTGAGGGTGGCGGCGCAGCAGGCGTTCAGCATATTGCATCATAACGTTCAGGCCGCCAGCGGTTTGTAGCACCGAGGCACAACCAATGACCGCCAGAATAGTCAGCATGACATCGACGGGCGGTTTTCCAGGCTCCAGTCCGAATATAAAACACAGCAAGAATAAACCAATGCCGCTAATTAAGCCCAGCCCCATCCCACCAAATCGGGTGCCGACTAATAAGCAGAGAATAATAATTGCAAATTCCAGAGTGATCATGAGTATCCCTTGTGAGAAATGAAAAAATGCTAACGATTATCACCCCTCAAGGCTGATGAGGCGGGGTCTGTCTGTGCAGAGTACCTCTTAAGAGGTGCAAACGATTTGCAGACATAATTATTTATTTAGCAGGGGATAACTGTGAGATTAAGCAATTTTTATTCAATACCTGCTTTAAACCCGCATGAATAAAGAGAAATGCAGAGTGATTGAAAATTAATTGCCAGCGAATTGTGTTGTAATTGTATTTGAGTTGTTTAATTTATTGGCTGTTATTTACTATTGCCCGGTGTTGATTGTTTTCTCGCCAAGGGATTTATGCCCTGAACAGTGTTCTTTTCCGTAGCAAAGCTGCACTCTGATTTGTGTAAACAATAATTTACACTTATTGAGGTTTTTGGCTTTGCTCTGCAAGTTTTTTAACGGTCTTGTCATAGAGTGCGTAAATCCTTATTTGTATTTATTTATCAATTAATTAATTTTTTTCGGTGTGATTTTTAGACCTTGGAGAGAGGTTTGATAATGATGGTAATTTTTTATTTACAGTAAATGGATTGAAATATTTACATCTCATGATAGTGTAGAGCGCTATAACCCTCATGCTTTATTAACGTTCACGCATAACGGCACAAGACAGGAATAGCATCATGCAAAAAGACGCGCTCAACAACGTACATATCAGTGCAGAACAGGTCCTGATAACCCCGGAAGAGCTTAAAAACCAACACCCACTCAGTGCTCGTGATGAGAATGAAATCTCTGTTGCACGCCAAACCATCGCCAACATTCTTAAAGGGCAGGATCACCGCCTGCTGGTGGTGTGTGGGCCTTGTTCGATCCACGATCCGGACGCGGCGCTGGATTATGCGCGTCGTCTGAAAGCGTTGTCGTCTGAATTGAGCGATCAGCTGTATATCGTTATGCGTGTCTATTTCGAAAAGCCAAGAACTACGGTGGGTTGGAAAGGTTTGATCAACGATCCACACATGGATGGAACCTTTGACGTTGAAGCGGGCTTGCATATCGCGCGCCGCCTGCTGTTAGATCTGGTGGGTATGGGTCTGCCGTTGGCTACCGAAGCGTTGGATCCTAACAGCCCGCAATACTTGGGCGATCTGTTCAGCTGGTCGGCGATTGGCGCGCGTACCACAGAATCTCAAACGCACCGCGAGATGGCCTCCGGCCTTTCGATGCCGGTCGGCTTCAAGAATGGCACCGACGGTAGCTTGGGCACGGCGATCAACGCAATGCGTGCAGCCTCTATGCAACACCGTTTCGTTGGGATCAATCAGGCTGGGCAAGTGTGTCTGCTGCAAACCCAGGGTAACCCGGACGGCCACGTGATCCTGCGCGGCGGCAAGACGCCAAACTACAGTGAGGAACACGTTGCCGCTTGTGAAAAACAGATGCAGGATGCAGGACTCCAGCCGTCCTTGATGATAGATTGCAGCCATGGCAACTCAAATAAAGATTATCGCCGTCAGCCGGTTGTTGCCGAATCCGTCGTTGAGCAGATCAAAGCAGGTAATCGTTCGATCACCGGTATTATGCTGGAGAGTAATCTGCACGAAGGGAATCAGTCGTCTGAACAGCCGCGTGCAGAGATGCGTTACGGCGTTTCAGTGACCGATGCCTGTATCAACTGGGAGAGCACAGAGACTCTGCTGCGCCAAATGCATCAGGAGCTCGGCGCGGTGCTGATGGCTCGCACTGGAGAATAGTGAGTTATGGTGGCTGAACTGACCGCATTACGCGATCAAATTGACGAAGTAGATAAAGCATTGCTGGGCCTGTTGGCGAAGCGCCTTGAACTGGTCGCGGAAGTAGGGGAAGTGAAAAGCCACTACGGTTTACCGGTTTACGTACCTGAGCGCGAGGCGGCAATGCTGGCTTCGCGCCGTAAAGAAGCTGAAGGTCTCGGGGTGCCGCCGGATTTGATCGAAGATGTGCTGCGTCGGGTGATGCGCGAATCCTATACCAGCGAGAACGACAAAGGTTTTAAAACGCTGTGCCCGCAATTACGCCCGATTGTGATTATCGGCGGTAATGGCCAGATGGGGCGCTTATTTAACCGCTTGCTGACCTTATCCGGTTATCAGGTAAAGGTGCTGGATCAGGAAGATTGGCCGCAGGCCGATACCTTGTTGGCGGATGCCGGCATGGTGATTGTCAGCGTGCCAATCCACGTCACCGAACAGGTGATCGGCAAGCTGCCACCCTTACCGGAAGACTGCATCCTGGTTGATTTGGCGTCGGTCAAAAATCGGCCATTGCAGGCCATGTTGGCGGCACACGGCGGGCCGGTTCTTGGGCTTCATCCGATGTTTGGCCCGGATGTCGGCAGTGTTGCCAAGCAGGTAGTGGTGTATTGCGATGGACGCCAGCCCGAAGCTTACCAGTGGTTGCTGGAGCAACTGCAGGTCTGGGGCGCGCGCTTGCATCGCATCAGCGCGGTTGAACACGATCAGAACATGGCCTTTATCCAGGCGTTGCGCCATTTCGCGACCTTTGCCTATGGCCTGCATCTGGCAGAAGAAAATGTCCAACTGGAGCAATTGTTGGCGCTGTCTTCACCGATCTACCGGCTGGAACTGGCGATGGTGGGCCGGTTGTTCGCCCAGGATCCGCAGCTCTATGCTGATATCATCATGTCTTCCGAAGAAAATATTCATCTGATCAAACGCTACTATCAGCGCTTCGGTGAGGCGATTCAGCTGTTGGAACAGGGTGATAAACAGGCGTTTATCCAGAGCTTCCAGAAAGTGGAGCACTGGTTTGGTGATTATGCCCAACGTTTCCTGGTAGAGAGCCGTTCGCTGTTGCGCCAGGCGAATGATAGCCGCCAATAGCACTTATATGCATTTGATGAAAAAAGAGGTTCGGCAATTGCCGAACCTCTTTTTGTCTATAACTGACCCACGTTAATGACGAACACCCACCGCTAGGAGCAGATATGACGAAGGTAGTATTAATTACCGGTGCCAGCCGGGGTATTGGCCGTGCGACGGCATTATTACTGGCTCAGCAGGGTTATGCGGTCGGCGTGAACTATCTGCAAGACCAGGCAGCAGCGGAGCAGGTGGTGGCGCAGATCCGGGAACAGGGTGGCAAGGCGATGGCTCTGCAGGCGAATATCGCCGAGGAAGATGAGGTGGTGGCGATGTTTGCCGCCTTAGAACAGACGCTTGGCCCCATAGATGCACTGGTGAATAACGCCGGTATTCTGTTCCAACAGACAGGGATTGAGCAGCTCAGTGCCGAGCGTATCAACAAAGTGCTGAGCACCAACGTTACCGGTTATTTTCTCTGCTGCCGCGAAGCGGTGAAGCGTATGGCGCTGCGCCACGGTGGTCAGGGCGGGGCGATCGTCAACGTCTCCTCTGCTGCGGCGCGCTTAGGGGCTCCGTGGGAGTACATCGACTATGCGGCGTCGAAAGGGGCGGTGGATACGCTGACCACCGGCCTGGCGCTGGAGGTGGCGGCGCAAGGGATCCGCGTCAACGGCGTGCGGCCAGGGTGTATCTATACCGAGATGCATGCCAGCGGCGGTGAACCTGGGCGGGTGGATCGGGTTAAAACGCTGTTGCCGATGCAGCGCGGCGGCCAACCGGAAGAGATCGCGGAAGTGATTGCCTGGCTGCTTTCCGATGCGGCATCTTACGTGACCGGCAGTTTTATCGAGGCTGCTGGCGGGCGCTGAATCAGTCAGGGCACCACGGTGCCCTGGTCTGTTACTTCAACCAGCCTTTGCGCTGTGCATCCAGTAGGTGCTGATGCAGATGTTGCCACAGCTCTGGATGGATATCGGCAATCATCGTATTACGTTCCAGTACCTGTTCCAGACTGATACCGTTCTCTACCCAGCTCTTGCCTTCATTGTGCAGGTTCATCAGCATCGGCATGCTGCGATCTAGCACCAGAGCAAAGCGCGCATCGGCGCTTTCGCCGTCTTCATATTCCTGCCACAGCGCGGTGAACGACGAACGCTGAGGTTCGGGGAGTAAACCAAACAAACGTTTTGCAGCCGCGATTTCCTGATCGTGGATCGCGGCACGCGCTGCCAGATCGTAAACCATCACGTCACCGGCATCGATTTCAACGATATCATGCAGTAAGGCCATCTGGATCACACGTTGAATGTCGACATCTGTACCGGCATAAGGTGCCAGGCTTAAGGCAGCAATAGCAAAATGCCAGCTGTGTTCGGCGGAATTCTCCTGACGTTGGCTGCCCAGAACTTTGGTACGGCGCTGAACGTTTTTCAGTTTGTCGATTTCCATCAGGAAGTGGATAACTTGAGTCATGGAGCCAAAATCTAAGGCGGGTACAGCAGACGACATGGAGTGAACCTCGAGGTTAGTGGCGGGGAAAGCTTGCCGATTGTAGCTCAGCGAGCCGATAAATTCGACGCCTGTGCAATGTTACACGCGTTCACAGTTTTATTTTAGCGTACACGTGTACACTGAAATCATTCTCAGTTAAGCTCTTTTGCAGTAATTTCAAACACTGTTGGCTGTTCTGAGGATGTGCGCACTATGGTGAGAAAGGATCAAATAAAGGCAGAAACTGATAAGCCCGCAGGCGCGCCTTATCCATGGGCTGAAGAGATTGCGAATAGCATCAGCCATGGCATAGGGCTGGTATTTGGGATCGTCGGCTTGGTGTTGTTGCTGGTGCAGGCGGTGAATAGCGGGGCTGATGTCACCGCTATCACCAGCTACAGCCTGTATGGTGGCAGCATGATTTTGCTGTTTCTGGCCTCCACGCTGTATCACGCCATTCCTCATCAAAAAGCCAAACACTGGCTGAAAAAATTCGACCATTGCGCCATTTACCTGCTGATTGCCGGGACCTACACGCCTTTCCTGCTGGTGGGCCTGGATTCACCGTTGGCTAGGGGGTTGATGGTGGTGATCTGGGGGCTGGCGTTGTTCGGGGTGATCTTCAAACTGGCATTTGCGCACCGCTTTGAGGTGTTGTCGCTGGTCACCTATCTGCTCATGGGGTGGCTGTCGCTGGTTGTGATTTACCAACTGGCCACGCGACTGGCGATAGGTGGTGTCACCCTGTTAGCGGTGGGCGGCGTGGTGTATACGTTGGGGGGGATTTTCTATGCATCGAAGCGTTTGCGCTTTGGTCATGCCATCTGGCACGGCTTTGTGCTCGGCGGCAGTCTGTGCCACTTTCTGGCGATTTATCTCTACGTCTAAAGCAAAGCGCCGCAGGTATTGTGCCTGCGGCTGACATATCCGTTACTTCTCTTCTGCCAGCGAGTAGGGCAGCGGTTTGATGGCTAACTGGCTACCTGCATCTTCCCGGACGCGCAATGCGCTGCTGGCATCCAGATCGTTGTTCAGCACCGCTTGCACCCATAGCGTGCCATTATCCAGCGCGATTGCGGCCAACACGGTGCCGGTACGCCGCCAATTCTCGCCCAACTGCAGTTCCAGATCTTCACCGGCTTGCGGTACACGCTCAGCTTTACCCTCCAACCAGTACAGAGCCCGCTTGTTGGCACCACGGAACTTGGCGCGTGCCACCATCTCCTGCCCGGTATAACAACCTTTGCTGAAGCTGATGCCTGCCAGTGCCTGCAGGTTGGTAGCCTGCGGCACGAGTTGTGCGCTGTTGGCGGCATCAATCAGCGGGTAACCGGCTTCAATATCCAGCGCCAGCCATTGGCGGCTGTCGTTCAACATGGCCTGGCCAGCGAGCTTGGCGCTAAGCTGCTCGGCGATTTCTGCCGTGGTGATCAGCAGAAAGCGTTCTGCTGGCAGGGCCAAATGCAGCAGGGTGGTATCCCCGTCTTGCACCACCTGGTGCTCGGCATCCGGCAGGGCTGTAAACATGCCTGCCAGTGCGTCACGAGCCTGTGACCCCGCCACGCCCAGCAGCACGGCAGTATTATCCTCAGCGATGGTCACTTTGGAGAACACGGCGTATTTTTTGATCTCCGCCAACTGGCTGTCCAGCACGCTGCGACGTTCCAGATAAGCGAAACCTTCACCACGATGAAACAGACGCAGGTTGCTCCACATCTTGCCTTTGGCATCGCAGTGGCCGCACAGCACGTGCTGGTCCGCTGCCAGTTTGTCGATATCGGCTGTGACCTGGCCTTGAAGGTATTTCATCGTGTCCGGCCCGTTCAACTGCACTAACGCCCAATCTTCCAGTGAGATCAGCGTGAGTGGCAGTTGGGCAGAGGCGGAGGGGAGACGGGATGGGAAAGGAATATTGAACGCCATAATGAGTTCCTGCTTCATATTCAGATTGCCTGAAAGGGTTAACTGCATGGTAAAAGAGGTGGCTCGGTTTGCAAACAGTTATTACGGCACCGTGCTTTTTTTGACATTTTGCGCTCCAGATCGGAGAACGGCCTTCCCGGCGAGTATGTCAAATTGTTACCCTGTATACTAACGGTCACGATCCTTCTTCAGTCAAATCGTGGGCTGATGGAATTATATTGCGCGCGTGTTGCCATACAGAGTGTCGATTGAACCCTGCGTTGGCAACACATGCCGAAAAGAGGTTAGCCATAACAACATGGATATTAATAACAAAGCGCGTATTCACTGGGCCTGTCGCCGTGGGATGCGCGAGCTGGACATTTCGATCATGCCGTTCTTTGAGTACGAATACGACACACTGAACGATGAAGACAAAGCGCTGTTTATCCGCTTGCTAGAGAGTGACGATCCCGATTTATTCAATTGGCTTATGAATCATGGTGCTCCGCAGGACAAAGAACTGCAGAGAATGGTTTCCCTGATCCAAACGCGAAATAAAGACCGTGGCCCAGTGGCGATGTGATGTCCGCGTTTCCTGGCGTACCCAGCTATTCTCGTTATTGACTCATGGCGCACTGATACTGCTGATTCTGATCTCACCCTGGCCGGAGGGTTACGGCCCGATCTGGCTGGCGTTGCTGACGCTGGTGGTGTTTGAATGCATTCGTAGCCAAAAACGCATTGCCTCAAGGCAGGGCGAGCTGCGGTGGTTGGCGGAGCGCCGGGTGGAATGGCAGGGGCAGGAGTGGTTGATGCTGAAAAAGCCCTGGATGTCGGGCTTTGGTATTCTGCTGACGTTGCAGCAGGCTAACGGCAAGAAACGTCATCGCCTGTGGTTGGCTTCAGACTGCCTGAGTAAGGCGGAATGGCGTCATCTGCGTCAGTTGCTGCTGTATCCGGGTGATAGCGGGAGCGAATAATGAAACCGCTGCTCTGGCTGGTGGAGGACGAACCCAGCATTGCCGATACCTTGATTTATACCTTGGAGAGCGAAGGCTTTCAGGTGCGCTGGTTTGATCGTGGCGAACCCGCGCTCCTGGCTTTGCCGCAGGGCGCACCGGCGTTGGCGATCCTCGATGTCGGCCTGCCCGATATCAATGGCTTTGAACTTTGCCGTCGGCTGCTGGCGCAGGCGGCAGATTTACCCATTGTGTTTCTTACCGCGCGCAGCGATGAGGTCGATCGTCTGATAGGCTTAGAGATCGGTGCCGATGATTATGTCGCCAAACCCTTTTCCCCGCGCGAGGTCAGCGCTCGCGTCAGAACGATCCTGCGGCGGTTGCACAAACAACAGCGCCTGCAGCAGCCTACCCTGTATCAGTTTGGCGCGTTTACCCTCGACGAAGAGGGGGCTGCTATCAGCTATCACCAGCAACCGTTGCCACTGACCCGCTATGAATTCCTGCTGCTGAAAACCTTACTGCTGGCACCTGGGCGCGTGTTCTCGCGCCAACAACTGATGGACAGCGTTTGGGCCCACGCGGAAGAGAGCCTGGATCGCACCGTCGATACCCACATCAAAACGCTGCGCGCCAAACTGCGGGCGATTGATGCCGGGGAGCCACCGATCCACACCCACCGCGGATTGGGTTACAGCGTGAGCCGCCAACCATGAAGATCGGCCTGCGCCTGCTGTTAGGGTATTTCCTGATTGTGGCGGTGGCCGGTTATTTCGTCTTAAGCATTTTTGTGCAGGAAGTGAAGCCTGGGGTACGGCGTGCCACCGAGGGCACGCTGGTGGATACCGCCAATCTGCTGGCGCAGATCGCCCGTTTGGATATGAAACACGGCGACGCTGCCTACGGCCAGTTGGCACAGGCTTTTGCTCAACTGAACCAGCGGCCAATCGGTGCCAATATTGCCGGCATCCGTAAAGATCGCAATGAGTACCGTGTGTATCTGACCGATAGCCGCGGCAAGGTGATTTTTGATTCCGGCGGTCAGGCTCTGGGGCAGGATTACTCGCGCTGGAATGATGTTTATCTGACACTGCGTGGCCAGTACGGTGCTCGCAGCACGCGCATGATCCCTGACGATGAAAGCAGCTCTATTATGTACGTGGCAGCGCCGGTGATTGAACAGGGGCAGATTATCGGTGTGCTGAGCGTGGGCAAACCGAACAGCAGTATGGTGCCGGTGATCCGGCGCAGCGAGCGGCGGATCCTGCTGGCGGGCGCGGTGCTGCTGGGGATCGCCTTGGCGATTGGCTTGGGGTTTGTCTGGTGGATCAACCGCTCGATTAGCCGCCTGGTGCGTTACGCCGACGGCGTGGCTCAAGGTGAAGCAATTCCGCTGCCGCAGATGGGCAGCGCTGAGTTGGCCCAACTGGCGCAGGCGTTAGAAAGCATGCGCCTGAAGCTGGAAGGCAAAGCCTATATCGAGCAATACGTGCACACCCTGACCCATGAGCTGAAAAGCCCGCTGGCAGCAATCCGCGGTGCCGCCGAGCTGTTGCAGGAGTCTCCACCACCGGCAACTGCCAAGCGTTTTTTGACCAACATCGAACAGCAGAGTGCCCGCATCCAGCAACTGGTCGACAAGCTGCTGGTCCAGGCACGGCTGGAAAGCAGGCCTGGGCTGGAATTGGCTCCGGTGGCGCTGCAACCCTTGCTGCGGCAGGCGATTGCTGGCAAAGAGGCGCAGGCCGCACAGCGCGGCATCACCCTCCAAACCAGGGAACTGGCCGACGCGACCCTGACCGGCGATGCCTTTCTGCTCGGCCAGGCGTTGAGCAACCTGTTGGATAACGCGCTGGATTTCACCCCGGCGGGGGGAACCATCAGCATTCAAGGATCACGGCTAGAAAAGCACTATCAGATCACCGTCAGCGATACCGGCAGCGGCATTCCGGAGTACGCGCTGGATAAGGTGTTCGAGCGTTTTTATTCGCTGGCGCGTGCAGATAAAGCCAAAAGCAGCGGCCTGGGGCTGAACTTTGTGCAGGAAGTGGCGCGTCTGCACCGTGGCACCATCCGTTTGCACAACCTGCAGCCGCACGGCGTGGCGGCAACGCTCACTTTATCGCTCTGACTTCACCTTCCCTTCACATAGCCACATTCTGTTTTCACCTGCCGGTTCTATCGTTGCGCCATTACCTACAAGGAGTACGCAGCGATGTTTAAATCAGTGTTGTTTTGGAAAATAACCACCCTGTTGGGATTAATGATCCTGATGATGATCCCCATAGCGCAACTGATGGATGTAGTGCAGGAGCGCAGTGGCTACCGGCAGAGCGTGGTTGGGCAGGTGAGCGAAAGTACCAGCCGGGCACAGCGGATCCTCGGGCCGCTGATCGTCATCCCTTATACCCTTCGGGAAGAGAAGAAAGATGATAAAGGGGAAACCTACCTGCAGGTGAGCCGCCATCAGCGCTTTGTGCTGCCGGAATCGTTGTTGGTGGATGGCAAGCCCAATGTTGAAGTCCGCAAGTTGGGGATCTACCAGACGCAGGTGTATCAGGGGCCACTGAAGTTCCAGGTCAAGTTTGCTCAACCCGATCTGGAGGATTTGCAAAGCAGCAATGTGACCATCGGCCAGCCCTTCCTGCTGGTGTCACTGAGCGACTCGCGCGGCATCAAGAGTATTTCAACACTGAACGGCGTGCAGCAGCAGGCGGCGTTTGAGCCGGGTACGCTGGTGGCGGGGCTTTCTCAGGGGATCCATGCGCCGCTGGCACTGGAATCTTTACAGCAGCACGGCTTAGACGCGGATTTCACCCTGACTCTGGCCGGGACCAGCAGCCTGTCTCTGGTGCCGCTGGGGCGCAGTTCTGAACTGGTATTGCAGAGCAACTGGCCGCATCCGAATTTTCTCGGCAATTTCCTGCCTGATGAACGCAAAGTGACGGAGAACGGTTTCACCGCGCGCTGGCGCAGCACCTGGTTTGCCAACAATATCAACAGTGCGTTTCTCTATGATAACGGTATGGTTGAGGAGGAGAAATTGCCGACGTTCACCACCAGCCTGATCGAACCGGTGGATCACTACCAACTGACCGAGCGCGCGGTAAAGTATGCGGTGTTGTTCCTTGGGCTGACGTTTATGGCGTTCTTCCTGTTTGAAACCCTCACCGGGCTGCGGGTGCACCCGATTCAGTACCTGTTGGTGGGGGCGGCATTGGTGTTGTTCTACCTGATTCTGCTGGCTTTCTCGGAGCATCTTGGCTTTGACGTGGCCTATCTGCTGGCCAGCCTGGCTTGCAGCGGACTGATTGCCTTCTACCTCAGCGCCGTATTGCGCGGCAAGCTGCGTGGTGCGTTGTTCGCTGCCAGCCTGTTGTTGCTGTATGGCGTGCTGTATCTGCTGTTGCAGTCAGAAGATAACGCGCTGGTGTTGGGATCGGTGCTGCTGTTTGGTGTCCTGGCTGGCATCATGCTGCTGACACGCAAGCTGGACTGGTATCAGGTGGCCGATGCGGCGCGGCTGAAGGGAAATGATACCAAGGCCGAGGGGGCCGTTGAAACCGGTGAAGCACCGGCCAGTAACGGTGATAATCGTTTTAGATTGTGGAAGTAATTCACGCAACGGGCGCACCTCTGCGCCCGTTGGCTTTACAGCAGCGGCTCCATCTCCAGCAGGATCTGTTCGCACCACTGTTGCAAACGATCTTCGCTCAGCTCGTACTGATTTACCTCATCCAGCGCCAGGCCGACAAAGTGTTTGCCATCGGCGCTGAGGGGCTTCGGGCTGGTGAACTCAAAGCCTTCGGTCGGCCAAAAGCCGATAAACTGCACGCCGAGTGGAGCCAGACGATCGTGCAGCATCCCCAGCGCATCCAGAAACCACTCGCCGTAACCTAACTGATCGCCCATCCCGTACATGGCAACAATCTTGCCTTGCAGATCAAGTTCACCCAGTTGCGGCCAGATGGCCTCCCAGTCCTCTTGCAGTTCGCCGAAATCCCAGGTAGGAATACCAAGGATCAGGATGGCATATTCCTCCATCCGCTTGGGGGAGACGTCTTTCAGGTTGTGCAGGTCGACCAGGTCTTCACCCAGAATCTCACGGATTTTTTCTGCCGCCATTTCGGTGTAGCAGGTGCTGGAGCCGTAAAACAGACCAATCTTCATGTATAAATCGCTATATAACCGTACCGAGAATGGCCAGGAGTGTACCAGATTTGTGCTGTCTTCAGGCATAATGCCGGGGGCATAAACGTAACAAGAGAGAGGAGCCGATGCGACAGCAAGAAAGTGCGCTGATTGAGCAATTCCTGGATGCGCTATGGCTTGAACGCAATCTGGCGGAGAATACGTTGGCCTCTTACCGTTTGGATCTGCAGGCGTTGGCAGGCTGGCTGGAGCACCATAACAGTAGCCTGTTGCAGGCCGAAGCGCTGGATTTGCAGGCATTTCTCGCCGAACGGGTTGAGGGGGGATACAAAGCCACCAGCTCAGCCCGCCTGTTGAGCGCAATGCGCCGTTTATTCCAATATTTTTACCGTGAAAAGCTGCGGGAAGACGACCCAACCGCGCTGCTGGCCTCGCCCAAGCTGCCGCAGCGGCTGCCGAAAGATTTGAGCGAGGCGCAGGTTGAAGCCCTGTTGCAGGCCCCTTGTGTCGATCAGCCGCTGGAACTGCGCGATAAAGCGATGCTGGAAGTGTTGTATGCCACCGGGTTGCGCGTATCGGAACTGGTGGGGCTGACCATCAGCGATGTCAGCCTGCGGCAGGGAGTGGTACGGGTGATCGGTAAAGGGAATAAGGAGCGGTTGGTGCCGCTGGGTGAAGAAGCGGTGTACTGGATTGAAAATTATCTGGAGCATGGCCGCCCGTGGATGCTGAATGGCCAAACGCTGGATGTGTTATTCCCCAGCAACCGCAGCCAGCAAATGACCCGACAGACGTTCTGGCATCGCATCAAACACTATGCGATCCTAGCCGGTATTGACAGCGAACGGCTGTCTCCGCATGTGTTGCGCCATGCTTTCGCCACCCATTTACTGAACCATGGTGCCGATCTCCGTGTCGTACAGATGTTATTGGGGCATAGTGACCTCTCGACCACGCAAATTTATACACATGTAGCGACCGAACGGTTGAAACAGCTACATCAACAGCATCACCCGCGCGCCTGACGTGCAGGGTCTGAAAGGATTGAAAGAATGAAAAAAGGTGTAATGCTGCTCTCTATGCTGGTGGCTTCATTTACCGGCGCGGTTCACGCTGACGATGCCGCGATTCAACAAGCGCTCGGCAGCCTGGGGATCAAACAGGCCGATGTGCAACCTTCACCGGCTGCAGGCTTGAAAACCGTCCTGACCGAGAACGGCGTGCTGTATATCACGGAAGACGGTAAACATGTGCTGCAAGGGCCGCTGTATGACGTCAGCGGCGCAGAGCCGGTGAACGTCACCAACCAACTGTTGGTCACCAAGCTGGAAGCGCTGAAAGATCAGATGATCGTCTATAAAGCTGCAAACGAAAAACACGTGATCACCGTGTTTACCGATATCACCTGCGGCTATTGCCATAAACTGCACGAGCAGATGAAAGAGTACAACGCGCTGGGAATCACCGTGCGTTATCTGGCGTTCCCGCGCCAGGGCCTGAATTCACAGGCTGAGAAAGACATGCAATCGATCTGGTGCTCTGCCGATAAAGCCAAAGCTTTCGACGCCGCTCTGAAAGGTGATGCGATCTCGCCAGCGACCTGCAAAACTGACATCAGCAAGCACTATGCGCTAGGCGTACAGTTTGGCGTTCAAGGTACCCCCGCTATCGTTCTGCAAAATGGCATGTTGATCCCAGGCTACCAAGGCCCGAAAGAAATGGCCGCGATGCTGGATGCACACGCTGCCTCAGCCGCAAAGAAATAACAGCCAGTGAGTATTAAAACCCAATTACGCCGCCGTGAGGCGGCGGACGCCAGCCATCTGCCTGCCAGTTTACCACCGCTGTTGCGCCGTCTATACGCTTTGCGTGGGGTTAAGGGGGAACAGGAACTGGAGCGTGGCGTTAAAGGTATGCTGCCCTGGCAGCAACTGGACGGTATCGACGCGGCGGTCACTCTCCTGCAGCAGGCCATGGTCGAGCGCTGGCGCATTATGGTCGTGGGTGATTTTGATGCCGACGGTGCTACCAGCACTGCACTGACGGTGCTGGCACTGCGCAGCATGGGCTGTAGCGCCGTCGATTATCTGGTGCCAAACCGTTTTGAAGATGGGTACGGCCTGAGCCCGGAAGTGGTAGAACAGGTGGCGGTGCGCGGTGCCGAACTGATCGTCACCGTGGATAACGGCATTTCTTCCCATGCAGGGGTTGATCTGGCGCACGCAAAAGGAATGCAGGTGCTGGTTACCGATCACCATCTGCCGGGCGAAACGCTGCCCGCGGCGGAAGCGATCGTTAACCCCAACCTGCGTGGCTGTGAGTTCCCCTCCAAATCCTTAGCCGGTGTCGGCGTAGCCTTTTACCTGATGCTGGCGCTGCGTGCTCGGCTGCGCGACTGCGGCTGGTTCGAACAGCGGACATTGGCCGTGCCTAATCTGGCAGAACTGCTGGATCTGGTGGCTTTGGGGACGGTGGCGGACGTGGTGCCGCTGGATGCCAATAACCGTATTCTGGTGCATCAGGGCCTGAGCCGCATTCGCGCCGGTAAATGTCGGCCAGGCATCCGTGCCTTGCTGGAGGTGGCGAACCGTGATGCGCGCCAGTTGGCGGCAAGCGATCTCGGTTTCTCCCTTGGCCCACGGCTCAACGCTGCCGGGCGGTTGGATGATATGTCGATCGGCGTGGCCTTACTGCTGAGTGATGACATCGCCCAGGCCCGTATGCTGGCCAACGATCTCGACGCGTTGAATCAGACCCGGCGTGAAATCGAGCAGGGCATGCAGGTAGAAGCGCTGCAACTGTGCGATCAGCTGGAGCGCTCTACCACCGAGCTGCCTTACGGATTGGCGATGTACCATCCAGAATGGCATCAGGGCGTAGTCGGCATTCTGGCTTCACGCATCAAAGAACGTTTCCACCGCCCGGTGATTGCCTTTGCTCCGGCGGGGGATGGTATTCTGAAAGGTTCTGGCCGCTCGGTGGCCGGGCTGCACATGCGTGATGCGCTGGAGCGGCTCGACACTCTGAACCCGGGGCTGATGCTGAAGTTTGGCGGCCATGCGATGGCCGCCGGTTTATCGCTCGAAGAAGCCAAGTTTGATGAGTTCCGCCAGCGCTTTGGCGACTTGGTGGGGGAATGGCTCGATCCGGCAATGCTGGAAGGGGTGATCTGGTCCGATGGCGAACTGGCAATGCAGGAACTGACGTTAACCACGGCAGAACTGCTGCGCGAGGGCGGGCCATGGGGGCAGGCATTCCCGGAACCGACCTTCGACGGGAAATTCCGCATTCTGCAGCAGCGGTTGGTGGGAGAGAAACACCTGAAACTGATGGTGGAACCGCTCGGCGGCGGCCCGTTGCTGGATGGCATCGCCTTCAACATCGATACGACGCTGTGGCCCGACAGCAGCGTGAAAGAAGCCGAACTGGCCTACAAGCTGGAGGTCAACGAGTTCCGTGGCAACCGTAATGTGCAGTTGCTGATCCAACATCTCTGGCCGCGCTAGTCTTTTTCCTGGGGTGCCTTCGGGCCCCCAGTCATTCTCGCCACAAAAACTGACCAACTCGCTATAAACTGGCCGCTGGATCCGCTAGAATTACCGGCTCCAATGGCATTTCGCCATCGACGACATCAACGTAAGAACGCTAAAAATCATGTTTGAAATTAATCCGGTAAAAAACCGCATTCAGGACCTGTCTGAGCGGACGGCCGTTCTTAGGGGGTATCTTTGACTATGATGCCAAGAAAGAACGCCTAGAAGAAGTCAACGCCGAGCTGGAACAGCCGGACGTCTGGAACGAACCTGAACGCGCACAGGCGCTGGGCAAAGAGCGCTCGGCGCTGGAAGCCATTGTTGAAACCATCGATCAGATGGAACAAGGTTGTGAAGACGTTTCCGGCCTGCTGGAACTGGCGGTTGAAGCGGAAGACGAAGAAACCTTTAATGAAGCGGTGGTTGAGCTTGACCAACTGACCGTCAAGCTGGAGCAACTGGAATTCCGCCGTATGTTCTCTGGCGAATACGACAGTGCAGACTGTTACCTGGATATCCAGGCCGGTTCCGGCGGCACCGAAGCGCAGGACTGGGCCAGCATGCTGTTGCGTATGTACCTGCGTTGGGCCGAAGCGAAAGGTTTCAAAACGGAAGTGATTGAAGAGTCCGACGGCGACGTCGCGGGCCTGAAGTCTGCCACTATCAAGATTATCGGCGACTACGCATTTGGTTGGTTACGCACTGAAACCGGCGTGCATCGCTTGGTGCGTAAGAGCCCATTCGACTCCGGTGGCCGTCGCCACACCTCCTTCAGCTCGGTGTTTATTTACCCGGAAGTGGACGAGGATATCGATATTGACATCAACCCGGCTGACCTGCGTATTGACGTTTACCGTGCTTCTGGCGCGGGTGGCCAGCACGTGAACAAAACCGAGTCTGCGGTGCGTATTACTCACTTGCCGACCAACATTGTGGTGCAGTGCCAGAACGATCGCTCGCAGCATAAGAACAAAGATCAGGCCTTCAAACAGCTGCGCGCCAAGCTGTATGAATATGAGATGCAAAAGAAAAATGCTGACAAGCAAATGCTGGAAGACAGTAAATCCGATATCGGCTGGGGCAGCCAGATCCGCTCTTATGTGCTGGATGACTCCCGTATCAAGGATTTGCGCACCAGCGTAGAAACGCGTAACACGCAGGCCGTACTGGATGGCGACCTGGATAAATTCATTGAGGCAAGTTTGAAAGCCGGGTTATGAGGAACAAGAATGTCTGAGCAACAAGCACAAGGCGCCGAGCAGGCGTTGGATCTCAATAACGAGCTGCAGTCACGCCGTGAAAAACTGGTCGCACTGCGCGAGAACGGCATTGCGTTCCCGAACGATTTCCGTCGTGATACCACGTCTGACAAGCTGCACGCAGCATACGACAGCAAAGACAACGAAGAGCTGGAAGCGCTGGGCATAGAAGTGACGGTGGCTGGCCGCATGATGACCCGCCGTATCATGGGTAAAGCCTCTTTTGTGACCTTGCAGGACGTGGGGGGCCGTATTCAGCTTTACGTGGCACGTGACGATCTGGCTGAAGGCATTTACAACGAGCAGTTCAAAAAGTGGGATCTGGGCGATATCCTCGGCGCCCGCGGCAAGCTGTTCAAAACCAAAACCGGCGAGCTTTCCATTCACTGTACCGAACTGCGCCTGTTGACCAAAGCGCTGCGTCCGCTGCCGGACAAGTTCCACGGCCTGGCGGATCAGGAAACCCGTTATCGCCAGCGTTATCTGGATCTGATCGCTAACGAAGAATCGCGTAATACGTTTAAAGTGCGTTCACAGGTGATGGCGGGGATCCGTAACTTCATGGTGGGCCGCGGCTTTATGGAAGTCGAAACCCCAATGATGCAGGTGATCCCTGGCGGTGCTTCTGCCCGTCCGTTTGTCACTCACCACAATGCGCTGGATATCGATATGTACCTGCGTATCGCGCCAGAACTGTATCTGAAGCGCCTGGTGGTCGGTGGGTTCGAGCGCGTGTTCGAAATCAACCGTAACTTCCGCAACGAAGGCGTTTCGCCGCGTCATAACCCAGAGTTCACCATGATGGAACTCTATATGGCGTATGCGGATTACAAAGATCTGATCGAACTGACCGAGTCGTTGTTCCGCACGCTGGCGCAGGATGTGTTGGGTAATACCCAAGTGCAGTATGGCGATGAAGTGTTCGACTTCGGCAAACCGTTTGAAAAGCTGACCATGAAAGAGGCGATCAAAAAGTATCGCCCTGAGACCGATCTGAACGATCTGAACGATATGGCGAAAGCGGTAGCGATTGCTGAATCCATCGGCATCAAGGTTGAGAAGAGCTGGGGCCTTGGCCGCGTCGTCACCGAGATTTTCGAAGAGACGGCGGAAAGCCATCTGATTCAGCCGACCTTTATTACCGAATACCCGGCGGAAGTTTCCCCGCTGGCACGCCGTAACGATCAGAACCCGGAAATCACCGACCGCTTCGAATTCTTTATCGGTGGCCGTGAAATCGGTAACGGTTTCTCTGAGCTGAACGACGCAGAAGATCAGGCACAGCGTTTTGCTGACCAGGTTGCCGCCAAAGATGCGGGTGATGACGAAGCGATGTTCTACGACGAAGACTACGTGACGGCGTTGGAACATGGCCTGCCGCCAACAGCAGGTTTGGGCATTGGTATCGACCGTATGGTGATGCTGTTGACCAACAGCCACACTATCCGTGATGTGATCCTGTTCCCGGCCATGCGCCCGAGCAAATAACGTTACGTGAATCAATCAACCGGTGCGGGCAACTGTGCCGGTTTTTTTTCGCTTGGAGTGAACAGAAAGGATAAATTGTTGCTAACCGCTTAAAACATCAGCAGTTAAATGCTTTCTCCGCTTGCCCGGCGCGCATAACCGGTTATAATGCCAAGCGCACACCAAAGCGGGTGTAGTTCAATGGTAGAACGGCAGCTTCCCAAGCTGCATACGAGGGTTCGATTCCCTTCACCCGCTCCAAACACACTTCTCCCAACGTCTACCAAAGCCTACTCAACCCAGTAAAATCAAGCCTTACAGCGAAATCTCGTTATCCCAAGGTCTACCCACATCTACCAAAATCTATACATCTATGTGTATAGTAATGTGTATAGGACGTCGAATCTTCTTCGGAGCTATACACAATGCCCCTCACAGATCTTGAGCTACGGCGCTCTAAGCCGCAAGACAAACCCTATACACTCAGTGACGGTGGTGGGCTTTCTATACTCATTGAGCCGAACGGTTCCAAAGGTTGGCGCTTTCGTTATCGCTTCGACGGCAAGCCAAAAATGCTATCCCTCGGCACCTACCCCACAGTGTCATTAACCGGCGCAAGACAGAAACGGGATGAAGCTAAAAAGCTGGTGGCATCGGGCATCAATCCCAGTGAGGCGAGAAAGCAAGAGAAGCAAGCGCGGCAAGATGTGGCTGGCAATACCTTTGAGGGGATCGCGCGCGAGTGGTACGAAAAGCGGCGCGATCGCTGGTCTGAGTCGTATGCCGAAGAAATGATGAAAACGTTCGAGAGCGATGTTTTCCCTTATATCGGCCACCGCCCAATTGCCGAAATAAAGCCAATGGAACTGATGGGGGTGCTTTCCCGATTGGATGAGCGCGGCGCCACAGAGAAGTTGCGCAAAGTGCGCCAGCGGTGTGGTGAGGTATGGAAATACGCCATCGTCACCGGCAGGGCGGAATATAACCCCGCGCCAGATCTTGCCAGTGCCTTCTCTCCGCATAAAAAAGAGCATTACGCCTTTTTGTCGGTGGCTGAATTGCCCGATTTTTTCCGTACCTTCAACACCTACACCGGCAGCCTGATCGTTAAGCTGGCCATGCGCCTGTTAATTATTACTGGCGTGCGGCCGGGTGAACTGCGCAAGGCTGAATGGTCGGAGTTTGATTTTGATAACCGGCTTTGGGAAGTGCCACCGGAACGCATGAAGAAGCGCCGCCCCCATTGTGTACCGTTATCCAACCAGGCGATCAGCATCTTGCAGCAACTTAAACCGCTGACCGGCCATTACGGCTATGTGTTCCCTGGCCGAATCCACCACAGCAAACCAATGAGCGAAATGGCTATGAATGTGCTGGTTCGCCGCATTGGGTACGCTGGGCGTGTAACCGGCCACGGCTTCCGCCACACCATGAGCACCATTCTGCACGAACAAGGCTATAAGACCGCCTGGATTGAAACCCAACTGGCCCACGTCGATAAGAACAGCATTCGGGGAACGTACAACCACGCCCAATACCTGGATGGTCGCCGGGAAATGCTTCAGTGGTATGCCGACTATATGGACAACCTGGAGCAGGGCGGCAATGTAGTGCATGGCTCGTTCGGGAAACTGGCTTAGCTGTATGTATCGACAGTGATAAACTACCAGAGTAGACTACAGTAGACGATTAAAGAATAGGCTATGTCTAGGCTGATCCCCGAAAACCCGTACACCTCTACGGGCTGGCATAGCCGCCAAAAACTTAGAGGGCGCGAGGTGGCGAATGGTGGAATTACCTATTCATATTGGACGTCTAAGAATAGTGAGTATGGATCAGGCTGCTCTGGTTATGGCTGGTTTATCGAATGATGTTAGTTGTGTGGATGATGCCATAAATGGTAACTATACCGGATGGAGGGAAGCCGAAACTTATAGGACTGCTATCAAACAAGCCATAACTTTAAAAGAGATAACACCTATTCGAGCATTTACATATTTACCAGAAAAATATAACGGTCGCGTAGATGATTTAATGCTTCTTGAAAATGAGGAAATCGGAATTAACACACATATCGTTGATGCTGATTTTTTGGCAACAGAAATATGGCCTTGGGTTGAAAATGAAATGAGTAGTAGCTCATCGTGGTACAGCTCTAAAATAAAATACAATGGCACTGAAAAAAATATAGCTCACAACCATGATATAGAGTGGGGTGAGTTTGCTGGAAGGGATACCGCCTTGATGCTTATCGCTGGTATGGCGGTGGCATTAGAAAAAACAGGAGGTAAGTACCTACATGGAGAGAAACTAAATAAATCTGCGGTGGCGCAAGCGGCAACAAATGCGATTAATGAGTATGGTGCAGGTTCAACGATGAACCCGAGAACGCTTACGAACTTACTAAAATCTGCGTTGGAAGAGCATGCTCCGAAGTTGGAAGGGGAATGACTTCCAAAACAGAGTAGCCCGCAACGAAGGACTTCCAAAAAGTCATTTGTGGGCTATTCAATGCATAAATTTACTTCCAAAAGTCTAGTCATCCACTTCTATCTATTTATAGCTACCTTCCACATTCACCGTAAATTATCTGATGAAATATACCTCGTATACCGTAATAGACGTTATGAGGTAAATATGGAAAATACACTTATCCGCCTTTCAGAAGTACAGCGCCGAACTGGTTACAGTAAAGCGTGGATTTACCGCCTTATCAGTCAGAAGCGATTTCCGTCAGCCGTAAAGATTGGTACTCGTTCAATTGCTTTCGTTGAAAGTGAAGTAAGCGAGTGGATTAATCAGCGTATTGCTGAATCTCGCGGGGAGGCTGTGTAATGCAAAAGAAAACCCGCACAGAGGCGGGCATCGTCGGACAGGTTAGCACCTCTGATAATAGCCCCTCTCATCGCATCAAACCAGCACCCAAGAAACACCGCGCACGTGTCTTTATGCTGAAAACTGGCGTTAATGGCTGGACTGAGAACGACATTCTCAAGTATTGCCGTCTTTCATCTGGCCGGAACTACGCCAGCGAGCTGGAGCGCCGTCTTGATATTTTCCTGGAGCGTATCGACGAGAAGAACCCGGACGGTATCGGTAGCCATTTCCGTTATCGCTTTACCTGCCGCGCTGATGCTCTACGCGTGATCCAGTTGGTAAACCATAACGCCAGCGTGGGCGGTTATTGTGGCCTGTCACAGCAGGAAGTTAACGACATTCTGACGCTATACCCGAAATTTACCGTCGCTTAATCGGAGCCTGAAATATGACAATCAAAAATACGGCCAACACTGGCCAGGGCCAAACTCACCCTAAAGAAAGCCACGGCGATATTTTTAAGGCTACCGAGCAAGATATATCGGTAATCAAATTCGAGGGAATAACGGTGCGTGTAGTGAATATTTATGGTGAGCCGTGGTTTATCGCCAAAGATATTTGTGACGCGCTAGCGCTGACTAATTCCCGTATGGCTTTACTGGCCCTCGATGAGGATGAGAAGAATACCGTAACTTTAACTTACGGTATTCGGGGCAATCCCAATCATGGGGTTGTTGCTGAGTCTGGTTTCTACAAACTGATCGCCCGCAGCCGCAAGGCGAGCACTGCCGGAACATTTTCCCACCGGTTCAGTAATTGGGTATTCCGTGATGTTATCCCATCCATCCGTAAAACTGGCGCGTATGGCGTCCCGTTCGCCTTCCTGAATGACCACAGCAAACGTAAAGCCATATATGCCAAGAAGGCCAGCAAGCGGGGCCACGCCTTACAGTCATGCAAGGCAGAGAAGCAGGCTTTAGCGCATGAGGAAGCGGAGCTATGGCGTAAGTACCAACCTGATTTACTGGAGGTTCACTAATGACCACCAGCAAGCCGCAGCTTAACCAGCGCTACACAGACGCCCACGGCCACCGGGTGACAGTAACCCATGCCGATTACCAGCGGGTGACGTTCTACCGTGATGGGTACGAACACCCATGTGTTCAGCCGTTGGAGCGCTTCAGTAAGGATTACCAGTTGATCGCCGGGGGTGAGGATGAATAGCGCAGCTTGCCAGAGAGAAGCCTTTCCCTTGGCAGGAATCCATTGCCGCTCTGCTGTTGGATTGGCACTAATGAAAAAGGGCAGCATTGTGAATGCCACCCTTTGGAACGGTGCCGGAGATAATCAGCCTTTTGGCTCTATGCCTAAGCGCTCAAGTTCCTTGCGTCCTAGCGTCTTCATCCAGTTACCTAAACTCATTCCAGCGGCGGCGGCCGCGGCTTCGAATTGTGCTTTTAGCTCAGGTGTTAAGCGAACGTTGAACATCGGAGAGCGCCCGGCACCTTTGGGGCTTTTGTCTCTTAATACGGTTGACATGTATAGACCTATTGACCTAGTATCAAATTCATTAGGTCTATACCCTATCACGGTGAGGCTTATAAAAACAACGCCCCCGAACGGTATTACCAGTACCGAACGAGGGCTAACCACCAACGATAATCAACGTATCGAGGTAGCTGTTATGTATACTACCACACCCTTAACCGGGCGGAATTCCCTCACCCCGAATAAGTTCATCTGGCGCTTTCTGGCAATTTCTCGCATCGATCGCAAGGCCAAGCCCTGCCGCTTGTCTATTGTAGCCACCACCGAACGCGAAGCCCGCCAAGTGCTGGCCCCTCACTTCATCCTGTCATTGTCTGCACGTTTGCCGGTTCTGGAGGTGTCCCATGCTTAAGGCACAGCAAAACCAAGGTAGTACTGCAGGTTATTCCGGCAGTATTTTAACCACTTATCAAGATGGGAAAGTTATTGGCGAACGAATTATTTACGAGGATGAGCATGTATCCAGCCTCGAGGCTTTTATTGAAATAGCACAGGCGGCCGGGTGGCATGTTTCGCTACCAGAATCCTCAGGCAAGGAGATTAATCATGCGTGAACCCATGCCAAAAGACCGTTATCAGGATAAGCGTGGCCAGTTCGTCACCATTAAATCCTGCGCCTTTAATCGCGTGATATTTTACCGCGATGGTTATGAATCCCCGTGCGAAGTGCCAACATCTCGATTTTTAAAGGAGTTTACCCATGTTGAAACACAGACATTCACCGAATGGTGTGAAGTCTCTAACCCGCTGGAGAAAATCCGGAAATTACGGGAACTGATTAATTCCCGCCGGGAGGTTTCGGAATGAAATCGGCACCGAACGTTAAGCAACTGCCAAAGGACAAACTCACCGAGGCGATTATTTTCGCCGGGGCTGATGCCTACGCCCACGCCCAGCACTGGATCGAGAGTGAAGGTCATCGGCATGGCGATAACGTGCCCCCGATTTACCTGGGTAAAAGACAACTGGCAGAGCTGGATAACCTGCGCATTATTGATAAAGGTCGTCAGTCTGCCCGGGTTTATCTGGCTGGCGATATCGAACCCATTCAGATTAATGCCATTGGCGAAAAGTTGGCGATGGCGGGTGTGTTGGAGGCGAAACTTTACAAGGACATTACCGACCAGGAGCCGGAAAACTGGCGGGAATATTTAGCCAGGGTACGTGAGCAGGCCGAACAGGGGCAAAGCCTGGTTGAAGAAATGCGGAAAGCGAGCGGAAAACGTGCACCTGTAGACGAACTGGCCCCCCGAGTGGAAGCCCGTTCTGGCGGTCTGTATTGGGTCACGCCAAAAATCGATAAGCAATCCGGGGAGGTGATCCGCCCTGGTCAATGGCTATGTGGTGCGGTGGATGTGCTGGGGGCCGGTGAAGGTGATGGAAGCGATTTTGTTATCCTCCGTTGGCAACCGGTAGGGAATCGCCCAGAACGCACTGAGGCTATTCCGGCCGGTGATATTGGTAACCGTGAAGGCTGGTCACGTCTGAGCAACAGAGGGTTGCGCGTTACGGCCAAACCGCACTTACGCGCCATTCTTGCCGATCACCTTACTGACAGCGACAGCGGGGAATTATGGAACGTTGCCACGCTGTCGGGCTGGCAGCATGGCGTTTATATCATGCCTGATGGGGAAATCATCGGGGATGACGAAAGGCGCGTTGTATTCCACGGGCGGAGCGCGACGGCGTCGGGTTATACCGTGGCAGGAACGGCGCAGAGCTGGCGCGACAATGTAGCCGCGCTGGTGGCGGGCAATCCGTCTATGATGCTGGGCGTTGCTGCCGCGCTGGTTGCGCCACTGGTAGGGCTGGTGGGCGCTGACGGCTTTGGCGTCCATTTCTTCCAGCAGTCTAGCGCAGGGAAAACCACTACAGCCAACATTGCCAGCAGTCTTTACGGTAACCCCGACATGCTGCGCCTAACTTGGTACGGCACCGCGCTCGGGATTGCCAACGAAGCACAGTCACACCATGACGGGCTGCTTGCGCTGGATGAGGTCGGCCAGGGCGCAGATCCCAAATCGGTCGCCACCTCGGCTTACACGCTGTTTAACGGTTCGGGGAAACTGCAGGGCGCTAAAGACGGCGGCAACCGGGAGTTAAAACGCTGGCGAACGGTGGCGATTAGCACGGGGGAAATGGACATCGAAACCTATCTGCTGAGCCATGGTATTAAGCCTAAGGCTGGCCAACTGGTGCGCCTGCTGAATGTGCCCATGGAGAAAGCAACGGTATTTCATGGCCTGCCATCAGGCAAAGCCCATGCTGATGCTCTGCGTGATGCATGGACGGCACACCACGGGGCGGCGGGGCGTGAGTGGGTGCGATGGCTTGCCGACCACCAGCAGGAGGCGCAGGAGGCCGCAGGCGCAGTGCGGGAACGCTGGCGCGGGCTTATTCCTGACAGTTACGGCGAGCAGGTTCACCGTGTGGGGGAGAAATTCGCGCTGATGGAAGCGGCGTTAATACTGGCAGGCCATATTACGGGATGGGATGCGCAAGCCTGCCGGGATGCCATCCAGCACAGCTTTCATGCCTGGGTAAAAGAATTCGGTACCGGCAACAAAGAGCACCAGCAGGCCATAGAGGCCGCGGAGGCTTTCTTGAATGCCTACGGCCTGAGCCGGTTCGCACCGCTGCCTTATGACCCGCAGAGCCTACCCATTCGAGACTTGGCCGGATACCGTGACAGGGGTAAACATGATTGTGACACCATGGTGTTCTACACGTTTCCTGCAGCGTTTGAGGGTGAGATAGCTCGGGGGTTCAACTCAAAGCATTTTGCCAAGGCGCTGGTAGAAGCCGGGATGCTGACACCACCAGCCAGCGGACGGGGTTATCAGCGGAAATCACCGCGCATTGATGGACGGCAGATTAACGTTTACGTGATCCATCATCTTCCGGAGAGCAACCAGCCAGAAGAATAAAATCTCTACACGTGATATAAAACATGTTGGTTCAGTAAGTTCAGTTGGTTCAATTTGTAAAGATGATTGTTTTTAAAGGAGGTTAATTTTAATTTTGAACCAACACCGAACCAACAAATGCCCGTTTTGAACCAACATAACGCATGAAATAAGGGGGCACCATGGCTAAGAAGTTGACATTGAAGGAATGGAATAACCTGCTGCCTCGCCCGAGGAGTCTTGAAACCGTTCGTCGTTGGATACGGGCCGGGAAGATTTATCCAGCGCCTGTACTGGATGGCCGTGAATACCTTTTTGATGAAAATGCCGTAAGGATCAACCCTCAGGCTCCGAGTGATTCGTTACTGCTGAGAATTAACAAAAATCATGACAGAAAGAAGTGAAGCCCGAACGCTCGGGCTTTTTTGATTTTTTATTGCGGTAACCTATCCTGCGGCCGCCACCAGTACGTTTGATTAAATTCTTTCTTGGAGCGTTTCTCCATGCGACGCAGGTAGCCAGGGGAGAAATACTCCTGCATCTGGTTGAATATCATATGATCCAAAGCAGCTTTCGTGTACCACAGATTCTGGCCGGGTATTAATCCCTTCACAAACTTAACCGCATCACCGCCTGTTTGCTCCGGCTTGCCTTCAACGGCATTAAGCGGGATACCTTGGGCCAGCTTAACGGCATCGTCCACTAGCCCAGCCACCGGGCCAAGCATGGACGCTAACGCACCGCCACCGTACCGAGTGTGATCGGCAAACAGAAAATCACCGTATAACCCAAGCCCGCCGCCCTTTAACAAAGCGTTTATCCAAAACCGTGGAGCTTTATCGCCGAATGCTTCACGCGGGTTTTTGCCGGAAAGCATATCGTTTATCTGTTGAGACAGTGCGCCGAGAATTGTTGTGCTAGCCAGGAACGTGGCAAGGTACGCAGCGCGGCCTCCAGCCGATGGCATACCCATTGCCCGAGTCCAGTGTCGCATTACGACTGAGATCGGGAAGGATTTAAACAGGAAGAAACTCCGGGTTAGTTCATCTTTCAGATCCCCTCGTTGCAGGTTCGCCCCGGTAACCATGCGCTCCCGTGCTCCTGGGGAAATTACCGCCATATCCACTTCTTCGCTCACTGCGCCCAGCAATTTACGCATTGCCTCAAACTTGATGCGCTCCGGGTTACCTAACGCCTGCAGTTTGCTGTCAGGAATGCGCATTATGCTCTCTGGTGTGAGCATGGTTGTATTGCCGTTACCCCAATCCTCCTGATCGGCCAGCTTCCAAACCGCCCAATCCCGCTCTGAGATCCCCTTGCTTTTCAGTATGCGCGCATCATCATCCGCAATCTTCGCAAGGCTGCCATGTTGCTTCACCAGGCTACCGATCCCGCCCATCATTGTTACGCCGTATGCGCGTTTATTGGCATCAGACCACGCAGATAACCCACTGGCTCGCATCACGGCATTTGCCGCCCACCGGGACGCCGACGGCCCCATGTTATCGGTAGCCCAGCGATTGACGCTGCCGATCAGTGTATCCATAGACAAACCGGCCCCTCGGGCAAGGCGTAATTCAGTCGCGTTTGTTGGGTCAAGCGCGGAAAGCTGGTTGCGGAATAATTGCCCCATGGGCAGATTATTAACCTTGGCCGTAAGGTACATGGTGCCGTTATCAGACAGTGACGAAATCAGCGCAGAACCGAGCCTGGTTGCGATCAGCCAGTTTCTGACATGATTAGACCAACGGGCAATATGGGGGTTAGCGACTGGCTGAGTTTTGCCAGCGATAAAGTTGTACAGGCTCTCTGTGCTGTTTCTCAGCATATTTGTACGCCATGTGCGCCCGGGATTTGCCTTGGCCGCTTCGCTGGATAGCTCATCAAGTAAAGAGCGGAAAACGTGGTCTGGGTTTGGCCCGTAGGTTTCCACCAGAGCAATATCTTTGCTGATCCCCTCCAGGTGGTTAACCATGACATCCCACATCGACTTTTCACCAAAACGCTGCTGATACTCCAGGTATGTTTCCGCGTCACGAAAATGGATCTGCCGTTCGGCGTTACCCCGGTTGGCCCGCGCACCGGAAACCCGCAAACCGGTATCGCTTAATTTATTCATGCCACCGGTGGCGATAGTTTCATAGGCATTACCCAAAAACTCAGTGATTTCAATATCATTCATCAATTCACCGTTTTCTTTCACGTACTTGTTCCGGTCAAGTTTTCCTATAACGAATCCTACCCACTCGTCTTTACTGGCTTTACCGACCCTATCCATTGAGTGATGCTGAGGAAACATCCAGTCTTCAAGGTAACCAATATCGCCGCCCATATCGTTAAAGCGCTGACGTAATAGCTCAGACACTTTGTTCCAGGCTCGAGCCCCTTTCTTCGCCCTTATGTTTCCGGTGTCCTGGCCCCGCATTTCGTAGACCAGATCACGAACCCCTTGAGCATCCTCAAACAATTGGAAGTAACGCGGGTCAATGGCATCGAATAGCTCTTCAAGCTGGCTCAGAGCATAATCGCGCGTTGCTTTGGCTCTTGATTCAACAGACAGGAAATTAGCCTTGCCATCCGCATGAAACGCAATAGTGCGGTTGAGCGCCTCCAGTTTGCCGCCCTTGCCCTGATAGCTGTTGATGTAACTATCCAGCCGCTGACGTGCTGTAATGGTTAACGCCACTCTGCGCTTTTTTAATGCGGCTTCATGCTGTAGCTCATCGGCAGCAATTTGACCGGCACGCTGCAGGCGCTCGGCTTCACTCAGGTTGCGCCAAGAGGCCGGATCGTTCCGGGCTAAATTACGCATGCTTCTTCTGATACGTTCTTCAATCCCGTTAATCTCTGCCATTGTCAGCGTTCTTTTAGCCGCATCTTTAACGGCCTGTATGCATTGGTCTTTCATCGTTATCCCCTCAGGAAACAGCTTACGGCCACTTCGAACAAACCCGCGTCGTGCTTGGCGTTTTCAACATCTCTATTTGCTTGTTCCATCAAATCCGATGCTTTGACCGTTGTTATTGTGTCGTCTGGATTGGCAACATGTACCTGTAGATCAGGGTTTTCAGTAATTGCGCGTTCAGCATCGCGGATGTCTGTTTCAACATTGGCAGTTTCATCTATCCCCCTGATCAGTCGTTCAGTAGAAGCGATTTCATCCTGCTGAATTTGTTCACGTGTTCTTGGCTTTGGTGTAGAGAAAAGGGAAAGCCCCTGCGCCTCGGTCTGTTCCTGCTCCTGCCGTCTGCGCTCAAGTGCTGAGCGTGCATCATAAAAACGCCCACCGGGTGAACTATCCGCCAGGCGGTTTTGCCGCGTGGCAATATCTGCACGTAATGACTCAATTTCACGGGTAAGCCGTTGTAGTTCGCTTTGCCGCTCCTTGCGCGCCTCCGCTAGCTTGCGACCACTTCCGGTAAGTGGTTGTTCTTGCAGGCGCTGTAATTCTGATTCTGCTCGAGTTGATTGATATGTGAGATCGTTAATCTCTCGGGATAGCGCTTGCCGCTCACCGCGCGGGATAACCTGCGTTGCCAGCGCCGAAAATTCAGCATCTTCCCTGGCGCGAATAGCCGAACCCTCATCGACAAGTCCCAGCGCCTCACGAACGGAAAGTGAAGCCATATCCAGGCGTGGTGCTTTCTGTAGAAACTGCGCCCCCTCAAGCAGGTTGCCAACATCGACAGGGTGCCCGGCCAGAACATCGGCCATGGCTTTATTCATGGCATTAACGTGAGCATTGCGGGATAGCACACTAACGGGCACGCCGGGAGCGGCGTTAATCTCATAATTAAGATGTGAACTGGTGGTCAGTGCTGCCGATATCTCATCCGAAGTTACCGGGCGGGCGGGGAGGTTTTCACCTTTGCTGTTGATGAAGCGGCCAAGGCCACCAAAGGCGATGCCTAATACGGCATCAGTGGCCAATGAATGCCCGTCCAAAATATCATACTGCTGAGCCATCTCAGCATAACCACCACGCCTCAGGATGTCGGCAGATAGGCCGCGCTGCGCCATGCCAAGCGTGACGTTAGTTCCTGCCGCATAGAAAATATCTGGCGCGGCCCTGGCTGCTGCTCCGGCGATCATACCTACCCTGCTGCCGCCAGCAGAAAGCGCAGCCCCCACGCTGCCGGCAAGGGTTCCGCCCGCACGCAGCCCCAAAGACATTGGCAATACCGCACCGAGTGCCGCCGTGCCTCCCGTCACCAGGGCTTTCTCAACCGCCGTGCCATAATTAACGCCGTCAGCCGTTGATCTCTCATAATCAGAGAAGCCCTGCAGTGCGCCAACCGTCGCCGCCGCGCCCGGTAAACCACCCATTAAAGAACCGGCTACCGCCTGCCCGCCGATCTCCGCCAGCGAGAACAGCACTTGCCCGGCTGTTCCCGTGGTACCCCTATCCGGGGTTAACGATCTGACTTGCTGTTCAGCAAGTTTACGCTGCTCCTTGATAAACGCTTCTGACGTGTCGTTAACGCCAAGGGTTTCACTGACGGCTTTTGCGATTGGGGAAACAACGGTATCGACACCAGCCCAAGCGACCTGATCGGCCTGCGTCACCCCGGCATATAACCCTTTAAACGGGGCCGTAAAAGCACCGTCGAAAAAATCAGCATCAGAGCGGCTAGTTGAGCCGATAGGGTTTTCTGCTGCGGCTGCCAATTGCTGGTTTTGTTGGGTCTGGTTAAAACCAAAATAACTCATTCTGGTATACCTCCCTTACCAAGCCGAACGCGCTCTGAGTTCAGGCGCAGCACTACGGGGTTTCCATCCTTTCCGGTGAGGTACCCAGCCCCCAACTTAATCAGGTACTGACTATCACCAAAACTTTGCAGTCCATATTGGCCGGGCGGGGCTTTAATTCCCGCGTCTACAATTTGTTCTTTCCATGCCATATTGACCGAACTATCAAATTGGCTTTCTGACATTCCCCACGGCAGTAAAACATTACCCTGTCCGTTATAGTCATACACGCCACCAGTTGCGACGTTGATCGCCTGCTCCCATGCATCACTGTCGTATTCACCTGAAAAAGTGCCCTTGCGGGTCATTAATCCGGCGTAGTAATCCTTGGCCACCTCATACGCCTGCGCGGCCCCAATAGCATCACCGGCAAATGCGTCACCCACCTTCGAATCAAAATCCGGGCGCAAATCCGTATCTTTCGGCATTTCAATGCCTTTGGTTTTGTTCTCCACCCCATTCACTTTTGTGGTTACACCGGCGCGCGCGTTGGCACCTTCCATAATGGTTTTTGCAGCATAATCCGGGTTAACCATGGTGTCGGAAATCCACCCCGAGTTACCTGCTATGCTCCCACCCTTGCCCATAATCGCGCCTGCAACGGCAGCCGATGGCGCATAACTGCTTACCTGTTGAAGTGCTGCGGAGTATTGCGCGCCGGTGCCCAATCCTTGGCGCATGGCATCCAGATAGGCTACAGATTGCGATGCGGGAGCGGTGCGTAACATTTCACCAATTTGCGACGCCTCTGTTTTTGAAAAGACGGTTAACTGCGTGCCGTAGCTGTGTGAAACCTCTACCGCCTGCCGTGTACGTTGAAGCAATCCTGTTTTAACCTGCTCGGGGGTACTGAGATCCAAAGCATTTGCCTGTTCCTGCTCAATAGCATACTGAACAGGGTCAGCACGGCGCGCCTGATTTACGTGGGTAAACGCCTGCATTAACCGGTCATATCGCTGCGCATCATTGGCATACCCAGAACCGGGGGAGGGCTCCAACTCTCGCATGTATGCAACCTGGGCAGCATAGGGCATTTTTTGAATAAGGGAGATATCGTTACCAAGTTCCAGGGTTTTCTTAAAGTCTTCATAGCGCCCTAATCCCTGCCCAATTCCATACGCATTAACAAATTGATCCTTGTCGGGCACATCAGGTGAAACCTTGCCGCGGAGAGCGGCGGCCGTTGCGTCACGCACCTGTCCATCAAGAAAATCACGGTATTCAGCCTGCTGCCTGGAAAGTAAACTGTCGGCATAATGTCTAAGCCTCGCCTGTTCTACTGGTGAGAGATTGGCAAATTGTGGGTAGGGTGATGTCGCTCCCCCGGTACGGGTTAAAACACTTTGCACATAATTCCGGGTTTCCGAATAGGGTATTTTCTCAGCAAACTCAGATTCTGAAATCACCCCACTACGTGGATCGCCAAAATCCTTAATCCATTTATTAACGCTCCCAGCCCCCGCGTTGTATGCGGCCAGCGCCAACGTGCGGTTTCCGCCAAAGTCAGCAAGTTGCTTGTCTAGGTACGCCTCACCCAACGCACGGTTATATTCAGGATCATTACGGTAACGATTTTCATCCCAGGGAAGCCCCGCCAGAGCGGCGGCTTCTGGCGCAGTGGTTGGCATCACCTGTGCAATGCCGACAGCGCCTTTAGGAGAGGTAACGGGCTGCCCCTGATCGTCGAAGTGTTTACCGCCGCTTTCCTGCATAAACACAGCTTGTCGCAGGTCAGAAAGAGAACCGCCACTTCTTGAGGAAAACGCTCCCGGGTTTGTGGAGGCAGCGTTATACATCGACATGTATTCTGCTTTCCGTTGGTAATCCCCCTGGGCGGCGCTGATCATTTCGGCAGACCAGCCATGCGCAGCACCAAAGCTGCCTATGGTATCTCTCGTACTCCCCGTTTCGAGCTGAAAGCTGATTAAGTCATTTCCATAAGTAGCGGCGCGGTTGAGGCTGCTTTCGAGGCGGGCGTTATAGGTACCTGTTTCCAATTGGCGGCGCTGGCTGATTTCATGCGTAAAACCCGCCCGCTGAAATTGTACTCTTCTGGCCACTGCCTGTTTTTGTAGCTCTTGCCGCATTTCAGGTGATAAATCCGCCGCAATCCCGTTGGCGAAGGTTTCATAGCGTTCCGTATATTTCTGTGTCGCGCCCTCCGCATTCGCCCCCTGGAGAGACATCAGCCCATAGTCTGGATTGTTCAACTGGTCATTAAGAAATTCATCGAGCTTTAACGTTTTGCTCTGAATGATTTCCTGATTTTCCTGATCAATGCGGCGCTGCTGGTCTTCCGCAACACCGATCCCAACTGTTGCCAGATACTGCATGGCATTTGCCTGAGCGCCCGTATTGCTTACATCAATGCGTGTGGGTTGGGGGGAAGGTGTTACGTTACCGAAATTACCGGTTGGGATACGCATTACTTAATCCCCGCGTTCGTGAACATGTTATTGCTTGATGCCGTATCTGTTGACGGCGTCGGATTGGCTCTCCTCCATCCAGAAAACGCCCTGGCTCCTCCCGCCAGTAATGAACTCCCCGCATTGATATAACCTGCGGTTGCGGCATTGCTGCCGCTGATACGGTCAGCCTGCCCCTGAGCGTTGTACCGTGCCCCGGTATTAATGCCGTTAATGATGGTGGTATACGCATCGCTTTCAGCCTCTTCTGTAATGCCAGAGGTGATACGCAGTGCGGTACCCTCACCAACCTCTACCCCTGATGCTGCCAGCGCCGCATTAGCCTGTGATGCCTGCTGTTTGCCCATCTTGCGAATTCGGTCAGCCTGAACCATTGATGCTGCGCGTGCTGCCTCTGCATCCGCGTTCGCCTGTGCCGCCTGGTAGTTCGCCATTTTTTTCTGCTGCTGCCCAGCAGCAACCGCGCCACCGGCCGCCAGCACAGAAGAGGCGACTGTTGCGGTGAGTAATGCGGTTTCAACACCCATGTGATACCTCCTTTCTGAATAATAAACCGGCATCCTCAAACCCCATCGAGCGGTAGAGTTTTGCCGTGCCTTCAACGTTGATTGCGGTAGTAATGCCCAGGCGAATTTCTGTGGCACCTTTCAGCTTTGCCCATTCACAGAATGCGCACAGCAGCTTCATAGCCGTAATGCCGTGGCGATGCTTCGGAGCGACAAAGAACGAATAATCGAACGCAAGCTTTTCATCAGAAAACCAATGCTCAGTTACAGCGCCAGCAATACCGCCTACAACCTCACCGTTTTTTACAGAAACAAAAATGACGCCAGCACCGTCGATAACCCTGCCCATGAGGTCAAAAACCTTGCCCCGGTTGTAACTCAACCGGGCATAACTGGATTCGTTGTGAAGCATTTCGCCCAGGCTAACCAGTGCCGGGATATCTTCATGCGTTGCTACTCTGATCATGCATGACCTCCTTTGCTTCCTGATTGTGTTTTCACACTTTCGATACCCAGCGCCTTGCGCATGTAGTGCCGGGCAATCGTGTTGATCGATGGAGCTGCGCCCAAGGGAGAACGCTTTCTCTCCACATCCTGCAAGCGCTTAAGTTCGTCGAGTGTTTCGTTATCAAAAAGAATGGGCTTACGAGTGTTGATCCGTGGCATTGCAATACCTCGCTTGGGTTTTGGGAGAGGGGGAACGCTGTGTGATAATTAACTACAGAATCGAATTTAAGGAGAAATTTTTTCTATATTATATCGAATATGGGGATTATTTTTTAGTGAGAATAGCGGCGTTATTGAGTGGAGGTTAACCACGGTGACGTTGGCAGGCAGTGAAATCGTAACCAATTGAAATAAAATGCTTTAAAGTGGGGTGTTATGGATTGGAAAAGCAATAAAGCAGAGAATCCCCCGCTGTTCCCTCGCGCGCGCGCGCGTTTAGGGGGTTCCCTTTGCCGTTAGTTGCCTCTTTCCGGGTCGATTGGTTTCGGGTCATGACGGACATTACCCGTACCACGTTATCCATAGAAAAAATCGCCAAAGAACTCGACGTTGCGAAGTCCACAGCCTGCGGTTGGAAGAGTGGAGTAGAGCCGCGCCATTATGACGGGGAGAGGTTGATCACCCTCTGGTGCGAAATCACAGAAAGCGACCGTGACCGGCTCCCCATGTTAATCAGCAAACCGTTTTGGTTACCTGGCTCAAATGAAAAAGCGCACGGCAGAAAATAGGCGCTCTCAGTCACGCCGGCGATGTAACCGTTAACGGCTTCAACGAGCGTTCAACGCAACTTCAACGATTCCTGATAGCCCTTCAACTGAACAGTAAAAACGCATGCAGTGAACCAACGCAAAAAGCCGTTTTGTTGGTTCAAAATCGCCTTTCGTTGGTTCGTTTTTTGGAGATAATACCTTATAAAACAATCACCTTTACATATTGAACCAACCGAACCGACTGAACTGACACTCTTCTGTATCTATATAGCGAAATAACCGAGAAAATTATCGCGTTCGAACGGCAGAATGCGGCATCGCAGGAAGCAATTTCACAATCGTTGGCGATGAAGTCAATTTTCAGTAACGTGATGAAGTATTGCGTTCAGGGAATTATGGGCTGTTCTGATGTGCCTAACGGCGTCACGGTCATCCAGCAAAACAGCGGTGACCACATTTGACACATCACGCAATAATACCGATATAAGGAGATTTACCGTATTGCCTTCAAGGTGGGCTCTACGTTCTGCTGGCAGGGCTGCGGCTATTGCGTTGGCCAGTTCGCGGAGCTTTGCCCTGGATGCTTTCGACTCACCACGCAGCCAGCGGAAAATCGCCTGTCGATTGGTGTTGATCGCCTGAGCATCGGCCTCTCCTTGCTCATTTTCTATCTGGTATAATTTCACCCTTTGAGGGCCGGGGCAGAGTTTTAACCACATACGAGTGATCTCGATCGTCACGTGTTCCTGCCCTTTCATAGCTGCCCAGTTTATTACTTCATTTTTCAATTTTTCTAATTCCAGTCTTTCCTTTTTTAGCTTTTTCATGTTTCTCATGGTTTGCGTCTCCTGTCGCGAGTTGGAAACCTGATTAGACGTAATCAGATTGATACTGCTTATCGATTAATATCTGCTAATTTGGTGTTTAAATATCGAGCAGCTAGGCAGGGAAAGGAATGGTCGGAATAGAAACGCGTGATCAAAGCATGACACTCATCACCGAAGAGGAAATGTTAGAGATAACGGGATCGCATTACCCAAGCAAGCAATGCCAAATCTTGCAGGATAATGGGATCCCTTTTGTAAAACGTATGGATGGCAGGCCGAGAACAACCTGGTACAACTTCAACCATCCTTTAAATACAAGGCATCCGGAACCAGAGGAGAAAAAAGTAGTCGAGCCTAATTGGGCGGCTATGGATGAACCTACCCCCAGAAGAAAGAAATAGGTCAGGCTAACACTCCACCAGCACCAATCCATATATGGTTAAAAATCATTCGAAATCGCGACAGGCGAGGACAAATGTGTATAGGAATGTGTGTAGTTTAATTTTTATAAACTCACGGATCGCCGTATTTACTGGTTTTAAGTGCTGGCGTTCTACTCCCTTCATCGCTCCAAACTCACCTATCCCTAAGTATCCCAAAGTCTACTCAAGCCACTACCTACAAGCCTTTACATCAAATTTCATTATCCTGACGTCTACTAAGTTGTATTGAAATCTACTCACCGTTGGGGGGATAGATGGGGGTATTGAACTAAACACCCCCAAAAAGTACTCCCTTGAAGGCGGTACGCACATTGAGAGATACCCCCTCATGAAGCTGAACGCCAACTGTCCAACTCCAGCAACCGCTATGTGGCGCAGTTGGGGGGCGAAGTGTGGGATACGCAGTTTACCGGGCAGGATCGCTTCGGGCTGGGGGTGATGGCCGGTTATGGCCGCGCAACCGGCACCACCGACTCGGGGGAAACCAGCTACAAATCCGACAACAGCCTGACGGGCTATACGGTCGGGGTGTACGGCACCTGGTATGCGAACGCCAGCGAACGCCATAGTCCGTATGTGCATGGCTGGTTGCAGTACGAGTGGTTCAATGCCTCCGTCAGCAGCAGTGCCTACGACAGCGGTAATTACCATCTGCGCGGCGTGATCACCTCGCTGGAAGGCGGCTATCCGATTGAAATCTATCAGGGTGAGGAGAATAACACCTATCTCACACCGCAGGCGCAGTTGACGCTGAACGGGGCTAAGATGAGTGACCTGCAAAACAACGGCTCTCTGGTGCAGCAGAGCGGCAACAACAATCTGCAGACCCGTCTGGGGGCCAAACTGTCGAACGACACGCAGATGGGGAAAGACAGCTCACGTATTCTGACCACCTATGTGGACCTGAACTGGATCCATAACACCCGCCTGCCGGGCGTGAGTGCCGATGGTCTGGGAGTCCAGCAGACCGGCAGCCGCCATCTGATTGAGGTGAAAGTGGGGGCGGAAGGCAAGCTGAATAACAACCTGAGCCTGTGGGGCAACCTGACGCAGCAGATAGGGCAGAAAGGGTATGATGACAAGGCGGCGATGCTGGGGGTGAAATACAGCTTCTGACCGTGGTGAGATGTTGATAAACGCGGGCTGCCTAAGCGGGCAGCCCGCGGTTAACTGGGATAATGATTTGCCGGCTAAGGCACTAGGCCGGGTTACTGTTGCTGAGCCAGTTTGTTGCTGTCGCAACCGGTACTTTTACACTCACGCTCCACGCTTTTCAGAAAGTTAATCCGGCTTTGCATGGTTTTATTTGAGCAATCAAGGAACAGGCGCGCGCCGTCGCTGCATTCTTGATCGCGGCTTTGCAGCCACTGTACCTGTGATTGTTTCAACGTCTGTTTTTGCTGCTGATTCAGCAAACCCATCACTTTCTTGTATTGCACATTCAGTTCCTGATCCAACTGAACCATTTCCAGTGACGCACAGTAGGTTCTATCATAGGCGTTACGCGGATTATCGCAGCCACCGGCCAGCGCGGCGGCAGAAACCAACAGCAATGAACATCCCAAGATTGTTTGTTTGATCACGTTGTACTTCTCCTTTGGTGTTGGAAATGCGTCGGATTGTACAAAAAATAGTGGTAGGGCACAGCTTAATGTTTTGATCCTTAAAGGGGGGGCAGAGGTTCCATTCCGCAGCCGACATGAGCCATGTTAATCTGAGAAGGCTTTCAGTTGCTGTAATAAGCCCTCACTCAACGGAATACAGTGAATATCCTCCATCTTCTGCATGGCGTGATGGGTAAAGTTCATGTCGCGCAGATGGTGCTTGCGATATTCTGTTGGCGTCATGTTGCAGTATTTATTGAAGGCGATAATCAGATGTTTGTGTTCCCTAAAACCGCAAATATGGCTGATTTCCGTAATAGGGTAAGCGGTATCTTTCAATAATTGCCGCGCCTTATTGACTCTGGTGAGCGTTAAATACTCTTTGAAATTGTGATTGCTGACGCGTTTAAACATACGGGAAAAGTAGTGATAACTGACCCCGCAATATTCAGCCAGCAACCCAAGGCTCAATTCCTGTTCATAGTGCTGATTGATGTATTCGATGCCCTTTTTGATCATGTCCAGATCGCGCGCCAGGATCTGGCCGTTGGCGACGGGTTGGCCTGCTTTTACCAGGGAATCCAACAGCAGGTAAATGGTCGCAATACGGCGAAAAGAGGGCGTAAGGTGCAGCAGATCCTCAACGAGCTGGAAAATCATCTGGTAGACCTGACGATCGTCTTCATCTTTCCGCTCATGCCACTTCACGGAATAATGGGTTTTCGGTGCAGGATGGGCTTCATCAAACAGCAACGGGGAAAACTGGATCGTCAGTAGGCTGCTGTCCGTCGCTCGAGCCTGCAGCGAATGGATGTCTTCTGCGTTGATATACAGCAGATCGCCCGCAGAGAACGTATGGGCATGGTTGTTCACGGAGATCGTAAACCCGCCGGATAAAACCAGTATCAATTCCGGTGCAGGGTGCCAGTGGGGTTCGCAGTAGCGAACCGCGGCTGAAAATACGTTCAGTTTTTCGGAGTCAAACGCAATCAGCTCGTAACCGGGTTGCCCAGACGCCGATTTTGTGGGGGGGGAAGCCTGCTGACGGGTAACAGAAAACGGGAACATAGGCGGCGCTCCTGGCGGAAATAAAGCGGCTTTCCCGATCAGAAAGCCGGTATATACCCTTCATAATTCAGGCAACTCAACTTATTCTGGCTATAGATTATATCAGATGTGGCCCATCACGAGCCGGAACTGCCATTCAGTGCTGCGCTCAGTTCCTGGTGGCTAATATCCAGCGCCAGAAACTCGGTGAGAGCAATAAACATGCCGCAGAACAGGTCTGGAGCAAGAGCAATCAGCCGTTCCCTGATCTGCGCTTCTGGTTGCCCATTTTTAGCCGCGATCAGGCTGACCACGCGAGAAAATGCGCCGGGGTGATTGATGAGTTGCTGCAACGAGTTATCGTTCTGCAAGGGAACGTGCCGTGGCTCGCCAATAACCTGCAAATCACACTCCAGCAAGATCTCGCGGGAGGAGGTGCCGAGCTTGATCCAGTAAGTACCACTTTCGACAATCCACCCCCCAATTCCAGGGTGATAGCAGGCCAGATCCTTCCAAGGCAGTTGCAGCCTAACCTGGCGCGTTTCCCCTGGTTGCAGCAACACTTTGGTAAAACCTTTTAACGCCTGGGGCTCTCGCAGTAGCTCCCCCTGAGGCGCGCTGATATACAACTGGACGATCTCTTTTCCTGCCATTTTCCCGGTGTTGACGATGTTCAAACTGATATCCAGCGTTTCGTCTGGCAGTAACCTTGATGCGGACAACTGCAGATTACGGTAGGCGAATTGGGTATAGCTCAGGCCGAACCCGAAAGGAAACAGCGGGGTGAGACGGCGTTTGTCGTAGTAGCGGTAACCGACAAAAAGGCCTTCACCATAATAATGGCGTAAATTCTCTCCTGGGTAGTGCAGCCAGGCCGGGGTTTCTTCCAACGTGTTGGGGATCGTGACCGTCAGTTTGCCGCTAGGGTTGGCCCGGCCAAAAAGAATATCGGCAATGGCGCGGCCCATTCCCTGGCCGGCAAAGAATGTTTCCAGCACGGCCTTACAGCAGGGCAACCAAGGCATCACTACCGCATCGCTGTTGGCCAGCACCACCACGACATTAGGCTGAACCTGTGCCACTGCGCGGATGAGGGCTTCATGGGACGGTAGGATATTCAGATCTTTGCGATCGCCGTTTTCACCGTCTTCACCGATGGCAGTGCTGACAAAAATCACGGCAACGTCCGCCTGGCTGGCAAGATCGACCGCTGCTTGCTGTGCGGGTTCATCTATCAGGTTATCGTTAGGGGTGCCAATGGCATATTGGATCTGAAAATCATGACTGGCGACGTCAAAAATCTCATCCAGTGGCCGATCAAGCAGATAAGGCCGGGTGGTCGCACAGCCAGAACCCTGTATTACCGGTTCCTGTGCCGGTTTGCCCAGAATGGCGATCTTATGTGTATGGGCAGGCGTCAACGGCAGTAATTGTTCCTCGTTTTTCAGCAGCACGATAGACTCTGCCGCCAGTTGCTGGGCCAATCGGTGATGGTGGTCAAAATCCGCCCGCACATCTTGGCGGCGATTGCGCTGCACTTTATCAATCAGCGTCAGCATACGCATACAGGAGCGATCCAACAGTTCTTGCGGAATATCTCCCCGCTCAATGGCGGCGAGTAACTCTTCTTTATAACCCCGTGTTTCCGGCATGGCCAAATCGTTACCCGCCAGGAGCGCAGCAGGGCGATCTTTGATGCCGTACCAGTCGGACATTACCAGCCCCTGATACTGCCACTCATCACGCAACACGCGGGTGAGCAGAAAGGGATCTTGAGAGGTCTGCACGCCATTGAGCCGGTTATAAGAGGACATCACTGTCCAAGGGTTGGATTTCTCAATCGCGCGCTGAAAGCCTGCTAAATAGATTTCTCGCAGAGCACGTTCCTCAATCACCGAATCCATCTCGGTGCGGCGATATTCAGAGTTATTACCGGCAAAATGCTTGAGGCTGGCACCAACGCCGGCATCCTGTAAGCCATTGATCAGGGCGGCCGCGAGATCGCCACTGATAACCGGATCCTCGGCATAATATTCGTATCCTCGCCCGGCCAGCGGCGTACGGCGAATGTTGATTCCAGGGCCAAGCAGGATGCCGACGCCCATCTCCTGGCATTCATGAGCCAGAGCCTGGCCCATCTGGTACAGCAGTGCAATATCCCAACTGCAGCCGAGGGTAGAGCCATTGGGGAAGCAGGTCGCTGGCTTTGAGTGGCTGAAGAGTGCTTCCGAGCCGCCGCGGGCGGGTTCTGGGTTCTGAACCAGATCGCCCGCGTTTTGCGTGATAACGGACAGGAAATCATCCATGCTCCAGTTTTCACCCTGATCAATCTGTGCGGTGCTGTAGCGGACGCCATAGGTACCGTCCGTCATCACGATATCTTTTATTCCGTGCTGCGGCTGTGAGGACGTGCGCCACAGCCCGCTGCCGGTCAGCAGCGCCACTTTCTCGGCCGCAGACATGGCCGCAATGGTTTCTTGAAAATGGTTATTCATCGTTGTAATCCTTGGTATTACAGTGAGCTTTGTTTGCGTAGGGTTATTTTTTGGATGATGTCCCGATAGGTTTTTTCATTTAGGGAATAGAAGGTCACGAATATCCCACCAAGGAAAAGCAGGGCTGCAGGGAATAACGTCATCATAATGTTGATGCCCTCTAAAGCGCTGCTGCTAATATTTTCAGAACTATAATCAAAGTAATCCAGCATTAAACCGGCGCAGCCACCGCCGATCGCCATGGCGATTTTGGTGATAAAGTTAAAGAAACCGTAGATAGCCCCTTCGGTACGGACATTATGTTGCCACTCGGCATATTCCACGGTGTCTGCAATCATTGACCACATGGTAACGAATCCCATACCCAGCGTGATGCTGTAAAGGCAAACCCCGCCCATGATTAACCCGATGTTGTGGCCTGCCAGAAAGTATTGCATTAACAGGCCGATGATACCTATTGCCAGTGCCAGCAGGGTCATGTTCTTTTTCCCCATGGCGGCGATAAGCTTCTCGGAAATAACGGTGCCGGCAATATAGGCGACGGACTGAATGGCAAAAAACGTGGCGGTGAAACCTTCATCCTTAATAACATATTTAATGAAGTAAATAGCAATCGCCATCCAGACGGTATAGGCAATATAGAAAAACACGGTGAAAAGCGACAGATTAATCAAGGGAGTATTGCGGCTTACCGCCGTGAACATCTCTTTCAGCGTTGGCGAAACGGCAATATCTTCGTCAACCGCGACACGTTCTTTAGTCATACCGAAGCAGGCCAGAAAGAAGAAGGTCGCCAGTAGCGCAAAACAGGAAACCGCGAAGACATATCCGGTATGTTGCTCAGTAAAACGGCTGATAATGGCGTCTGCGCTCGTGGATACCATCATATAACCGATGATCGCAAAGACGAAGCGGTAGACGGACAGTGAAGAACGCGAAACCTCATGTTGTGTCAAGCGGTTGGTGAGGGCCGAATAGGGGGTGTTAACGGCCGTATAGGCCAGGCAATAAAGGGTGTATGAGATTAAAGCGTAATAAAATTTAAATTCACCGCTAAACGTCGTGAAACATAATATGGTGAGTATTCCCAGCGGAATAGAGCCATAGAGTAAATAGGGGCGTAATTTGCCATGGCGGCTGTGGGTTTTATCGACGGCATAACCGATAAAAATATTAAAAACGGCATCGAGCACCCTGGCGATGACAAAGATTAAACTGGCTTCTGCTGCTGAAATACCATAAATATTCGTGTAGAAATAAAGTAAAAACAGCGACACAAAGCCAAATGAAAGGTTAGAGGCTAAATCGCCAAAGCCGTAGCCAATTTTTTCAAGAGTACCTATTTTTATATAGCTATGAGAAAGTTTTCCCTGGTGTGTATCCATTGCGATGATCTCACGGATGGTGTTCCCCTAGTATACTTTGGCATTTTTATCCGTCTTTCCGTTATTTGTTCGCTGAGTTGCCTTTTTTTGTCTTTTCCAATGCTTTTAAATAGAGTGTGATGGCCATCACGGGAGTGCTGCAATATTCACCGTGATGTTCTATCGTTTGCAGAGTACAGAAGATAGAAAAGCCCTCTTTATCGCTAAAGAGGGCCTGGGAAGAAGAAGGGTAAATCAGGCTTCGGCTTCAGCCGTCACCTTGTTTTTGTCGGAATTCATACAGCTGTAGATGACCGGCAGCACCAGCAGCGTCAGCACCGTAGCAAAGCCCAGGCCGAACATGATGACCACCGCCATACTCTGGAAGAAGGCATCGCTCAGCAGCGGTGCCAGGCCGAGCACGGTGGTAAAGGCGGTCAGCAGGATCGGGCGTAAACGCGAGGTGGCTGCATCGATAATCGCCTCCAGCATCGGTTTCTCCTGGCGTTGCAGGCCGATCTCTTCCACCAGCACGATCCCGTTACGGATCAGCATACCGCTTAAGCTCAGCAGGCCGATCAGCGCCATAAAGCCAAACGGAATACCGGTGAGCAGGAAGCCTAACGTGACCCCGATCAGCGCCAGTGGGATGGTGAGCCAAATCGCCACGGCGTTTTTCAGTGAGCTGAACATCAGCACGGTGATAATGAACATGATCACAAAGGCGATCGGCAGGCTGGTGAACAGCCCGGCCTGTGCCTCTTTGGTACTTTCATAGTCACCGCCCCATTCCAGCTCATAGCCGCGCGGCAGCGGGATGGCGTCAATCCCCGGTTTGATGCGTTGCAGCAGTTCTGCAGAGGTTTCACCGCTCTGGGTGCTTGGATCTGCCTGCACGGTCAGAGTACGTTTGCGATCCAGACGCATGATTAACGGATCTTCCCACTCGGTCTTGAAGCCGCTGACCACGTTATCGATCGGGATAAACGCCTGGCGCGCCTGGCTCCAGATCATCACGTCGTTCAGCCGTTCGGCATTCAAGCGTTCGGAATCCGGCGTTCTCAGCACAATCGGCATCAGCCGGGTGCCATCGCGGTACAGCCCCACGGTGACGCCGCCAAAGCTCATACGCAATGCGCTGTCGATTTCGCGTTTATCCACTCCCAGCTCACGGCCAAGGTAGTCGGAGAACTGCGGACGGATCACCTTGCTGCGTTCCTGCCAGTCGTGCATCACGCCATCGGCATTCGGATCTGAACTGGCCACTTTCTCTGCCTTGGCAGCGAGCGTGCGCAACACGTTCGGATCCGGTCCAATAAAGCGCGCTTCGATCGAGCTGTTGTTGGACGGGCCGAACATGATGCGTTTGGCCTGGGCGTTAACCTGCGGGTAATTATCGCGTACATAGGCTTCGATTTGGCCGATCATGCCCGGGATCTGGTTGAGCTGTTTGGCCCGCACCATCACCTGCGCATAGTTGGAGTATTGCCGCTGTGCGTTATAAGTGAGCATAAAGCGCATGGCGCCCTGGCCCACGGTGACCATGGTATCGCTGACGCTCGGCTGCTCCTTGATATGCTGTTCGATCTGGGCGGCGATCTTCTCGGTATAGGCGATATCGGTGCCGTACGGCAGCCAGATGTCGACAAAGAAGATCGGCGTGTTGGACGGCGGGAAGAAGCTCTGGCGTACGCTGCCAAAGCCGATCACCGACGCCACCATCAGCGCCGCCAGCACCGTCAGAGTCACGGTACGTTGGCTCAGCAGTTTGCTCAGCAGGTTGCGATAGACGCGGAACAACCAGCCATCGTAAGGGCTTTTGGCCGACTCACCCTCTTTCGGTTCGGCGATTTTCTGCTTTTCAAACGCCCATTTGGTGAATACCGGCGTCAAGGTCAGCGCGGTGAACCAACTCAGCATCAGCGAGATCAGCAGCACCTGGAACAATGACTTACAGTATTCCCCGGTGGCGTCGTTGGACAACCCGATCGGAGCAAACGCCAGGATGGCGATGATGGTGGCACCCAGCAACGGGAACATGGTGCGTTTCACCACATTACCAATCGCTTTCAGGGTGCTTTCCCCCTGCTGCCGCCCTACCAGCACGCCTTCGACAATCACGATGGCGTTATCCACCAGCATACTCAGGGCGATCACCAGTGCCCCGAGCGACACCCGCTGCAGCTCGATGTTGAACAGCTTCATGATCAACAGCGTGCCGAGCACGTTCAGCGCCAGCGACGCGGCGATCACCAGGCCGCTGCGCACCCCCATGAAGATCAGTAGGGTACCGACCACGATCAGCAGGGCCAGCAGGAAGTTCATGATAAAGCCGTTTACCGCCCCTTCCACTTCATGGGACTGATCGTAGAAGACGCTGATGTCCATCCCGGCGGGGCGTTCGGCTTCCAACTGGGCCAAACGGGCTTTGACCGCTTCCCCCACCACAATTACGTTGACGTTCGGCGCAAAAGAGACGCCGATGGACAGCGCAGGTTTGCCGTTGGAGCGATAGATATTGTTAGGGGAATGCGTAAAGCCCTGAGTGATGGTGGCGATATCACGCAGGTACACGCTCTTGGCACTGCCCGGTTCGCTGATCAGCAGGTTGCCTAATTCCTGCACGTTAGAAAACTCCCCGGTCGGGTGCAGCCTGATCGACTCACTGCCGACCAGCAGATCCCCGGCATTGGACACCACGTTCTGCCGGCTCAGCAGATCGAACAACCGCTGCGGGATAATATTAGCGGCGGTCATCTGGGCGCGGGAGATTTCGATCTGCACTTCTTCCGGGATGATACCGACAATGCCGACTTTCCCGACGCCGGGCACCACCACCAGTTCACGGCGCAGCAGTTCGGCGAAGTTACGCAGTTCCTGGTTGCTGTAACCATCCCCAGACAGTGAGAAGAAGAAGCCGTACACATCCCCGAAATCATCATTGACGATCGGCGGGCTGGAGCCAGGAGGCAAACGCAGGGTGGCATCGTTGATACGACGACGCAGCACATCCCAGATTTGTGGCAGTTCCGCCGCGCCATATTCAGCACGAATATTGACGGTGATCTGTGACAGGCCGACGCTGGAGATCGAGGTCACATTATCAATGTAGGGCAATTCCTGGATGGCGTTTTCCAGCGGCAGGGTCACCTCTTCTTCCACCTGCTGTGCGGAGGCCCCTTCGTAGCGAGTGACCACCACCGCCGTTTTAATGGTAAATGCCGGATCTTCCAGCCTGCCAATGTTGAGAAAAGCGATCACGCCGCCAATGCCCAACAGCAGGATCGCCAACCAGATACGGGTGCCATTGTTGATGAAGTTCTCTGTCAGTTTCATCACAGACCTCGCTCACGGACCCAGGCGCGCACTTCTTGATTAGGGCGCAATTCACGGGTACCGGCTGCTACGATCCGTTCGCCATCGGCCAGACCGGAAACGATCTGGATACCATTGGCGGTTAATTGTCCGGTTTCAACCCGGCGTGATTCCACGAACAGCTTCCCATCCTTTTCTTTCACTACCCAGACGTGGGGCTGATTACGCGGTGTATTATCCGGATCAAATACCGCCTCTACGGGCACCACAATATTGTTGGCCTGCGTGGCGTTAGCCAGGTTGCCGAGGTTTATTTTTACGCTACCGCTCATGCCGGAGAGCATCGGCAGGTCTTGTGGGCGTGCCATGCTCAGTGTCATTTGATAGGTCAACGAGCCTGACGTGGTGTTGGTGGTGTGTTCTTTATACTGAGCGGTGAATTCGCGGCCCGGTAAATTATTCAGAACGACTCGAGGTTGATACTTGGCGTTGTCTGCATCAATGATGATGAACAAGTTCTCGGGAATGCTGAAAATAACATCCAGCGAATCCAGTGCGTTCAAGATGGCGATAGGCTGGCCTGCCGGGACAACCTGATAGTTACGCGCATCCACAGACGCAATGATGCCCGCGAAGGGGGCGCGGATTTGCATATCGCTCAATTCTTCCTGAGCAAGCTTCAGCGCGGCCTGGGCTGAATCACGAGCGGCCCGTTGTACGTCAAGCTCGGCACGTGGGATCACATTGCGTGCGCTCAGCGTGGCGAAACGGTTGAACTGTGCCTGTGCCAAATCGAAGGTTGCCTGGCGATCTCTAAGGCGCAACCGAGCATCATTGCTGTTGAGTTCAGCAATCAGCTGCCCTTTGCTGACGCGTTCACCTTCACGCACCAGCAACTGTTGCAACTGGCCAGGGCGTTTAAAGGCCAAATAGGTTTTATCACCGGCTACGATCCTGGCGGGGAAGATCCGCTCGCCTTGCTGGGCAGTGTTCATAACATCAAAAATGCTGACCGGACGCGCGCTTTCGTTATTTTCAGGAGTCCCTCTGTCACAGGCGGAAAGGGAAAGTGTGAAAAGCAGAACGGCAACAAGTTTTATATTCACGATGCAATCTCTTGGGATCAGATTTTAAGGGAGCGATGATTTAACTCATTTACCTGCGTACGCTTGCGCGCTGCGGTTTATCGCTCGTCTGGGCCTACTCCGGCCCTTATTCCCGCACCAGATGGCGAGAATATAAACGACTCGTGGCATCTGTTCGGATGGGGTAACAGGCAACGAGCTAAGTTTTCAAAAAGGTACAACAGCACCACGATAGTCAGGGAACCCAAACGATGGGTGGTTCACACCACAACCATCCCGTCTCTTCATGCATTTACAGACAACAAATGCAACTGCTTCATCCTCCTCTTTATGTTGAACATGACTCTTACGAGAGTAGGTCATAACTACGCCGGACGACAGGGAAAATCTGTTATTTCAATCATCCCTGTGTTGTGCTCAAGGTTGCAATCGTTTCCTTCAGTTTCAACCACTCGCAGCTTTTACAAGTTTAGTGTGCCTATGGCAATTGCGATGAAATTATCTTCATGACATGACGATTGAACGCTATCTAAACCCTTACCCAAGCCCCTTGAGGCGTGTAGTCTGGCAGATACCTTGCAGAGTATGTGACACGTTTGTGTCCCTCTTGGTTGAGTTTAAGATGATAAAATGGTTGAAGTCACTAGTAGATCAGGAACTTTCTCGTGCAAAATACCTATAAAGTCAGAGGGAATTCTCGCTTTGGTTGTTTGGCAGTGCCAATCAACTGACAGTTTCCCCATGTCGAAGAGCCGTGATGGGGGAAATGACCGCATTTCCAGAAAAATACCCTTTGGTACTTTGTGAGATTTCCTTTAATACTTTAGTGAGACCACCATGGTAGAATTTCTATATAAGAAATATCCTGGCCATATATTTTATGGTTTTTTAGATGAATGGTGGAGCTAATTGATTCTTGTAATTCTTTATCTAAGAATTTATAAGAAACATCCTGTTTAAATAGTTAAACTGTTTCTAAATATCGTGTTTTCTTTGAAAAAATTATATTGATCTGCTTCTGGCGTCACGCTATCCTTGGCACCTATACAAATGGAACGTAAATAACTTACCTCAATACTACGCTTTAATAAAGGCATGAGTCTCGTGCCTTTATATCAAGCGTAGATTTGTTCTATCGTTAAGAGGAACAATGCTAGGGTTGGTTTTATTTCACTTTTATATAAGGATGATGTTGTGAAAAAGATTAATTTGTTCGAAGCTAATTCAATCGTTGGCGGTACTTGCGAGACGACTTGTACTGTTCGTTACGTTAAACAATCAGCTACCGTTTGCAACGCAGTAACCACTTGTGTAGACAAGAATGGTAAAGAGATAAGCACTTCTTCTGCTCCTACCAGCCTGACCGACTGCGGTATCATTACTGCAGGCTAAGTATTAGCTTAATTTTCCTGTACTTCAGGAAATAACTTCAGCGCTGGTGCGGGAAGAATTTTCGCATCAGCCTGTTTAAGTGTTGTGCTTTTTAATGGACAGGGATGTGATTGCTGCTGGCATTATAAGCAGCGCAAACGTGCTAAAAAGACAATGATTGTCCCTCCTGTTATAAGAGCTAATTAATATGCCTTTTTAGGACGTATTGTTTATGTTCAAGAAACCCTTGTATCTCATCGCTTACACCCTTTTTGTGATTGTTATATCTTCTCTGATAACAACCGCTTATTTCCATTATTTTATTCTTAATCAGAGTTCGGGTGATGGTGCAGAGCAGACTAGCCTGCAGGCAGTGAGCGCTCAAGAGGTACAAAACAGTCCAATAAAGGACGATAACAGCATCATCGAGTTATTCTCTTATGCTTGCCATTACTGTTCAATTAACGAAGAAAATGTGGATAAGTTGGAAGCGCGTATGCCGCAAGGTTCCAAATTAATCCGCCTGCACGTTAATGGCGATCAAATGGGGGCATTTTCACATTCAGCACCACTGTTTGCGACGCTGACCGTGATGGGTATTGAGCCGAAATACCGTGAAAGCGCGTATAAAGCCGTTATCAAAGATAAAATTGACCTGAGCAACACACAGAATCGCGATCGTTGGTTACAGGACAATGGTATTGATCTGGCTGCCTACACCAAAGCCAGCCAGTCTCAGCAAGTGAAAGACCTGCTGAATTATATGACCGAAGTGTCAAAATATTACAAAATTAATGCTACACCGACGTTTATCGTTAATAAGAAATGGTTAGCGCAACAGGATCGAGAATTCCCTGAATTTATCGATAAACTGCTGTCGTTGTTACAACATGACAAGCCGCTGGAGCAATAATGCGCTTATTTGCCGTGTGGTTTTATTTGGCCTGGAGAAATTCTCTCACCAAAATAGCGCGGAGTTTCAATCCAATCCGCCGTGCACACGGTAGGGTGATTTGTTGGATGCTGCGGTATGGCGATTATCGGCTATTACTCGGGCTGGCGGCCGTAGGCCGCTGGCTCAAGTTGAGTAATAGGGGAGAGCGACAGCGTGCCTTTGTGGCCGCTGCCAATAAAAGATGTTTGATTGATGACGATCGCCAGGTCGATTTTGTCAAAATCAGCCAGCGCCGTCGCCTGTTGGAACTGGCGGCAACCTTTGGCCAGAATTCACAGGTGATGGCTCAGCTAGAGCGCTGTAAAGCCGAGCTTAACGCCGTGGTTGAACCTTTGCATCAGTCTGGTTCACCCGTGGTGTTGGCTCCGTTGCATATGGTTTCCGATATGTTGGCGGGGTTGGTGGGGGGAGCGGCATATCCTGGTAAAGCGACGGTGATAGTGTCTGCCAGCATCGAGATTTATAACGAAAAATTTCGGCAGCGCGGGGGAGTCGATCTCTCTTACTGCTCTATTCATGATGATAATCGCGCGATTGCTGGCAATTTAATGACGGCAATTATGGAAGCCACTGAACACCAGCGCAATATTATGATATTCCCGGATATCACCCCGGATTACACCGTAAATGCCAGTAAGGCCGAGACCGCAAAATTACACTGTAGATTATTTGACCGCCCAGCCAATGTGCACAGCGGGGTGATCCGTATTGCCAGAGCGCTGTCGGCGCAGGTGGTTTTTTATTATTTGTATTATGACAAAGAAATAAAAATTCATATTTATCCGCCAGTACCAGCCCGCAAACTGAAAGCGGAGTTGCCCGAAATTATTGAAGCATCCATCACCCGGCACCCGGAAGACTGGCTGCTTTGGCACTCACATTCGTTATTTTTTATCAATGAATAACCTGGAAATTTAAGAAGTCAGATCATGGAAAAGATAATCCCGACGCTGGTTTTTCAAGGCGAAACGAATGAATGTGGGTTGGCCTGTATCTCCATGATGGCCGAGACGCAGGGTATTAGTGCGCCGCTGGAAAGTTTGCGCGAACGCTATCCTGCTTCACAACATGGCACTTCGTTGGCCACGCTGTGTACCATTATGTCGGAATTGGCGATGCCTGCTTATCCGGTGGCCTTTGAACATGATGAACTGGCCGAGTTACCGCTGCCAGCCATTCTGCATTACGGTGCCAGCCACTATGTATTACTGGCTTATCGTAAAGGGAATTACGTCTGCGTAATGAACCCGGCGATTGGCCAGCAATTGCTGCCGATAGAGTCTTTAAAACGGGAAATCAGCGGCTATGCGTTGGTATTGGACGGCGAAACGCAGGCCGATCCCCAGGCACTGGCCAACGTGAAGCGTAGCAAGGGCTCGCGCGCCATGGAGTGCATGAGCCTGAAAGAAACCGCAAGTATCCCCGGTATTTACCGCCTAATGGTGCTGGCGTTTCTGATTTCTCTAACCCTGTTCATTATGCCGACGATGGTCAGTAGCGCCATTAATAAAGTGTTCTCCTCGGCGGGTGAAACTGATTTCCCGTATTTCTACTTCCTGCTGGCGTTTGTGGTGTCGACCACGCTGGCATTTGCCGTGCGCTGGATCACCGAGCGGTTTATCAAACGCTTTGTGGTGGTGAACAGCGTGGCGGGTTTCTCGCGTTTACTGAGTAATTCGCTGAACTTTTTCGATAAACGTGCGCCGGGTGAGGTATTCAGCCGTTTTGCCAACTGGCAAATGGCCTCGGGGATCAAGATTGAGTTGGATAACGGCCTGCGTACCGACTGGATCATCGGCGCGATCGCACTGGCGGTGATGTGTTACATGAGCCCGCTGTTGGCAACGGTGTCGGGGATTGGCGTTACGCTGATGGGGTTGGTCAGCGTCTGGGCAATCTATCGCGATCGTTTCTACACGCAGCAGATGCAGGTCAAAACGGCCGAGCAGAGCGATTTTATTCTGGAAAGTATCCAGGGGTTTTCCACCATCAAATCGGCCGGCCTGGATAGCCAGCGCAAGAGCCTATTTGCCAAGTATGCCCTGTCATTGTTTACCTGCCGTCAGCAGCAGAAGGTTTATGAGCAGGTGAAAAGCAGCCTGTATCAGATGATTGGCAGCCTGGAGATGGTGTGCTTTATGTTCCTGGCATTACCGCTGCTGAAAAACGGCTCGATTACGCTGGGTGAGTTCTTTGCCTATAGCTTTGTGCGTGAGATTTTTACTTCGTACATCACCAAAATCTTCTATGCCATTCTGCAGAAAAACCAGCTTCATGTGATCGACACCCGTGCACGTGACCTTTTCCCGCCGTTGCCAGAGCGCAATGAAGCGGATGATGCTATTCCTGCACCGAGCCCAGCGTTCACCGCGCAGTTGCGTTATCACAATATTGCTTTTGCCTATGATGCCCAACAGCCGGTGTTGCAGGATCTCTCGCTGTCGCTGGAACCTGGCCAAAGCATTGCCATAGTCGGTGAGTCTGGCGCAGGCAAAAGCACCCTGCTGAAAGTGATGACCGGCCTGATGGCTCCGCAGCAAGGTGAGGTGATAGTGGATGGCAAGCCAGTCGACTATCGCCAGGTCTATTCCCTGTTCTTCCTGCAGAGTCAGGAAGATATTCTGTTCAACGCCTCGGTGTTGCAGAACATCACGCTGTTTGATGAGGGGTTTGATGAACATAAACTGCAGCGGATTGAGCATTCTCTCAAGGGCTTGAACCTGACCCCGGTGGTGGAGAAACTGCCGGGTGGCCTGAATGCCCTGATCCGTGAAAGCCATGCCGGGTTGTCATTAGGCCAGCGTCAGCGCTTGCTGTTGGCACGCGCGATGTACAGCGATTGCCCGGTTCTGGTGTTAGATGAACCTACCGCCAATCTGGATGAAGACACGGCACATCGGGTGATGACCACCCTGCTAGCGCACTGTCGCGAATACCATAAAACGCTGATCACCGTTACCCACAGTGAAAGTGTACTGCCGATGTTCGATCGTGTTTACCGTATGTCCAGTGGGCGTATGGAGCGTGTTTCTGCGGAGTTTGAGCCTCAACCTACTCTGACGGCGGCGGTGTGCTGATGAAAACGCCAAGTCAAAGAAAGATGCGGATACTGATGTTGATGGGTCTGCTGGGGATTGCGGCGCTGGTTGGCGTGGCGATCTGGTATTTCACCGCACCTAAGCAGACTCAGGCACTCAATACCGCGGTAGTGACACAAGGTGATATAGAGAAAACCGTGCTAGCTACCGGCATCCTGAAACCGGCACTGCAGGTGAGCGTCGGTGCACAGGTTAACGGGCAGTTGACCAAGCTGTATGTGAAACAGGGCGATCGCGTTACCCGCGGGCAGTTGCTGGCGGAGATTGATCCAACGTTACAACAGAATGAATTACGCAAATCAGAAGCGGCACTGCAAAGCGCTCAGGCACAGAAACAGGTCACGCAGGCAACGCTGCGTCAGTATCAGCAAGAGCTTAATCGCCAACTGCGGCTGGATCGTGACAGGTCCGGCGTTAAAAGCGATCTGGAAAAGGCGCAGGCTTTGTACCAGACGCAGGTAGCACAGTTAAAAGTTAACGAAGCACAGATTGTGCAGGCTGAGATGGCACTGGAAACGGCTAAAGCCAACCTGGGTTTCACCCGTATTGTGGCCCCTATCGACGGTGAAGTGCTGGGGATTGTCACCAAGGAAGGGCAGACCATCGTCTCATCGCAAACCGTGCCGACCATTCTGGTGCTGGCGGATCTCGATACCATGACGGTTCACACCCGCATTTCTGAAACCGATATCCTCAAGGTGCGCGTTGGGCAGCCGCTGTGGTTTTACGTGGTGGCCGATCCTAAACAGCGTTATGACAGCGTAATGGGCTCGATTCAGGAAGCACCAAACGATGCTTTGCAGGAAAACAATCTATCGACATCGACGAATCAGCAGCCTTCAGCGGTCTATTACAATGGCGTTTTTGCTATTGCTAATCCTGAGCGCCTATTGCGTACCTCAATGACTGCACAGGTATTTATCATCACCGAGCAGGCGAAAAATGCCTTGCGCGTACCGATCACCGCGTTAGGTGCGCAGCAGGAGAAAGATCGTTACCAGATACAGGTGATGGAAGGGGATCAGCCGGTGTCACGCTGGATCCGCGTAGGGGCCAACGACAGCCAGTTTGTGGAAGTCAAAGAAGGGCTGAAAGTGGGTGAGCGCGTGGTATTACCGGGGGGCACAGGTCATGGCTGATCAGCGCTCTCCATTGATTGAGCTGCGTGGCATCTCACGCCACTTTGTCTCCGGGTTACAGACGGTCGCGGTGCTGAAGAATATTTCTCTGACTATTCAGCGTGGCGAAATGGTGGCGATCATCGGCGCTTCCGGTTCGGGGAAATCCACGCTGATGAACATCATTGGCTGCCTGGATAAGCCGACAGAAGGTGAGATGCGCATCAAGGGTATCTCAACGCAGTTGGCCAGCAGTGAGCAACTGGCGCAATTAAGAAGCCAGTACATCGGATTTATTTTTCAGCGTTATCACCTGATGCCTTACCTGAGCGCCGCTGAAAACGTGGCTATTCCGGCACTGTACACGGCGATGCCCTCCGCAGAGCGGCAGACGCGCGCGGAATACCTGCTGACCCGGCTCGGGCTGCAACAGCGCATGGAGTACAAACCGGCACAGCTTTCAGGTGGGCAACAGCAACGCGTCAGTATTGCCCGTGCGCTGATGAATGGGGCTGAAATCATTCTGGCCGATGAACCGACCGGGGCGCTTGATAAGGCCAGCGGTCAGGAACTGATGGGGATCCTGCATTCGCTGCATCATTCCGGCCACACCATTATTATCGTTACCCACGATCGCGACGTTGCCAATCAGGCGCAACGGATTATTGAAATCAGCGATGGTGAAATTATCGCCGACAGGCACAACGAAGCCGTACCGCCACAGGATACCAAACCGGCGATGCCGGTAGCCGCAGCCACCGGGCGTGCGCTGTTCTGGCAGAGCGTCAAAGAGGCGGTCAAGATGGCCTGGCGGGCGCTGCTTGGGCACCGGGTGCGGGCCTTTTTGTCGATGCTGGGCATTATTATCGGCATTTCTTCCGTCGTATCGTCCATGGCCGTCGGCGAAGGTGCACGGCAAAGTATTCTTGAGCAAATCAGCCAACTTGGTACCAGCACGCTGGAGGTCCGCCCTGGTTTGGGTTGGGATAAACCCCGCCCTGATTTTGCCCGCTCTCTGAAGCTGTCGGACGTTGAGCTGTTGGCGCGTCAGCCCTATGTTGACAGCGTTTCCCCGGTGTTCAGCAACAGCGTGACGGCCGTGCGCGGGGGGAAAGAGGTGTATGTATCGCTCTCCGGCATCAGTGACGCCTATTTTCGCGTGCGTGGCCTGCGCTTTCTTTCCGGTAACAGCTTTACCCAGCAGGATCTCGATGAGCGGGAACCGGTGGTCATCATCGATCCCGAATTGCGCTCGACGCTGTTTGCAAAAAATGAACAGCCTGAAGGGGAGATTATTCAGCTTGCCGGCGCACCCTATCGGGTTGGCGGCGTCGCTGAACCTAAAGGGGGCAAATTCAGCGGTATGATGCTGGGGGCGTGGATGCCCTATACCTCATTATTGGAACGTATGTCTGGCAACATGCCGCTTGAATCGATCACCCTGCGTTTACGTGACGGTTTCTCGCTGAGTGAAGCACAAACTGACGTGGAACGCTTGCTGGAGCAGGCGCATGGTCAGCGTGATTTCTTCACTCAGACCAACGATCAGATGACTGAGACCATGCGCAAAGCGTCGGATTCAATGTCGCTGCTGATTACCGCCATTGCGGGCATCTCGCTGCTGGTGGGCGGGGTCGGCGTGATGAACATCATGCTGGTTTCGGTTACCGAGCGGACTCATGAGATCGGTATTCGTCTTTCCGTTGGCGCGCGCCCGGCTGACATTATGCGTCAGTTCCTGATTGAAGCCATGGTGATCTGCTCGCTGGGCGGGATGATTGGCATCATTGGCTCCGGGATCGCCGGATTGATTTTTGCTCAGGTTACGCAGCAATTCACCATGATTTTCACCTGGCCACCCATCGTGCTCGCCTGCGGATTTTCTGCGCTGATCGGCCTGGGGTTCGGCTTTTTCCCTGCGCGCAACGCGGCGCGTCTTCACCCGACGGAGGCGCTGGCGCGCGAGTAATGATGAATAAAATTTCTCTAGCCATAACGATCTCACTCTTGCTGACCGGCTGCGGCTCCTTAGTGAAAAGTGATTATCAACAGCCAATGTTGTCGGTGCCGAAGCAGTGGCGGGTGCAAGACACCGGTTCGGGTTTTCTTAAGCAAACCGATCACTGGTGGGATAACTTCAACGATCCGCAGCTCTCGATGCTGATCGGCCGGGTGCTGACCAGCAACAACGATCTGGCGATCGCCGGTTTGCAACTGCGGCAGGCGCGCTTGGCCGCCGGGTTGACCAACACCAACCTGACGCCGAATGTTGCGGTAAATGGCGGTGCCAGCAACACCAAGAATCTGCGGGAAAACCGGGAGCCTGTGGAGGCTTACAGTGCTTCGGTTGGCCTGAGTTATGAGCTGGATCTGTGGGGGAAACTGGCACGTGCGCGTGAGCAGGCCGAATGGCTGGTCAAAGCATCAGAACAGGACCGGCAGAACACGGCGTTAACGCTGATTGGTACCACCGCACAGCTTTACTGGCAGATTGCCAACGTTAATCAGCAGATAGTGCATCAGCAGGCGGGCCTGGAGATTGGCAAGCAAACGCTGGAGATCGTGCAGTCACGCTATGCGGCCGGTAGCGCCGGGCAGATCGAGCTGTTACAGGCGCAGCAATCGCTGCTCGATCGTCAAAACCAATACCAGAACCTGCTGCAACAGCGCGAAGCGGCACGCAACGCCATGGCGATCTTGTTCAACCGTTCACCGAACGATCGTCAGCCTGAGCGGGCGTCATTGGATGTCACGCAAAACGTCCCTATCGCCCAGACGCTGCCGCTGGACGTGATCTCCCGCCGCCCAGACGTTCAAGCTGCCGAGGCTCGTTTGCGCGCGACCTTGGCCGGTTCCGACGTTGAACGCCTGAGCTTCTACCCAACGCTGTCGCTGAGTGCCACGCTGGGCGCGGGCAGCGCTATTTTCCAGCAGTGGTTCAGTAACCCGTACCGAACGCTGGGCACTAATGCCGCACTGCCGTTTGTGCAGTGGAATACGGTGCAGTTGACCATCGAGAAATCGGATCTGGACGTGCAGCAGGCGGCGATCACGTTTCGTAGCAAGGTCTACAACGCCCTGTCGGATGTGGATAACGCCATGACGCAGCGCCTGAGTTATCAACAACAGCGCGCTAATCAGCAACAGAATCTGCAGCTTGCTGAGCAGCGTTGGGCGTTGGCGAAAAGCCAATATGAAGCGGGAGCTATTTCCTTCCAGGCACTCTTGGATGCTGAAGATGCCCTGCTGAACAGCAAAATCAATCTGTCGCAACTGCAGTACAACTACCTCAACGCCACCATGACGCTGTGGTTGGCATTGGGCGGCGGCGTGGAAAAAGACAATGATAGGAAAGGAATAAATCATGAATAGTAACGCGTTGCCACGTCGTGTAGTGGTTACCGGATATGGCGCAGTGACTCCCATGGGGATGAATGCGGCGCAAAGTTGGGCGGCAATGATGGACTATCAGGTTGGTTACCGTCATATCGATAAATCCCAGGCCGGGATCCAGTCATGTTTCATGGGGCTGATTGATGACGAGCCTAACCTGAAAGGGATCCCCGCCGCGATCCGCCGCCGCCTGCCACGCTTTGCCCGCCTGGTGCTGGGGGCCGCACGTGAAGCGATGGAGATGGCGTTTAACAGCGCGAGCCCGGCGGATTATTACGACTTGCTGGATTGTGGCACCATCATCGGCAGCGGCTGGGCCGGCCAGGATGAAACGATCGTGAATTATGATTCTTACCTCAGTACCGGGTTGGGATCGCCGTTTGGCTGTTTCATGAGTATGCCGAACGTCGCCACGGCGGCCTGTAGCCTTTACTGGGGCCTACGTGGTTACCAAAACTCACCGATTGCAGCCTGCGCCACGGGTACTATCGCCATTGGCGATGCCTTTGAAGTGATCCGCAGCGGGCGAGCATCCATGATGCTGGCCGGGGCTGGTGAGTCTTTACGTGCTGACCTTACGGTTTGGAACATTGATGTCTTGCGTGCGTTGGCACGTGAACAGGAAGATATCAAAAAGGCCTGCTGCCCATTCAGCCTTGATCGCAACGGTTTCGTGCTGTCTGAAGGTGCAGCCGTGCTGTGCCTGGAGGAGCGTGAAGCGGCATTGGCGCGCGGTGCGACCATTCTGGGTGAGATCAAAGGGTATGGTAACTATTCTGATGCCTTCGATTTCACTGCGCCTGCTGACGACAAGATTGCCAGGGTAAAAACCATTCAGTATGCGTTGAAACAGGCTGGCTTGGCGGCTACCGAGATTGACTATATCAATGCGCATGGCACCTCAACGCCGCTTAACGATCTGAACGAAACCGAAGCGATCAAGCTCGCATTAGGTGAAGCGGCTTATTCCACACCGCTTTCCAGCACCAAATCCTACTCTGGGCACCTGATCGCTGCCGCAGGTAGTTTTGAGTCCATCATTTGCCTGCAGGCATTACAGCATCAGCTGATGCCTGCCACTTGCCACCTGAACAATCCCGATCCGGCCTGCGATCTGGATTATATCAGCGAGGGACATCGCCCGGCTAAGTTGCAGAATACGTTGAATCTGAGTTTTGGTTTTGGCGGTGCCAATGCCGCTTTGGTGATCGGGCAGGCATGAGCATGATCCTCAACTATAGCGTGCGTGATGCAGAAGAGTGGGCGGCCTTTTCCGGGGATTACAACCCGATCCATTTTGACCTGCAGTACGTGCGCAACATGGGGGCTGAGCAACTGAGCGTTCACGGCATGCGCGCCATGCTGGATATGAAACGGCACCTGAGCGCAGCGCTGCTTGCGGCAACGCCAAAGGAAGATTTTTATAGCTTCAGCACGCGTCTGCGTCACCCGGTGCTTTGCCATACCCCCTACCAGTTACAGATTACGGAGAAGGGTTCGCAGGTCACCGGCAAGTTGCTTGACAGTGCCACACAGGAAATCTGTTTCAGCAGTAAGTTGACGGCGGCTCAGCCGTTGGTGCAGGTGAATGGTGGGCAGGAACATCGGTTAGCGTTGGCAGAGGTGATGGCGCTTAGTCAGCAATTCCCAGGGGATGCGGCAGACGCTGCTCAAACCTGGGGGTTCTTCGATGCGTTGCTGTTCCAACTGGTAGTGAAGTCACCCGAAACCTTGGCCATGGTGACAGAGACATTGCCAGAGCTGACGGCGGCAACGCTGATCGAGGTGTTTGCCCAGATCCCGGTAGTGCAGACGCATCATGAAACCCACTTCAGCGCGAAATTATTGAGCCCAGACGCGCATTTTCACCTGGTGGATCATGTGGATTACGCCATTCAGCCGATGTTAATCATGGGCAACCGAGAAGGCGGTTTTGTATTACGCACCGAGATCCAGGCCAGAGTGCAACAGCAGCCGCTGATAACGACCGCAGTCACATTGAAAACATGGCCGTTGGCCGGTAATTAAATAAGGATATAAAAATGGAAAAGTACGAACAGGTTTACAGCACCGTTTGCGAAATGATTTGTGATGCGAAAGATCTGGAGATGTCCGATTTATCGCCAGAAATGCCTCTGCACCAGCTGAAGCTGGATAGCCTGGACTATGTCGAATTGATGGTGTTGGCCAAGCGTGAGTTTGGTGTGACGCTCACCGCTGAAATGTTTATCGATAAGCCGGAAATGACGCTGGGCGAACTGTGTCAATATTTGGTAGAGCAGCAAGACTAACGCTATGACTAAACAATGGGTATTGGTTACCGGCGGCAGCCGGGGCATTGGCCGTGCGCTGGTGGAAGAGTTGGCCAAACAGTGGAATGTGGTATTTACCTGCCGCAGTAGCCATGCGCAGAGTGCTGAGGTGATTGAAGCCTGCGCCGGTTTACCCGGCTGGGTAGAAAGTTGCGTCTGTGATGGCAGTGATGAAGAGGCCGTTAATCGGGTTGCTCCCGAGCTGCTGGCGCGTTTGGGCGCGCCTTTTGCGGTGATCCATAATGCGGGTATTACGCTGGATGGTTTGCATATTCAGCAAAACGGCGACAACTGGCGGCAGGTGATGGAGACCAATCTGAATGCCATATTCTATTGGAACCGGCACCTGTTGCCAGCCATGTTGGCGCAGGGGGAGGGGGCATTGGTCTTAATGTCTTCTGTCTCAGGGATCAAAGGCAACATTGGGCAAACGGCCTATGCTGCCACCAAGGCGGCGATGATTGGCATGGGCAAATCGTTGGCGCTGGAAGTGGCACGCTTTGGTATCAGGGTCAATTGCCTGCTGCCGGGCATTATTGAAAGCGACATGACGGATGCGATCCCCGCCGAGGCATTGAAAGCGCTGCGCAAGCAAATTCCACTGCGTCGTTTGGGTAAAGCCAATGAGGTGGCTCGCGCGGCGGCGTTTATGATTGGCGATGACAGTCGCTATATGACCGGGCAAACCCTGGTACTCGATGGCGGTTTAACCGTTTGATCTCGTGTTTTACCCAGACTCTAAATAATTCGAGTTGTATGCAGGTGGCTGCAGCATTCCCGATGGGGCGAGCAATGTAGCCAAGACCCATACAGCTCGAAGTATGACTCGCCTATTGCTGTATTGGGGAGATCTCACCGTCCCTCTCTTCTTTTTTAATCTCGTCTATTCCGATAGCCAACAAATTTTGCGGTGCTCACTGCCAATATCTTGCTATGGGTAAGCATGGCTGCATTGATATTTTTCACTGATGAATGAAAGTTTTTTAATTGCGGGTTTTTTCTTGTTTATAAACAAGCTTAATCCTGTAAATTATTGTTAATGTATTAATGGTTGTTCGTAATTAATTGGTTTTTATTGTTGTTTTTAATTTGTCTTTTTTTATGGGTTGGCGTTTTTGTTGGGATTATTCTTGCCTTGTTTTTTCGACACTTATACTTTGATTTTTTGACTTAAACGTTATTTATCAGTAAATTGACTTGCCGCTGCTTTGTTTTTTATTTATTGATTTTATTGTGTTTTTATCATGCCGATGGATTTTTGTTGTTTTTCTATGCAGAGTAATGTCGATTAGGATTGGGTTAATTAAAGCATAATATATTTAAAATCCTGCTGAGTCACCTGAAGAAATATAGTGGCGATTACTATGGTTTCATTGATGCTGGTTATAATTAATTACCTGGGCGCCATTATTTATAGGCAAGGGAGGTAGGCGCAGGGTTAAAAAAATAGACATTGCAAAGGAGTTCTATTAGATTGTTTTTGCCTGCTTTTTGTTTTTTATGTCAAAGAACGGCTTCTGTAGCAGGTATTTAATCCGCCGTTTATTATCCAGAGTTAAAATTAATTTAATCCAAATTGTTCCTATTTCCTTGGATGGAGATGTTATTCATGAGTAAAATAATTAGCTCGATAGGCAATACCTCATTAAACCGCCTCACGCTTGCTATTCTGGGCAGCCTGGCGTTCAGTTCCTGCTACGCGGCCGATCTGCCTGCCAGTGGTGTGGTGAAGTTTGGTTCCGGTACCATCAGCCAGCCCACCAACCAGCAAATGCAAATCAGCCAAAGCAGTGACAAGCTGGCGATTGAATGGCAGAGCTTTAATATCGCCGAAGGTAACAAGGTCAATTTTCAACAGCCGAGCAGTAACTCGATTGCATTAAACCGGGTGGTGGGCACCGAAGGCTCCAAAGTGATGGGGCAATTGAACGCCAATGGCCGGGTATTCCTGGTCAACCCGAATGGCGTGCTGTTTGGCAGCAATGCGCAAGTGAACGTCGGCGGGCTGGTGGCATCTACTCAGGATTTGACCACCACCAACTTCTCTCTCGGCAAGTACAATTTCAGCGGCGGTAACAGCCCAGCCAGCGTAGTCAACCAGGGCACCATCACTGCCAAAGACGGCGGGGCGGTAGTGTTATTGGGCGGCCAGGTCAGCAACCAGGGGAATATTCAGGCCAATCTTGGCAGCGTGAAGCTGGCAGCCGGTAAAGCCACCACCCTGGACTTTGGCGGTGATGGGCTGGTAAATATTCAGGTCACCGGCGCGGCGGCCAATGCGCTGGCGGAAAACAGCGGTTTTATCCAAGCCGATGGCGGCCAGGTGGTGATGAGCGCTGCCTATGCTAACAGCAACGTGCTGCAAACCGTGGTGAATAACACCGGTACGATCCAGGCACAAACCCTGAGTAATAAAGCAGGCAAGATCGTGCTGAGCGGTGGCCAGCAGGGGGGGGTTAACGTGGACGGCATTCTGGACGCCAGCGTTGCTGACCAAGGTAACGGCGGTAATATTGAAACCAGCGGCCAGTCGGTGAATGTTAACGCCAGTGCCAGTGTGGATACCCGCGGCTTTGGCGGCCAGACCGGTACCTGGACCGTGGCTGCCGACAAGCTGAACGTGAATGACAGCACCAGCAGCAACAAAGTCTCGGCACGTGCGGTCACTAATAGCCTGCGCACCAGCAATGTGGAACTGATCAGCAATAGCAGTGACTTGACGTTGGACAACGACGTCAGTTGGAGCACGGCCAATCAGTTGCTGCTGGCGGCACAGGATAACATTGTGCTGAATGCCAACCTGAAAGCCACCGGCAAAAATGCGGGCGTAGCCTTTATTGAAGGCGGCGACTATGTGCTGGCTAAAGGGAAAAGCGTTACCCTTTCCGGCCAGGGTGCCAGCTTCAGCAATAATGGCCAAAGCTATACCGTGATCCAGAATGTGGCCCAGCTACAGGCGATGGAAAACGATCTGGCGGGCTACTATGTGCTGGGCAATACCATCGATGCCAGTTCAACGGCGCAGGGGGCAGGGTTTAGGCCTGTGGGGAGCAGTGCTAGTTTTAATGATGGGAACTCTTTTAGTGGTATTTTTTCAGGATTGGGGAATACCATCAACCAGTTGACCATAAAACAAACACCTATCAGTACCTATGATTCTTCTGCATATTACTCTATGAGTTATATAGGTTTATTTGGAACCTCTATGGGTGAGATCCGTAACGTAGGACTGATTGATACAGATATCAATCCTGTGCATATAGATAGTGTTCAGCCTATAAATTATTATGTAGGTAGTCTTGTTGGTCGGCAATATGGGGGACTTATTCATGATGTCTATGCTAAGAATGTTAATATTACTGTTAATGCCAGTAAAACGTCTGACTATTCTCAAATCGGTGGATTGATTGGAGGGGCTTCAAGTAATATTAGTAACGTATATGTTACTGGGACAGTAAAAAATAACTCCCCACATGGACAACAAACCAATACTGGTGGTCTGATAGCTTCATTATCAGGCCAGCTTGATAATGCCTATGCTGCAGTTGATGTCACTGGTGGAGACCATGCTGGCGGGTTGGTCGGAATTGTCTTTGACGGAGGGATCAGTAACTCATATGCAACCGGTAATGTATCTGCTGCAAGTAATGTTGGGGGATTAGTTGGTACTGCTCGTGGTGTATTCAGCGATGTTTATGCTACGGGGAATGTTAAGGGGATAAGTAATGTAGGTGGATTGTTTGGAGAGATGGATACTGCTGGTTATCAGGTGTCATTCCTGAGTAATGGATATGCTACTGGTCTAGTTAGCGGTAATCTATTATTCGGTGGGTTGATAGGTAGTATCTTTGAGGCAACGATTATTAAGTCTTATGCAACAGGTGATGTAATTCATAACAGTGATGGTTCCGCTCTTATGGTATTAATGGGGGGGTTGGTTGGTTATGCTGGGAAATCCACTATTAGTGACTCTTATGCTTCAGGAAATCTGATTGCTGATACTTTATCGATGTATGAGATGATTGCTGGTGGTCTTGTGGGTAGACTTGTGGGTGTGAATATTAATAATTCCTATTCTACGGGGGATGTGATCGCTAGTGAGGGACGATACAATACGAAGGTTGGCTCACTTGTCGGTGACATCAATAGCGATTTTAGTTCTAGTATCACCAACTCCTACGGTTATGGCACCGTAAACGGCAAAGCCTGTACTGGGCAGTCATACTGCGGCCTGTAACACCCAAAATTCAGCCTGGCGCAAGCCAGGCTTTTTATTGCCTATAGCTGGCTATCCAGCGTCACCTGATTTGACAATATAATGACAAACAATAAAAAAGACTCCCGGCCACACAATATCTGGCCCTTGCTCCCCCTATTACTGGGATTCAGCAACGTACAGGCGGCAACGCCAAATATACCGGATGCTGGGCAAAGCCTGCGTGAGATCGATACCCGTCGGCCAACTCTGGCACCTTCAACCACTCCAGAACTGGGTTTACCCACTCCGCCCACGTCGGCACCGGCTCAGCCCGCCAGCGCTGAACAGCCGACGGTCAAGGTGAATACTTTTACCCTGAGCGGCAACACCCTGTTCCCCAATGCGATTCTGCTGGCGCAATTGCAGGAATACACCGGCCGTGAACTCACGCTGCCGCAACTTTATGAAGCGGCGCAGCGTATCACTACCTATTATCAGCAGCGTGGCTATGTGCTCAATCGGGCCTATCTTCCAGAACAAGAAGTTGAAAAGGGCGTGGTCAAGATCGCGATACTGGAAGCGCACTATGGCGAGATCAAAACCGACAACAGTTCGCGCCTTTCTGATGCTACCTTGAAGCGCCTGATTGGCCGGATTACGCCAGATGCCGCGATTAACGCCGGTCAACTGCAGCAAACCCTACTGCTGCTGAACGATACCCCCGGCGTGCAGGCCCGCTCGACCCTGCTCACCAGCAAAAAAGCCGGAGCCGCCGATCTGCTGGTGGAGGCCAAACCCGCCCCTTTGTTTAGCGGCAATCTCGATCTGGATAACTATGGCGGCAAATATACCGGCAAAAACCGCTTGAATGCCGATGTCTCGGTTAACAGTCCGTTGGGCTTGGGAGATCGCCTGCGCCTGCGCGGTTTGGCCAGCGATGCGCGGCAGTATTATTACTTTCTGTCGTACGATGCTCCGGTTAATCGCTGGTTTACTCGCGTAGGCGCTTCTTACTCCAATATGGATTACTCGCTGGGCAAAGACTTTGCCGACTTGGACGCACACGGTAATGCCCGCACCACCAGTGCCTATGTTTCTCACCCCTTGTACAGAAGCCGAACCCTGACTCTCAGCGGCCAACTGCAGTTTGACGACAAACGGCTGCGGGATGATATCGATTTATTCGACAGTAAAAGCCACAAAAACAGCCAGCTGTGGACGGCCAGCCTCAGTGCCAACGGCCAGGATAGCGTTGGTGGCGGTGGCTTGAATTTTGTTTCTGCCAGCGTCAGCAACGGCCATCTGGAGATTACCGATCCGTTCACCGCACAGAACGACAGCAAAACCGCGCGCACTGCGGGCAACTTCAGCAAGTTTAATCTGACCGCACTACGCCTACAGATGCTCAGCGAACGCTGGAGTGTCTATGGTCAGTTCAGTGGTCAATTGGCGTCGAAAAACCTCGACTCCTCAGAGCAATTTTCGCTGGGGGGCGTCAACGGCGTGCGTGCTTACGCTTCTGGCAACACCAGTGGCGATCGGGGTTGGCTGACCAATCTGGAATTGCGTTACGCGATAACCCCGGCCTGGCAGTGGAAAACCTTCTTTGATTACGGTGGAGTGAAAACCAGTAAGTCGCCATGGACGATGGATAAAAACCACCAGCGGCGCGGCGCGCTGGGAACCGGTGCCAGCTGGTTTGGTGATAAACGCCAGGTTTCGCTGCAACTGGCGTGGCGGGTGAATCACCCCGATGACAGTGACAGTCAACGGGATGGCCAGCCGCACATGTGGCTACAGGCCTCACAGGGTTTTTAGCACTGGTTGCTCGCTTCAGCGCCCATCGTCACCCAATGGGCGCTGAGGCAATGCAATCAATAGAATCTATATTTTACATCATGCAAGTGGCTTGCAGCGATCTGCAGGGGGTTAGGTATGTGCCGAGTCGTGCAGCCAACCTCATACAACTTGAAGTATGATGGGTATACACTTATCCGCTCTGAACCGAAATAAACATCAATAACACTGAAGCGTGCTCTCCCAGCGACGGTGTTTTCGCTCTGCGTTGTTACCGAGGGCCCTTTCTTTTGTGTTTCTTCTGACATAGTAACTAACCTGTACTGATTTGGTGATTACCTCCCTAGAAATGACCACACACTGGGAAGGTGGATATAGGTTATCGTTACAAGCTTTAAGGATGATTCTGGTATTTTTTCTGGAATTGTCTTGTTTTTAATTTTTGTGGTGATTTAATCCAATTGTGAGTGTTTTAATAGATAATAATATTGCCTCTGAGTTTTTTATTTGGAGGGGAGTATTAGTGTTAATTCACTTTTTCTATTTGCTTATATCTATTCTTCTTTATGTTTTTTAACCATTATGTATAAAAATTAGTTAACTTGCTAATTTTAGTTTAGCCCTTTTTATCTGGATTTAACATGAGTAATGCTTAAGTTTGTGCGCGGGTATTTTAAGCGGACTAATATCGTGGCTGTTACATTTACGCTTATCGGCTATACTCTATTCAGGATTCAGGATTCAGGATGTTATCCGGAGGCAGGAGTTAACGCTCCTGAATGTTACTGTGGAAATGACAAAGGAAAAAGCAATCCACATTTTTCTTTGTAAAGATTAACGAGGTACTATGACCAGTCGTAAGCATTTAACACCTTCTGAGGTGGAAAGGCTGCTTGAAGCAACCCTAAGGGGTAAGAATCCTGAACGCGATTATTGCTTGATTTGGATGTGTTTTATCCATGGATGTCGAGTGAGTGAGATCAACAGTTGGCGGCTGTCTGATATCGATCTTGATGGGGGCAATATCTATATCCATCGGTTGAAGAATGGCTTTTCTACCATTCACCCCTTGTATGTCCGTGAGAGGAAATGCTTACAGCGTTGGATGGCAAAAAGAAAGTATTACCGAGGGGCTGATAGCGAATGGTTGTTTCTTTCTAACCGAGGTTCGCGTTTATCACGTCAGCGAATCTATTGGTTAATTCGTAATTACAGCGAGGCAGCAAATTTAGAAGTAAATGCTCACCCACACATGCTTCGTCATGGCTGTGGTTTTGCATTGGCAGATAGAGGAATAGATACGCGCTTGATTCAGGATTTTCTTGGCCATAGGAACATTCAAAATACTGTGTTATACACAGCAAGCAACGCTAGAAGGTTTAAAGAAGTATGGTGATTAGTACGTAATTAAATATGTCTAATGAGTCACTTTGAACTAAATTGCAACATACTCTAAGGATGCCCCAAAATAATGTCAACAATAACGATTTAATATTTTTCCTTTTCGTTAAAAATTAAATTAAAACAATGGGTTAATCAATTTATTCTGCTTAAAAAATTCTTAGGAAGATCTAAGTTTTTTCTCAATTTTTGCAAGGCCATGCCCATCCGCAAAAGAACTTTCCTTTCCATTCAGAGTTTATGACTATTTTATTTAATTTAAAAGAATATTATTCTGATAATAAATTTAAAAAAATTACATTTTAGATAATTTAACTAAAGGAGTCACTTTAGTTCAAAATGAATCGTTTGGCTGGAAAGGTTAGCACTGCTCAATACCTATTGACGGAGGTAGCTTCCAGACAATGAACTAAATAAAAAGGAATGACATAGGATTATGTCAGAAATAAACAAGTGCGCGAGAAGTGCATTATTTTAAAGGAAAAGTAGTATGAACAAGAATCTTGTCGCCGTTGCCGTGTTAGCTGCCTCCGCGTTTACCGCCAATGTGTTCGCTGCTGATGGTCAGGTTAACTTCACCGGTACTATCATTCCACAGGGTTGCGATATCTCCACTTCGACCAAAAACCAAACCGTTGATCTGGGTAAGATTGCTGCGTCTTCTTTCCCATCTGCTGGTTCAGTATCTGGTTCTAAAGGATTTTCTCTTGTATTGAGCAACTGCCCGGATACCGTTACTGCTGCTAGCGTCCGTTTTGATGGCAACCAGGTACCAAATAATAACTCTATTCTTCAGTTAACTGACCCTACCGCTGCTACTACTGCTAAAGGGGTTGGCATTCAGATCGCTGATGGTAACAACAAAGTGATCAACCTGTATCAGGACTCTACTCCTCAGACATTGCAGCCAGGCACTGCTATAAATACTTTGAGCTTCGTTGCAAGCTATATTTCAACTGCAGCCTCTGTAACCCCAGGTGCAGCTAACGCAGTTAGCAACTTTACCATTGTTTATCAATAAGTTTTGTCTGCCTGATTTAATAACGGCAGTATAAAGCCTGGTCAGGGGGGGGATGCCGCCCCTGGCTTTTCTCTCAATGGTTTACGTGGGTAATAAGAAATGAAAGTTTGGCGGAGCGCGACGGTCGCAGTGCTATTATTGGCGTTTGGCTTGCAGGCTCAGGCGGGAGTTATTGTTGGTGGAACCCGCCTGATTTACGATGGCGCAAAAAAAGAATCCTCTTTAGGCATCAGTAACCCTGACAAAGTCCCTTATCTGATTCAATCTTGGGTAGATTCTCAAGACGGCGATACTTCTAAAGTCCCATTTATTATTACTCCGCCTTTGTTCCGCTTGGATGGCGGGCAAGATAATATTCTGCGTGTAGTTCGCGCTGGCGGTAACCTGCCCACAAATAAAGAATCCTTATATTGGCTGAACATTAAGTCTATTCCGTCAGCTGAGAAAAAAGACAATACGTTGCAAATTGCGATTAAAACCCGCATTAAGTTGATCTACCGTCCTCAGGGCTTGCCGGGTTCACTGGAAGAAGCTGCTAAAGCATTAACGTGGCAACGCAGTGGCAACGCAGTTCAGGTTACCAACTCTTCACCGTACTACGTTACCTTCTTCAAGGTTAAAGTAAACGGTAACCAAATTAAAAATGCCACTATGGTTGCACCGCAGTCCAGTGCTCGATTTGAGCTGCCTGCGGGAGTTAGTGGTGGTGCTTTGAGCTGGGAAATTATTAACGATTACGGTGGCACCAGTAACCCCTTCACCGGGAATTTATAAAGCACACGTCAAGATAACTAAAATCAATCCCTGTACAGGTAGTAACGGGGAAAGGACGCGGCTGGCCGGAATCTACTGGCACTGCTGATAAATGGAGTTAAATGGATGAATAACCCGAAGCGTTTAGGCTCTCGTGGATTTAACCGTACCCCCCTGGCTTTGTTGATTTCATGTCAGGTCGCAATGTTAATGGGGCTTTCCGGTGGTGCACAGGCGCGCGATTTCTTTAACCCGGCATTGTTGGAACTTGATAACCCGTCTCAACGTGGGGCTGACCTAACGGTTTTTGAAGATGGGAGTACTCAGGCTCCAGGTAGATACCGGGTTGATGTTTATTTGAATGGCCAGATGGTCGACACTCACGATCTTGATTTTTCGTTGCAGAAAGATGCGACAGGCAAGAATAGCCTGCAACCCTGCCTAAGCAGTGGCATGCTTGAATCGATGGGCGTGAAGGTTGACTCTTTTCCTGCGCTCAAAGCCTCTGGGCAGTGCGCTAATTTAGCTCAGGCTATTCCGCAGGCTTCGGCTACCTTCCGTTTTAATCAGCAGCGCCTTGACCTGAGTATTCCTCAGGCTGCGTTAAATCTTGCTGCACGTGATTATGTTTCACCGGATAAGTGGGATCAGGGGGTGCCTGCGTTATTGGTGAACTATAACTTCACCGGGGCTAACAACTGGAGCCGCAATAGCAACAATAACAACAATATTGTTAATAACGGTATTGATGGTACAGGCAACACCAATAATATCAACGATAACACCAGTACCTATTTCCTTAACCTCCGTTCTGGTGCAAACCTCGGCGCATGGCGCTTGCGCAACTATTCTACCTGGAACCGTGATGCTAATGGTGAGCGTCACTGGAATTCTATTAATACCTATTTGCAGCGCGATATTATTGCACTGAAGAGTCAACTGGTACTGGGGGAAAGTAGCTCACCGAGTGACGTATTTGATAGTGTGCCGTTCCGCGGTGGTCAGTTGGCTTCTGATGACGATATGCTGCCAGACAGCATGAAAGGTTACTCACCGGTAGTGCGCGGTATTGCTCGTAGCAACGCGCAAGTCACCATCCGTCAGAACGGTTTTATCATTTATCAAAGTTATGTCGCACCAGGGGCGTTTGAGATCAAGGATCTTTACCCTACAGCAGGTAGCGGCGACCTGAACGTGTCGATTAAAGAGACTGACGGCAGTGAGCAGACGCTGGTGGTGCCATTCGCTTCTGTTCCTGTATTACAACGTGAAGGGCGATTCAAGTATAGCCTGACCAGTGGTCAATATCGTTCATCAAACAGTGATGTGGAAAACACGCCATTCACGCAGGGCACCGGAATTTACGGCCTGCCGTGGGGGGCGACAATCTATGGTGGGGTGCAGGCAGCCAGCAAATACCAGTCACTCGCTCTTGGCTGGGGGCAGAACATGGGTGTCATCGGTGCGCTTTCTGCTGACATCACACAGGCTTGGTCTAAACCTGAAGATATGGGTAAGGAAAGCGGCCAGTCTTACCGTCTCCGCTACGGCAAGAGCTTTGTTGAAACTGGGACCAACTTCAGTTTGGCGAGTTACCGTTATTCAACAGAAGGGTTCTATACGCTGCAGGAAACGCTGGACACCTATACCAATGGTAGATCCAGTCCTTACCTTGACCATAAGAAGAGCCGTGCTGAACTGACGCTGAGCCAAAACTTGTGGGAAGGTGCCGGTTCTGTCTCTCTTAGCCTGGTCAGTGAAGATTACTGGAATAACGATCGTCGCAGCCAGTCGGCAAGCGTGGGCTACAACAACAGTTGGAGCGGTATCAGCTATGGGCTGAACTATACCTACAGCAAAAATGGTTATAACAGTAATGGCGAGCGTACTGATTTTACCGACCAGCTCTTTGCCTTAAACATCAGCGTGCCATTAAGCAAATGGCTGACCAACAGCAGCTACGCCACCTACAACATGAATACCAGTCGCCGTGGTTCGACCAGTAATATGGTCGGGCTTGGCGGCACCGCACTGCCAAGCGGTAATCTGAACTACAACATTAGTCAAGGCTACACCAGCCAAGGGCAGGGGGCGAGTGGTAACGCCAGCGTTGGCTATAACGGCGGTTTGGGCCAGGTGAACTTGGGTTATGGTTATGATCGCTCGCAACAGCGCCTCAACTACGGTGTACAGGGGGGGATCATGTTGCATGAAAATGGCCTTACCTTGTCGCAGTCACTGGGTGAAACGGTGGTATTGGTGAAAGCGCCGGGTGCTAAGGGTGTCAATATCGCCAACCAAACCGGGGTGACCACCGACTGGCGGGGTTATGCGGTGGTGCCTTATGCCTCTGCCTATCGCAAAAATATCACCGGGCTGGATACCACGACGCTGCCGGATGACGTAGATATGACGCTAACCAGCCAAACGGTGATCCCAACTCGTGGTGCGGTAGTGCGTGCTGAATTTAAGCCGAATGTTGGTCAGCGTGTATTGATGACCATGTTGATGCAAGGCGGAGCACCGGTGCCGTTTGGTGCCACGGTGACAGACGCCGATGGCCAAAATGCCAGCATTGTTGGCGATAGCGGCCAGGTTTACCTCACCGGGATGTCCGGCAGCGGCAAGCTGAATGTGAAATGGGGCAATGCAGCTTCACAACAGTGCCAGGTGTCTTACTCTGTGGTTGAACAGAAAGAGAATACTGGTATTCGACTGATGAATGGCCAGTGTTTATAAAGGTTTAAATATGAAAATATTATTCTCAATAATACGTTATTCAGCGCTTTTTGCTATGTTGGCCGGTTGGTTAGGTTTCCTGCAGCAGGCTCATGCTGCTACTGGTGATTGTTGGACAACAAATGCAAGTGGCAATAAAATTACAGGGACCACTTATGCTTTCAGTTTTCAAACTCAGTTAACTGATCCTAATTTAGGGGCAGTAACAATACCTAATGCCAGCGGAGACAAGTGGAATGCCCCGGGAACTTATAACATAGTATGTAGTTGTACGGGGGCTGTGGCTCCTGCATATATTACTACTGTGGTTCCAAGCTCGTTACCGGCGGTTGGTGGTGGGAAATATCAACTCAATGATTTTCTTCAGTTTGGCGGTAGGGTACATATTGTTGGGAATGTCAATCAGGACTTCACTATTCCTTTGCAAAGTGTATCAAACGGTTTTGTTGCCAACACAGGACAAACATGTAATTCCCCTTGGCCATATTCAAGCGGAGCAACTGGTCAGATCGATCTCTATATAACAAGATCTTTTACCGGAACGAAGGATATAGCACCAACAGATTTACTTTACGTGTATATCGCTTCACTACCTAACCATTCGAGCCCAGATTGGGTAGCGAAGGTGAGTTTACTTGCAAGTCAAGTAACTGTACCACAAAGTTGTGAGATTAACCCCGCGCCGGTAACTATCGACCTTGGCGAGATTTTGGCGGCTAATATAAAAACTGCTGGCGCTAAACCAACGGGGTATACACCAGTTAGTAAACAATTGATATTGAAATGTAGAAATATCCAGGATAGTGCGGTTATTAATCTTAGTTTTAAAGCTGAAGCAAACTCTAAGTTTAGTGACGCATTGAAAACTGATAATAATGATATTGCAGTAAGAATTGAAGATAAGAATGGTAATGTAGTTGCGCCAAATGGTGGTCTACTGCCGGTTGATATCGATTATGGCGCTCAACAGGGAACAGCTCAGTTGAATGTATATCCAATCAATACCAGTGGTAACACCCCGGCAGTCGGTACGTTTAATGCGACAGGCACTGTCACTGTGACTATTCCGTAACCTTTCTGCCGTCTGAACGGCAGCGGTGTGTTATTGCATATTAACTAAATGGATAAGGATATTTATGAAAGTCTATAATCTGTTACTAAAGAAAACGATGGTATGCATCGCTATTATGGGATTGTGGAGCAGCTATTCTGCATTAGCGGCAGATATCGGCAGTGCGCAGTTGAACATTACCGGTACCGTCAAAGCATCTCCATGTACAGTTGATTCAACTGACGGCCAAAATGTTAATGTCAATCTAGGTACCGATATTCAGGCCACCAGCCTGTCTACGGGAGGCCAGGGCTCTACATTGATACCGTTCACCCTTCATTTGAAAGACTGTCCGACATCAACCAGTTCTGTAACCGCCACGTTTAGCGGGGTTCAGGCAGATGAGGACGCAACGTTATATAAGAACACGGGTGATGCTACTAGGGTTCAAATAGAGCTGCAAGATACGGCTGGTAATAAAAAGGGGAATGGTTCCACCATGACAGCGAATGTGGTATCAGCGACTAGCGATGCCAGTTTCCTATTACGTGCACGCGCTTATACCGTTAACGGTGGCGTAACCCCTGGCAGCATCGTCGGCACCGTCCAAGTAGCATTTACTTATCAGTAACCATTATCAGTACCTCTCCATCATGAGATGTGCCCCCGGCTCATGATGGATTTGTCCTGACCTGTGTCTATGTAAATTGTTGTTGGGGGCGTTTTCTTATTGTGGCTTAGTTTCATTTTTTGAGCAGTTACCAGGGAAGAAAGAAAGCCTCATCACTCCCGGTTAAGAAAGGGAGGAGAGCAATGTTTTTAAAGGACGCAGTAAAGTACCAGTAACCTGCAGCAAGGGAGAATAACTATGACCATAGCTCATACTTATCAAAGAGTGAGTGCGCCTGCTCCACATCCTTACGGGCAAAAAGGGGAAAGTGTGATTGTAATGGAGTCCTGCCCAATCACTGCACTCGGTATACGTAACATCTTGGCCCAGTCTTGTGGATTTACGGACGGGGTACAACTTGTCAGCAACCTATCGGAAATCCCTACATTGATGCACCATCGCCCCGCTAAATTGCTGATCATGGAATTATGTGGGGAAGAAGAGTCTGTGCTGGATGGCCTGCGGCTGATTGCACTTTGTCTGGAACACTGGCCAACCACTTCAATGATTGTTTGTACCGCGCTTGACGACCCACGGGTGCTGCAACTGTTGACTGCATCGGGGATCAAGGGGCTGGTACTGAAACAGGAGCCCGCGATCGCACTGACGCAATGTGTGCAGCAAGTGATCGCAGGCCGCCGCAGTTATAGCCATAAAGTCAGACAGCTACTGGCCAATCATTCCGCTGGCGGAAAGGCGTTAACGGCCCGTGAATTGGATGTGCTGGCTTATCTGTTTTCCGGTAAAAGCGTGACCACGGCTGCCCTGATGATGCATCGTGATGTCCGCACCGTTAGCACCCACAAACGCAATGCCATGCACAAGTTAGGCTTCCAGAGTGATGGTGAGCTTTATCTGCAGGGTAAATGGATGGCAAAAACCGGCCCGGTATTTGCCCGCTAACGTTTATACAGATGGTACTCATTCCCGGATGGAATGAGCGTGTCATTCATACAGGAGTAGAGTATGGCCCCTTTGTCGCAAAAGCCAATCGGCATAGCCCTGATGGATCGCAGCCCGCTCACATTGACCGGACTGTCGTGTTTTATTGGAACGCTGAGCGTACCGAGTGAGATTATTGTACAGGAAACCAGCATGGCAGCGGTTTCCGAAGGGTTGTTGTATCAGCCTGTCGATATTCTTATTACCGAATTAAATGGCCTGAATGAAACCACGGCTCAGGGGCGTGAAGCGTTATTGAGTTTGTGCACACAGTTGCCCACGCTACGAGTGATTGTCTACACCCGCTGTCAGAAGGGCGAGGATCTGGGCAAATTGCTGGATGTTGCCAATATCAGCGTGATTTCCCGTGGCGATGACCTGAAGCTGGTAGGGGAATTCTTCAATCGCGTATTCAATGGTGAGCGTGTGTTGAGCCCAATGATTGGCTCCTATCTTGCCCGTGCTGATTCTGATGATGTTTCCAGTCTGCATAGTTTGACGCGTTGCGAGAACGATGTGTTGACCTTCTTGTTCAATGGCATGAGCCTGCGCGAAATTGCTGAGTTGCAGCATCGTAGTATTAAAACCATCAGCGCACATAAATGTAATGCTATGAGAAAGCTGCAGGTCAAGAATGACAGCGAGCTGTTTTCGCTCAGGAAGCATATCACCCAGCAGTTTGCATGTGACTGATGAGATTGCGAATAGGGGGCCCCTATTCGCTTCTCAGATACTCAGGCATCGCAGCTAAGGCTGGTGGGCAGTTAGCCCTCATTCTCATGGAAGGGAATTCTCATGACTCTACGCAGTCCACCATTCTCACGTGTCGCACTGCTGATCCCTTGCCAGATGATGGCGAGCGGCATTGAACATCACTTGAAAGAACAAAATAATGTCTGGCAGTGCTGGCGGATGCACTCTCTGACTGAAGCCCGACTCCGGTTGGTCACCTCTAATATTGAAATGCTGGTTATTGGTTTTAGCTGGCAGCAAGCCAATTGGCAACAACAGCTGCAGTTTATTCGGGCATTACGTCAGACCCGGCCAGGTATGAGAATTGTCGCCATAGTGGATGTCTACATACCTTATTTCCTGCGGGAGTTATCTGAACTGGATGTAGACGCTATTGTAAGTCAGCACGATTCCTTGGCAGAAATTGCGGAGGCTTTCGCGCAAATTGGCCATGGAACCTTTTACTGCAGTGCTAGAATAAAAAATGTATTGTCGGATAACTTGAGCAAAGTTTCAGATGAGGTAACATTGCGTCTGATGGAACTGAGGGTATTACAGCACCTACTGGATGGCGACTCGGTAAAGCGTACCGCTAAATTGCTGCTGCGCAGCGAAAAAACGGTGATGGCGCTTAAAGGGAAAGCCATGCACAAGTTGGGGATCACCCACTGTGCTGAACTGGTGGCAATGAAAGATATGCTGGAATACCTGTATCTGGAGTTGGTTCTGCATGACGACACAGATCACTCGGTTGACAGTCTCTCGAGCCGTATTTGCGGCCATAATAGAGAAATAAAAACATTGCCGACATGGTTACCCCCTCCGGTGAAGGTGATCCACTCCAGGGTGGTAATGGCAGGTCATTATCCAGCAAGGAAGGAATAGAATTTGGAACAACTTCAGAAAACTAACAGATGTAGCAGGCGACTGTTGGTTGGATTTATCATCAGTAGCGGCTTGTTATTGGCCGGTTGCGAAAACAAAAACAGTAGCCCTTCATCGAAGATGCAACCCGTTGTCTCCTCTCCCGCCGCAATTCAACCGCCACCTCAACCCGTGATTGAAAAGCCTGAGGTGAAAGAAAATCGTTTAGGTCTCTGTCAGAGTGAACTGGCTTCGTTGCAGGCGGTCAACCCAAAAGCCTATGCCGCCAGGAAAGCCTATTTTGACAGCTTGGTGAGAAATGCGTCGGTTTACAGTGCTGTTCGGGGGGATGTGAACATACAGACTAAAGATACGCTGGATGCCTTGTATAAATATAAAACCAACCAGGTGTGTGCTGAAATTGAGCGCGATGTGTTGAATGGGCTGATCCGTAGAGGGGAGAGCGTTAAGTGAATCAGGCATTGAAATATGGCTTTTTTTTTACGTTGGCACTTCCCTTGGGCGGCGCTTTTGGTTCTGATAAGCTGCAAGATGATATGAGTAAAACGCTCGAATCGTTGAATGCGATCACCAGCAAAGTGGATGAAGCTCCGGCATTGCTGTTGCTCACGCCCTCCCAACTTGATGCAGCGACGCCACCTCCACCGCCTCGTGAAAAAAGAAGTACCGCCAAACCCAGCAAAAATGCGCTGAGCAAGCGGGAAAGTGAATCCCAGTCAGCTCCCGTTGCCGAGTTAAAAGCCTTGCAGGCCAAAATCAATCAGTTGAATGCCACGGTGAGTCAGCAGGATCAGGCATTGAAACAGCTGCGTCAAACGGCTCAGCAGGATGTTGATGCCCGTGCCGAAGTTGCCCGTTTGAAGCAAAACCTGCAAGAAAATCTGCAAGCAACAGAGCAGATGCAGCGGGATTTGGCGGCCGCTACGGCAGCAAAATCAGAAAATCAGCAGGGGGCCAGCCGTCTGCAGCAGGCATTGGACAAAAGCCAGCAACAAAGTTCGTCATTGCAGAAACAGTTGGATGCATTAGCACTCTCGCAAAACGACAAAAACAAAGAGAATCAGGCGCTCCAAACACAACTCAACGAAAGCCGTAAGCAAAACGAAGAGATACAAAAAACCTTGGCCGTGTTAACGGCAAAAGCCAGTGAAAAAGAACAGAAAGCATCAGCGCTACAAAAGCAAGTGGAGGCTATGACAGCGGCGCAGGCGGGTAAAAGCAGCGAGCAAGATGCTCTGAAAGCGCAATTGGTGCAGGGTAAGAAACAGGCTGAAGTGGCGCAGCAGCAATTAGCTCTGTTGACGGGTAAAGCGGCAGAAAGTGAGCAGCAAGTGGCCGCATTGAAGAAACAGCTAGAAACGCTGGCGGCGTCGGAAAGTGAGAAAGCTAAAGGCAGTCAAGCATTGCAGGTGGCTTTGGATGAGAGCCGCAAGCAAGGGGAAGAGTTGCAAAATCAACTCACTGCATTGCGGGACAAAGCAAGTGAAAAAATGCAGGAAAACAGCGCATTGGAACAACAGCTGTCTGTGCTGCAGAAAATGCAGAAAGACGCGGTGGTGGAGCCGAAAACCGAGAGTGAAATTCGCGATTATGCCATCGGCAGTTCGTTGGCCGATGATATGTTGGCGTTGCTGAAAGAGAGAGCCGCGCAAGGGGTTAAGATAGATAATCGTTTGGCGCTGGCAGGTGTGCAAGATACGTTTGCTGGCAATGTTAAACTGCCACAAGCGCAGATCGATAAAGCGCTGCGTGCCACCGAGGCTGCGTTGAGTGCTAACGAGAAGCAACGCATGCAGGAAACTGAAGCTGCAGGTGCGCGTTATATTGCTCAGTTCAAAAAGCAAAAACAGGTGAAGAAAGATAGTTCTGGTTATTTCTATCGTATCGACAATGCGGGTAAAGGTAAGATTGACGATGCCAGCATTGTCTCTGTAGTGGTAAAAGAAAGTCTGACGAATGGTAAGGTAATCAAAGATATGGCAGCTGCTGGCACGTCGATCACACAGCCATTAGGCAGCTACCCGCCGATGTTTAGATCTGCGCTGTCCCAGTTGCAGAATCACGGCAGCATGACGATGGTAGTGCCGCCAGCCTTGGCTTATGGCGATAAAGGCCTACCACCCGACATCCCGCCGGGTTCTACAATGGTATACAACGTAAGTATATTAGACGTAGTCGCTCCTGCTGATGTTGTTGCTCCTGTAAGGTAAGAGACGATCTTTATAATGTTGAGCGCTGGATATATTTGGCATAGTACATATGTGAGTTAAATATGTATTACCCTAAAGCGCTCAACGTTACTCGCCGTATAAATCACCGTGTTTTGAATGTTTCTATGCCCGAGATAATCTTGAATTAGCCGCGTATCAACGCCTTTATCGGCCAGTGCATAGCCACAGGAGTGGCGGAGCATGTGAGGATGTACCTGCACGCTGATACCAGCCATTTCACCGTAGGCTTTTATTAAACGATAGAGCTGTTGCCGTGAAATTTGTCCTCCGTGACGCGAAAGAAATAACCAAGGGCTATCGGACTCCAGATAGCGCGGGCGCTGAGCCAGCCATTTATTCAGTGCCAAGCGTTCGCGGATTTGAATCGGATGTTGAACAGAGAAACCGTTTTTTAAGCGGGAGACGTGCAGTCGATTAGTCGTGAGATCGATATCCTCCAAACGCAGCCCCCTGAGCTCACTCACGCGTAATCCATGAATAAAGCACATCAACAGCATACAGCGATCTCGACAGCCATTGGGTCCATCCGGTATTGCAGAGATCATTCTCTCAATCTCAATATGACTAAGATATTTGCGTTTTTTCATTATCTTTTCCCTAAGTTATAGAAAGCAAATATTGTTAGAACGTGGTCATTTAAACACCTAATACCTGGGTTCAGCAATTAAAATAACGTCACTCCAGTCTAAGAACTTTCTGTTAAAATTTAGTGGAAGCGAGACTCTAAGAGGCATTGCGCATTGTTGATGTGAAAAAAAATAGCGCATCAGCTCATAAAATGATCATGTTTTTATGGGCTGATATCGCATCATAACCTCTGCTCATTGAAATAATTGCATTTTTTATAGGGGTATAGGCTTTTTCTGAGGGTTGCTGTAATGAATGAGTTTGTTATGGTCGCTGAAATATCTAAATATAATTGATTCTTTTATTTTCATATCAATACGGCTTATTACAAACAGTGTGGTTCTGTAATTTTCTATAGTTCTCTTTTAACTGTCTTTGTTATCGTAGTTTTCAAAATGATGATGGCTGGTAAATTCTATGATGGTTTATTCCCTAAACTTGATTTTGCTGTGTGGTGCATCGGACAATGACAGTAATTAATTGGCGGTGGGCAGGTTATATTCACCAATCAGTGATAAGTGGGTTGATAAGAAGTGTCGACAAGAACTGGCTCTGTAGCTTTGATTGCCTGACGTGGGTAACGCAGGCGAACGTGAAGGTCTTTATGGTTGTTTTTTAATCAATCTAGCCATGCTATTCATTATTTTTTTGTGAGTAACTTCTATGTGGTTTATCTATAGTATTGGCCTTATATATTCTTTTTTGAACTTAATGTAGCTATTTCATAGTGTTATCGTCGGTGTTTTCTGCGTAATGTCCCGAGAATGTTTTGCATAATTAATTTGTTAGGATTTTTGCGTGAGAATAAACTAAAGTATCTATCGTTTAAAACGACAATAAGGAATTTGGCGATAGATTTAGCTTATATATTGGTGGTCGCTTTACCTGAATGAGCAATGTCATGGATGAAAAAGCCTGTTTGGCCTATGTGGAACCAGGTGTTCTTGGGATTGCGGTCGTCACTCATTAGATACAGGGTAGTCAGGAACGAGCTTATGGATAATGAATCACAGACTCCTCATGGGGATACTCAGTTGCCAATTAAAGCAGTATGTCCACCTGCTTGGCAATTGAACGACTTGCAGCGTGCTTTTATTGAGGAGCTCTGGCAGCCAGAGGTGTATGACGATGAAACGCCGGGTTCTGTGGATATGCTGGCCGTGTCTGATTCACCTGCTGTGCAGCGTTGACTCGGGCGAGAGTGCGGCAAGGAAATATCACTTATTGGTAGTAAGCCCACGCTAAATCCCGGGAACGGTCTTCGCCCGCTGGCGGAGCGTTACCCCAAGATCGACTTTCGGCGACAAATAACCCGACAAAGGAGAGCGAGTACAGTAAACTGACTGTTGATCTGTATAAAATTAAGAGGAATCACCATGCCCTATTATAATCCCCGCCGCATTGCCCTTTATACCGCTGCAGTTATTCTCATTTTAGTGGTTGTTGGCTTGGTAACTTATGTCGGCGTCGGTTTGCTTAATTAAGCGAATTGATTTTTTGTGAAATAGATCAACTCAGGGAAGGAAAGCCTGTCCGCTCCTTTTTAGCAGAAACGCGTTAAACCTGGGCTGACCCGCTCATGGCAAGCGTTCGGGTGAAACGCGAAAAGGTTGCTGCAGAGGATATTTGAAGTGGGGGAGTTGCCTAAGGTAACGGCCCTCACTTCGCAGCAGAGGGCCATGATGATTCTCACTTGAAGGAGAAGAAACCGGTCAGCTTGGCATCGGTAACGGGCTCAACGCCATATGCGCCAACCCTTTCTCGTCGCGGCTGAAGCGCCAGCAGGTCTGGTGATACTTCGCCACGCTGTTGCGGTGTGCCACGCTGACCAGCGTGACATCCGGCAGCTCATCCACCAGCAGGCAATACATCAATTGCTCGGTTTCATCATCCAATGCACTGGTGGCTTCATCCAGGAACAAAATATCTGGGCGAATCAGGATGGCGCGGGCAAAGGCCAGCCGCTGTTGCTCACCCGGCGATAAGCGATGGCTCCAGTTGGCGCTGGTATCCAGCCGAGACTGCAGATGTTTCAGGCGGCAGTTTTCCAGCACTTTCAACAGTTGTTCATCGCTGTAGTCTTTATCCGGATGTGGATAGCTCAGCGCTTCGCGCAGCGTACCGATCGGAATATAGCTGCGCTGCGGCAGGAAAAGGGGGCTTAACTTCTGATCCAGGCCGATTTCACCGGAACCGTAGGGCCAGATGCCGGCAATGGCGCGTAGCAGAGTGGATTTACCACAGCCTGAAGGGCCGACGATCAGCACGCGTTCACCCCGCTTCAGCCCGATCGTGGCCGCGCTCAGCAGCGGCTGCCCATCAGGCAACGTCATGCTGAGATTCCTTAGTACCAGCGGCTGAGCACTTTCTGGTTGCAGTTGAATGCCGCGAGTCTGGTTATGCACCTCGTCGATTGCTGCGTTAAAACCCGCCAGACGGTTAACACAGGCTTTCCAACTGGCCAGGTTGGTGAATGCGTCGATAAACCACGACAGTGCCCCTTGCACCTGACCGAATGCGGAGGCGATCTGCATCAGACCTCCCATCTGGATCGCACCGGAGAAGTAGCGTGGGGCCGCCACCAGCAGAGGAAAAATAATGGCAAACTGACCATAGAAGTTACTGGCAATATTCAGCCGCCGGGTAATCCGCATAATCGACCACCAGTTACTGCGGATCGCTTCAAAGCTATTGCTCAACTGCTGCTTCTCGCGTGGCTCACCGTGGTACAGCGCAATGGCGTCGTTGTTCTCACGGATGCGGATCAACCCGAAACGAAAGTTGGCTTCATAACGTTCCTGATTAAAGCCCAGCATGACCAGCGGTTTACCAACCCACCAGATCACCAGTGAACCCAGGGCCGCGTACAGGAGAGCAAACCACACCATATAGCCAGGCAGGGTAAAAGAGTGTTGAGCGATCGCGAAAGTCATCGGCCCACTGATGTGCCAGAGAATGCTGACAAACGAAGCCAGAGTGACCAGGCTGGAAAGCAGGCCGAGTGACAGCGACAGCGTATACTGGGTTAGCACGTTGAGGTCGTCAGAAATACGCTGGTCTGGGTTATCGATAATCTGCTTCTGTTCGGTATGGTAATAAGCCCGATGAGCCAACCATTTGCCCATAAATTTTTCCGTCATCCAGCGTCGCCAGCGCATCTGCAAGCCCTGTGTCAGATAGACCTTGTAGACCGCCAGCACAATGAAGCTCAACGCCAGATAGGTAAAGCGCCACAGCTGTTCCTTGAACACCGGGTAGTTCTTATTTTGTAGCGCGTCGTAGAACACCTGATTCCATTGGTTAATCAGCACGCTGATGTAAACCAACCCCAGCGACAGAGCCACGATGGCGATCAGCATCGCCCAGGCACGCCATTTCTCTTCCGAAACCCAAAAGGGCTTAATTAATTGCCAAACGGCATGTTTCTGCGAAATAGTTTTGTTCATGATGTTCCAGAATGTATTGTTTCCTATCAGCATGGGCGTACGCAGGGTAACAAACAAACTATGACATGTAAGCAGTTTTGACGCCGCTAACTATTTGAAATAGGGTGACTGCGGGTTTGGTTTTAACGTGTGTGTCGAAGGGCGGTTCGTGCGGGTGAAATAACTCCCTCAGAGGCTTGCCCTTCCTCAAGCGAAAGGGCAAGTCGTGCTCAGTGCGCGGTGTTAATCAGCAATTCTTTCCAGCCGGCAATATCCGCCAGGTAATGTCCAACCGGGAGTGGGTGCAGATGCCCATCGCTACGCCGTAAGGCAAAGGTCGGGAAGCCCTGACCTTGTACCTGAGCAAGCAGTGCGCGGCTTTGCGCAATATGCTGTGCTGTCGGCGCCCCGCTCTTGAAGCGCATCTCGGCAATAAAAGCGGCGGATGCCAGGCCCAACTCTTTTGCCAATGTGGTTAAAACCGGCGTATCGGCAATGCGCTGTCCTTCTTGATAATGGGCTTCCTGGATGCGGTGCAGCATATCAATGCCCCGTCCGGCGAGCTGTTCGGCAGCCAGAATGGCGGTAATCGGTGGTATCGAGTCCATCACCGCCGTGGTATCACGCAGCAGTCCGTTGAAGTATTTTTCACCGAATGTCTGCCCAGTCAACTCGGCAATACGCTTGTCGTGCGGCATGACGTAGTTGCGCCATTCGTCACTGATCCGGCGGCGGTTGCTGCCTGTCATCATCCCTCCGGCGTGCAGGGTGATGTTCAGTCCTGGGATCGTCTGGGCGGCCTTCACCAGCGGCGCGGCACCATAGCACCAGCCACACAGCGGATCGAAAATGTAATGCAACGTTGGTGTTTTCATCGTTATACCTCCGCTATCAGGCTTACTGCGGCCACTTCATTTCGCCTTTCAGTACTTTGGCGCTCAGTTCCAGGCTGGAACCATCTTTCAGGTCCGGGTAATGTTTTTTCATGGCAGCGATCAGTTCGCCAGAATTTTTAGCCTTCGGCAACTCGGTTTCCAGCGTGGCCAGGTAGTTTTGGGTAAAGGCCACCGACGTCAGCGACTGGGCTGCGCCCGGCAGGAAATGCCCCGGCACTACAACCTGTGGCTTCAGCACCTTGATGCTTTCCAGCGTTTGCTGCCAATGAGCGCGGGATTCCTTGCTCTGGTTGTCCGCAAGCCAGGGATGGATGTTGTTACCGGCCACCGCGACGCCGCCAACCACCGCTTGCAACGCGGGGATCCACACATAGGTGCGATCCGGCGTCGGGCCGTTCAGGCCTTTCACTTCCACTTTCTGGCCGTCGAGAGTAAAGCTATCGCCCTGCAAGGGTTGCGGAACGACGATCGCTTTTGGGGCATTTTCCTTGAGGATGGGGCCCCAGTAAGCCATTTTGCCGTCTTTGCTGGCGTTGATCGCGCTGATTGTCCCCGGTGAAGCGATGATTTTCGCCTGCGGGAATGCAGCCTTGATCACATCCAAACCGAAATAGAAATCCGGATCCGAATGGCTGATATACACAGTGGTGAGTTTCTTACCGGTTGCTTTGATTTTTTTCACCAAGGCTTCGGCATCGTTACGCTGGAATTGGGCGTCAATCAGTGCCACTTCATTTTTGCCGCTGATGATTTCAGAAGAAACCGGGAATAGGCTGTTTTCACCCGGATTATACACTTCCAGAGTCAGCGTGTTGGCGGCAGTGGCATATGTGCTGAAAGCGGTGATGCCGGTTAAGGTCAGGGTCAGTAATGATTTCTTAAACATTTGGCAGGTGCTCTTTGGGGATCGGTTAGTGTTGCCAAGATATTACGTTGCATAAATCGAGAGAAAAATCGGATAATAAGCAATTATTCATTGCATAAATCGAGCGAATTATGGGTCGCATTACCGCTGCTGAGGTTTTTGTCACCATCGTGGAACGCGGCAGTATGATCGCGGCGGCAGAACGGCTGGAGATGTCGCGTGCCATGGTGACGCGTTATCTGGCACAGATGGAGCAGTGGAGCGGGGCTCGCTTGCTGCACCGTACCACGCGTAAGCTGAGCCTGACCGATGCGGGGGAACGCACGTTGGTGCGTTGCCGCAAGATGCTGGCGTTGGCCGGGGAAATCGATCTGGTGGATAACCTGCAGAGTGACGAGTTACGCGGTCTGCTGCGCATGACCTGCTCACAGTCCCTTGGGCAAACAGCGCTGGTGGGGGCCGTGGCGCAATACCTGAAACGCCATCCTCAGGTGGCGGTGGATTTGCAAATGAACAATCAGGCGGTCAATCTGGTGGAAGAGCGTATCGATCTGGCGCTGCGCATCACCAATGAACTGGATCCGAACCTGATCGCGCGGCCACTGTCTACTTGTGCGTCGGTGGTCTGTGCTGCTCCTGCTTATCTTGCCGCCCAGGGTACACCGCGCGATCCGCAGGATCTGGCGACCCATAACTGCCTGACCTATTCCTATTTCGGCAAAAGCCTGTGGCATTTTGACCGTCAAGGAGTGAAATCGGCGGTGGCGGTCAGCGGTAATCTGAGTGCCAATGAGTCAGTGGTGCTGCTGGCGGGCACGGTGCAAGGGGCGGGCATTTCACTGCAGCCATACTATTCGGCGGCTCCGTTGCTGGCAAAGGGCGATCTGATCGAACTGTTGCCCGGCTATATGCCGCAAGCCATGGGGATCTACGGTATTTACACCTCGCGCCGCCAGATGCCAGCCACGCTGCGCACCATGCTGGATTTTCTGGTGGAGTGGTTTGCAACCGATCCAGACTGGCTCTCCACGCTGCGCTGACGGTTAGCGCCGAATCACCGCGGCTAAACGGGCCGGGAGTTCTTCCGCCTGCTGCTGTAAATGCTGCATAAACGCCGTCACCAGCGCAGAAGAGGGGCGGTGCAGCGGCCGGATCAGGCTAACGGTGAATGGCACTTCCACGCTGAACGGCCGCAGATGCACGCCGTTATTGGCGTAATCCAGTGCGGTCAAAGGATTGACGATCGACACGCCAACGCCTGCTTTTACCATCGCACACACCGAGGCGGCGCTGTGGGTTTCCAACACCATGCGGCGATCGATGCCCTGTTCATGGAAGAGGGCATCCAGCAATTGCCGATAGCTGTCGGTGCTCGACAGGCTGATAAAATTCTCTCCGCTGAAGTCCTGCGGCGTCAGTAGCGCTTTCGCCAGCAAAGGGTGTTTGGCGGGCAGCACGCAGACTTCATTCATGGTCATCAGCGTGACCCGTTCGGTGCCCGCGGGAGTCAGGGTGTTTTCCGTCAGCCCCAGATCGTGGCGTTGCGCCGATAGCCATTCTTCCAGTAATGGCGACTCTTGCGGGATCACGCTGAAGCTGACTTCCGGGTAACGATCGATAAACGGTTTGCAGACGGCAGGCAGCAGCGATTGAGAAAACACCGGCAGGCAGGCGATAGAAAGCTGCGCCTGCTGGAACTGGCGGATACCGGCGGCGGCATTCTTGATGCGATCCAGGCCATAGTAAGAGCGCTGCACTTCCTCGAACAACCGCAGGCCCTGCACCGTCGGGTACAGACGACCACGCACGCGATCGAACAGCTGCAGTTGGATCAGCTTCTCGAAGCGCGCCAGCTCGCGGCTGACGGTGGGCTGCGAGGTTTGCAGCAGCGCTGCGGCTTCGGTCAGGTTGCCGATGGTCATCACCGCATGAAAGATCTCAATCTGGCGCAGGGTAATGCTGTGCATAGCGTGTTCTACAAGGAGAGAAATCCATATCATAAATGAATAGAGTGTGGAGAAATAGATATTTTTCAAATCAACTTCCCTACGGCATGATGATGAAAAATTTACTTTTGAGAACACACCGATGCCACGCGCTTTAAACGACACCTCTACCGCACTGAACGCCACTAATCTGCTGGCACTCCCGCAACGCTTTGGCTGCCCGGTCTGGGCCTACGATGCTGAGATTATTTGTCAGTGTATCAGCCAGTTGCGTCACTTTGACGTGATCCGCTTTGCACAGAAAGCCTGCTCGAATATTCATATTCTGCGCCTGATGCGCGCGCAGGGCGTGAGAGTGGACTCGGTATCATTGGGGGAGGTCGAGCGTGCGTTGCAGGCCGGTTTTGTGCCGGGTGGGGAAGAGATTGTCTTTACGGCTGACGTTTTCGATCGCGCCACACTTGCCCGCATCAGCGAACTGAAGATCCCGGTCAACGCCGGTTCTATCGATATGCTGGAGCAGCTTGGCCAGGTTTCGGCGGGCCATCCCGTCTGGTTACGGGTTAATCCCGGTTTTGGTCATGGCCATAGCCAAAAGACCAATACCGGTGGCGAGAACAGCAAGCACGGTATCTGGTATGCCGATCTGCCGCAGGCGGTGGCTAAAATTCAGCAATACGGCCTGAAACTGGTTGGTGTGCATATGCATATTGGTTCCGGCGTTGATTATCAGCATCTGGAAAGCGTGTGTGACGCCATGGTGCAGCAGGTGATTGATTTAGGGCAGGACATCAGCGCGATCTCAGCCGGTGGTGGGCTTTCTATCCCTTATCAATATGGGGAAGAGGCGATTGATACCGAACACTATTATGGTTTGTGGAACCGCGCACGCGAGCGCGTGGCCGCGCATTTGGGCCATCCGGTAAAGCTGGAGATCGAACCCGGGCGTTTCCTGATGGCCGAAGCGGGCGTGCTGGTGGCCGAAGTGCGTGCGGTGAAAGACATGGGCAGCCGCCATTTTGTGCTGGTGGATGCCGGTTTTAACGATCTGATGCGCCCGGCGATGTACGGCAGCTACCACCATATCTCGCTGTTACCGGCGGATGGCCGTGATACTGCGGGCCAACCTCTGCGTGATACCGTGATCGCCGGGCCATTGTGTGAGTCCGGTGACGTCTTTACCCAACAGGCGGGCGGCGGTATCGAAACCCGTGCTTTGCCACCGGTCAACGTAGGGGATTATCTGGTGTTCCATGATACCGGGGCTTACGGTTCGTCGATGTCATCCAACTACAATAGCCGCCCGTTGCTGCCGGAGGTGCTGTTCGAAAACGGCGAACCGCGTCTGATTCGCCGCCGCCAGACCATTGAAGAACTGATCGGTTTAGAACTGATTTAACGCCGCTCAGCCGGCATAGGGCCCCGGAACCACGGATTCGCGCAGTTTCAGTTCGCCGGTAAACGGGGTTAGCGGTTGCACGCTTTCGCCGTTGATCAGGCGAAAAGCCTGCGTGATGGCGGCCTCGATCATCGCATCGATCGGCAGATACACCGTGGAGAGGGCCGGTTGCAGGTAGGCGGCGCTGGGCTCGTCGTCAAAGCCAAACAGCGAAACGTCCTGCGGCAGGCGTTTACCCGCCTGGTTAAGCGCTTTCATGGCACCGATCGCCATATCATCGTTGCTGGCAAACAGGGCGCTGAACGGCGCACCGGTGTGCAGCAGCGCTTTGCAACTGTGATACCCCCCTGGCACGCTGCTGTCGCCGTAGGTAACCCGTGCATCAACCAAGCCAATGTGATGATGCGCCAATGCCTGACGATAACCGGCGAGCCGTGCTTGGGCGGTGGGGGTATCGATCGGGCCGGTGATGCAGGCGATGTCGCGATGTCCTTGGCGGATCAGATAATCCACCACGTTGAAGGCGGCTTGTTGCTGTTCGAAGAACACGCAGCGTTCACGGGCCTGTGGCAGATCGCGGTTAATGATCATTACCGGAACCGGCAGGCTGTCCAGTAGCGCCATCAGCGCGCTTTCGCTCATAAAGCGGGTATACAGGATAATGGCGTCACAGCGGCGATCTGCCAGCAACTGCACCGCCTGCAGTTCATCTTCCGGCGTATCGTGGCCGTCGGTCACGATCAGGTGTTTGCCGCTGGCTTCGATCAGCTTGGCGGCCTGGCGCAGCAGGCGGCCAAAATAAGGCCCGTCGAAATTGGACACCACCAGGCCGATGCTGTTGGAGCTTTTATTCGCCAGCGATTGCGCGAGAAAGTTCGGCCGGTAGCCCAGCTCATCCATGGCTTTGAATACCGCGTCGCGGGTGCTCTTTTTCACCTGTCCGGTGCCGTTTAACACGCGTGAAACCGTGGCTTTAGAAACCCCCGCGCGAATGGAGACATCCAACATGGTGATCATCAGTGGCTAACCTCTTTCAACGTTCGCTGCGGTAAATAATGCCCAGTTTAGCATAGGGTTAGGCCGGGTTGTGTCTTGCATTAACCGTGGTTTGCGCCCTAGCATGGGGAATGGATTTTTTGAAGGAAACGAAAGTGCTCCGTATTGTTCATCTGGCGGACTATCCGCAACATCAGCAACAGGTTATCGATTGGCAATGGCAGGCATTTGGCAGCGACAACAGCCGGGCATTTTTCGCCAGCGTGGTCGAAAGCAGCCTGCGCCGTGACGGGCTGCCCATCACATTTATTGCGCTGTTGGATGATAAACCGGTGGGAACCGTGGGGCTATGGCGCTGTGACCTGATCAGCCGCCAGGATCTGACGCCGTGGCTGGCGGCACTTTACGTCGATGAAAGCCAGCGTGGCAACGGGCTTGGGTTGCAGTTACAGCAGTTTGTGCAGGATTACAGCCAACAGGCCGGGTTCAGCGAACTGTATCTGTATGCCGAATTCAGCGGTTACTACGAACGCCATGGCTGGCAGTATATTGGCGATGCGTTGGATTACCCGGATCGCCCGGTACATCTATACCACCGCCGTTTAGGCTAGCTCTGCTCGAACACGTTATTAATACTGGCTACAGAATGGCGGCGCACCAGCGTGGGGCTGAACATATTAGTGATTTCTGGCAGCGGTTGATGGTTGGCCAGGGCTAATGCCAGTTCGGCAGCCTGGGTAGCCATGGCGACGACCGGATAACGGATGGTGGTCAGGCGTGGGCGCAGGTAGCGTGAAATCAGCACGTCATCAAAACCAATCAGCGATATCTGGCCCGGCACCTCAACGCTGTTGTCACTCAGCACCGAAAGTGCTCCCGCGGCCATCGGATCGTTATAGCAGGTGACGGCGGTGAAGTTCTTACCGCGCCCCAGCAGTTCGGTCATCGCGTGTTCGCCCCCGATTTCATCCGGTTCACCGTAGGCAATCAGTTTCTCATCCACCGCGATGCCATGTTCTGCCAGCGCATCCAGATACCCCTGCAAACGGTCCGCAGCATCGGAAATCTGGTGGGTAGAACAGATAATGGCGATGCGCTGATGGCCTTGCTGGATCTGGTGGCGCGTAGCCAACCAGGCACCGTAGCGATCGTCGAGTGCCACGCAGCGTGTGGCAAACTCCGGCAAGGTGCGATTGATCAATACCATCCCCGGAATTTGCCGCATCCAACCCGCCAGCTCTTCATCGGTCAGCTTTTTGGCATGCACCACCAGCGCGTCACAGCGATGGCGTACCAGTTGCTCAATCGCCTGGCGCTCTTTTTCAGCGTCGTGGTAACCGTTGCCAATCAGCAGAAAATTATGCGTAGCATAGGCGACTTGCTCCACCGCTTTGACCATCGCACCAAAAAAGGGATCCGAGACGTCGGAAACGATCAGCCCCAGGGTTTCTGTTGATTGTTGAGCCAGCGCTCGGGCGTTGGCATTCGGGTGGTATTGCAGCGCTTCCATCGCGGCCTGCACCGCGCTGCGTGAAGCTTCGCCCGCTTTGGGGGAGTTATTTATTACACGAGATACCGTGGCGACGGAAACACCCGCCAGCCTGGCAACATCCTTAATCGTGGCCATATCTGTCATGACTTCCTGGGTAATCGCTTACATTCCTCAGTTTTGCGGAAAACACACGGGGCTGCAAGCGCTGGTATGCGTAACTTGTGGCGGCCATTGCAGATATGCTGATTTTATTATCGCTATTCCGGCAATAGGGTGACTGTTGTAGCGAGTTATTACTGGCCGGTGTGGGAAATTTACAGCTGGTTGCATTTGGAGCAGAACTCTTGCGATTCAGGGATAGTTTCTTAATCGGCTCCCCTTTAGAGTAGTAGTCCCAGAGGTATTGATTGGTGAGAAATCAACATGCTCTGTATGTTGAAGCCATTTTCAATTGCACCAACCTACGCAGATGCGTAGGTTTTTTTTTGCCTGCCATATAGTATCCTCTCTCTCTACAATGAGTTAAGGCCATCGACCCCCAGGGAGAGTGGGATGATTTTTTCTATGTTACGCGCGGTATTTCGCCGGTTGTTCCGGGTACGCGTTGAAGGCGACGCCCGGTATTTAGACCAGCAGAAATTGCTGATCACCCCCAATCACGTTTCTTTTATGGATGGCGCGTTGCTGGCGTTATTCCTGCCGATTAAACCGGTGTTTGCCGTCTATTCCAGTATCTCCGAACGTTGGTTTATGCGCTGGCTGAAGCCGTATATCGATTTTGTGCCGTTAGATCCCACCAAACCGATGGCGATCAAGCAACTGGTGCGTATGGTGGAACAGGGCAGGCCGATCGTGGTGTTCCCTGAAGGGCGCATTACCGTGACCGGTTCATTGATGAAGATTTATGACGGTGCGGCGTTTATTGCCGCCAAATCGGGTGCTACGGTGGTGCCAGTGCGGATCGATGGCCCGGAGTTCAGCCCGTTTGGCCGTATGGCCGGGGTATTCAAAATCCGTTGGTTCCCGCAGATCAACATCCATATTTTGCCGCCTACTCAGTTGCCTATGCCGCAGGCGCCACGCGCACGGGAACGCCGGATCATGGCCGGTGATAAGCTGCATCAGATCATGATGCAGGCGCGAATGGATACCCGCGAGCCGCAAACCCTGTTCAGCGCACTGCTGGCGGCGCAGCAGCGGTATGGCCGCAGCAAGCCTTGTATTGAAGATATCGCTTTCAAAGAAGACAGCTATCAGGGTCTGATTAAAAAGGCGTTGGGCGTCAGCCGTATCCTGCAGCGCTTTACTGCGCAAGGCGAACATGTCGGTATGCTGCTGCCGAACGCTACCATTACTGCGGCGGCGATTTTTGGTGCATCGCTGCGGGGCCGGGTACCGGCGATGCTTAACTACACCGCCGGGGCTAACGGGCTGAAAAGCGCGCTGACGGCGGCGACGATCAAAACCATCGTTACTTCGCGCCAGTTCCTGGAGAAAGGCAAGCTGACTCATCTGCCCGAGCAGGTGCCGGAAGCCAACTGGGTGTATCTGGAAGATTTGAAAGATACCGTTACGCTGGCGGATAAACTGTGGATCCTGCGCCATCTGTTGCAACCACAGCGGGCGATGGTGCCACAGCAGCCGGATGATGCAGCGCTGATCCTGTTTACCTCCGGCTCGGAAGGCAACCCGAAAGGCGTGGTGCATTCCCACGCCAGCCTGCTGGCTAACGTGGAGCAGATCCGCACCATTGCGGACTTTACCCCGCGCGATCGCTTTATGTCGTCGCTGCCGCTGTTCCACTCTTTCGGCCTGACGGTGGGGTTGATTACGCCACTGATGACCGGCAGCCGGATTTTCCTCTATCCCAGCCCGCTGCATTACCGCGTGGTGCCGGAACTGGTGTATGACCGCAATTGCACCGTGCTGTTTGGTACTGCAACCTTCCTCAATAACTACGCGCGTTTCGCCCATCCGTATGATTTCGCCCGTTTGCGCTACGTGGTGGCGGGTGCCGAGAAACTGGCTGAGAGCACCAAGCAGATCTATCAGGACAAATACGGCATCCGCATTCTGGAAGGCTATGGGGTGACCGAATGCGCACCGGTGGTATCGATCAACGTGCCGATGGCGACGAAGGTTGGCACCGTGGGCCGCATTATGCCGCAGATGGAGGCTCGCCTGATGGCGGTACCGGGTATCGATCACGGCGGCCGCTTGCAGTTGAAAGGCCCAAACATCATGAAAGGCTATCTGCGCGTGGAGCGCCCAGGCGAACTGGAAACACCGGCCGCTGAGGATGAAAACGGCGTATTGCAACCGGGCTGGTACGATACCGGTGATATCGTCACGCTGGATGAGCAGGGCTACTGCACCATCCGTGGCCGCGTGAAGCGCTTTGCCAAGCTGGCGGGGGAGATGATCTCGCTGGAAAGCGTAGAGCAACTGGCATGGCGTATCGCTCCAGAAGGGCAACACGCGGCCACGGTGAAGAGTGACAGCAGTAAAGGTGAGGCATTGGTGCTGTTCACCAACGATAGCAGCATTACCCGCGACGCCTTGCTGCGTGTGGCGCGTGAACAGGGCAGCCCGGAGTTGGCAGTACCGCGTGATATTCGCTTGGTGAAAGCGTTGCCATTGCTTGGCAGCGGCAAACCGGATTTCGTTACCTTGCGTAAAATGGCTGAACAGCCGGAGAATGTCTGATGAATGCTACCGATTCCCCCCTGCTGTCGCGCGGCATGATCGCGGTGATCTGCGCGCAGTTTCTGTCGGCGTTCGGCGATAATGCCCTGCTGTTTGCCACTTTGGCGTTGATTAAACAGCAGATGTACCCTGACTGGAGCCAACCGATACTGCAAATGGCGTTTGTGGCGACCTATATCATTCTTGCCCCGTTTGTTGGCCAAGTGGCCGACAGCTTCGCCAAAGGGCGGGTGATGATGATGGCCAATGGCCTGAAACTGGCCGGGGCGCTGGTGATCTGCTTTGGCCTGAACCCGTTCCTGGGCTACAGCCTGGTTGGTGTGGGGGCTGCGGCGTATTCACCGGCGAAGTACGGCATTCTGGGGGAAATCACCAGCGGTGAGAAACTGGTGAAGGCCAACGGCCTGATGGAGGCTTCCACCATTGCCGCGATCCTGGTGGGGTCGGTCGCCGGAGGCTTGCTGGCAGACTGGCATATCGTGGCCGCATTGGCAGTTTGTGCATTGGTGTATGGTGCTGCCGTGGTTGCCAACCTGTATATCCCGCGTTTACCCGCGGCGCACAAGGTCACTTCCTGGCATCCGCGTGCAGTGGGGAGTAACTTCTTCAACGCTTGTGTGGTGCTGTGGCGTGATGGTCAGACGCGTTTCTCCTTAATCGGCACCAGCCTGTTCTGGGGCGCCGGGGTGACGCTGCGTTTTCTGCTGGTGCTGTGGGTGCCGGTGGCCTTGGGGATTACCGATAACGCGACGCCAACGCTGCTCAATGCCATGGTGGCCATCGGGATTGTGGGCGGCGCTGGCGCGGCGGCGCGTTTTGTTACGCTGGAAACCGTCAGGCGCTGTATGCCCGCCGGGATATTGATTGGCGTCGCGGTGGCGTTTTTCGCGGTACAGACCACCATGTTGAATGCCTATGTGCTGTTACTGGCCATCGGCGTGCTGGGCGGGTTCTTTGTGGTGCCGCTGAATGCGCTGTTGCAGGAGCGTGGCAAGCGTTCGGTCGGTGCCGGCAATGCTATTGCGGTACAGAATCTGGGTGAGAACACCGCTATGCTGCTGATGCTTGGCCTGTATTCGCTGGTGGTTAAGCTGGGCGTTCCGGTGGTCGGGGTTGGCATTGGTTTTGGCGTGGTGTTTGCCTTGGCGATTACCGTGCTGTGGGTTTCTCAGTTCCGCGCCAAATAAAGCGGGGGCGCGCAGGCGCCCCTGAATCATTTAGGGTGCAGGAATGGTAAAGCGGGTGTGGATCTCTTCGAGCGCCTGCAACACGTCTTCTTCCAGAACAACATCAAAACTGTCGATATTGCTTTTTAACTGTTCCAACGTGGTGGCGCCCAGCAGGGTACTGGCAACGAACGGTTGTTGCCGCACAAATGCCAGCGCCATCTGCGCAGGATCAAGACCGTGTTTCTTCGCCAGCGCAACGTATTCGGCAACCGCCAGTTGGCTTTGCGCGGAAGTGTAGCGGGTGAAGCGGCTGAACAGGGTATTACGTGCTCCTGCGGGTTTGGCACCGTTCAGGTATTTACCAGACAGCGTACCGAATGCGAGGCTAGAGTAGGCCAACAGCTCAATCCCTTCGTGCTGGCTGATCTCGGCCAGGCCAATCTCAAAGCTGCGGTTCAGCAGGCTGTAGGGGTTCTGGATGGTGACAATACGGGGTAACTCGTGCTTTTCCGCCAGTTGCAGGTAGCGCATCACCCCCCATGGCGTTTCGTTCGAGACGCCGATATAGCGGATTTTACCCGCGCGCACCTGCTCGGTGAGCGCCTCCAGGGTTTCCAGCAGCGTAACGGCGGCCTTCTCATCGGTGTATTTATAGTTCAGCTTGCCAAAGCAGTTGGTTGAGCGCTGTGGCCAATGTACCTGATACAGATCGAGATAATCGGTGTTCAGCCGTTTCAGGCTGGCGTCCAGCGCCGTGCGGATGTTTTTGCGATCCAGCGCCTGCTGCGGGCGGATGCTGCTGTCGTTGCCGCGTACCGGCCCAGCGATTTTGCTCGCCAGCACGATTTTATCGCGGTTGCCGCGCGCCTTGATCCAATTACCGATGTATTGCTCGGTCAGCCCCTGAGTTTCCGGGCGAGGCGGCACGGGGTACATCTCTGCGGTATCGATCAGGTTGACGCCAGCGGCTAATGCATAATCCAATTGTGCGTGGGCATCGGCTTCGCTGTTTTGCTCGCCAAAGGTCATGGTGCCCAGTCCCAGCACGCTCACTTCCAAAGAACTGTGGGGAATACGGTGGTATTGCATTAACGGCCTTCCTTAATTTTAGCGCTTGCGAACGGTGGAACAAGAAACGGCAGTGAAAACGCCTCTCTCGACTATAACCAAGCCGTGCAGATGGGGGAAGTAGTATCCAGTATCGAGGTGAAACAGAAGGCTATCTGCTGAGCGGCGATAGCCATTGTGGGGGTTAACGCTCAATAAGTTGTGAGATCTGATCGCCGCTGATTTGGCGCTTGTTGCCCTGCTCGTCTTGGTAGCTGATCAAACCGGTATCTTTGTCGAGTTTGGGTTTACCCTGGGTCAGAATCATGTTGCCGTCTTTGGTTGCCATCACATAATCACTGGAACATCCTGCCAGCCCGGCCACTATCGCCAGGGTTGAGATGGCCATTACCCACTTTTTCATTCTGCGTATCCTTAACTTTTGCAGAAAACAATGCTTTTAGCTTAGCAAAAGCGGCGTTCAGATGTGCCCCATCTCTGTAAGAGAACATAACGGTGGAAACGGGGCACGGTCTGCCATATCAATGGGCAGCGTTGTTTTTCTTGCCACGCATCAGGTTAAGCGCTTCAACTGCCATAGAGAAGAACATCGCAAAATAGATGTAACCTTTCGGCACATGCACCTGGAAACTTTCCAGCATCAGGGTGAAGCCCACCAGGATCAGAAACGCCAGCGCCAGCATTTTTACCGAAGGGTGACGGTTGACGAATTCACCAATCGGCCGGGCAGCAAACATCATCACTCCGACGGAGATCACCACGGCGGCCATCATGATAAACAGGTGATCCGACAAACCTACCGCGGTAATCACTGAATCCAGGCTGAAGATAATATCCAGCAACATGATTTGCACGATGGCGCCAAAGAAGCTGTGCACCTTGGTGTGATGCTGTTCTTCCGAGCCTTCGATCGTTTCATGGATCTCTTTGCTGGCCTTCCAAATCAGGAATAAGCCACCGAGTAACAGAATCAGATCGCGGGCAGAAATGCTGTGGTCCATCACAGTAAACAGTGGATGGGTCAGGCGGATCACCCAGGCGATAGAGGCCAGCAACGCCAGACGCATCAGCATGGCCGCCGCCAGGCCGATACGGCGTGCCTTGTTCTGCTGCGCCTTCGGCAGTTTGGCAACCACCAGGGAAAGAAAAATAATATTATCAATACCTAACACGATCTCAAGAATGGTCAACGTACCTAACGCCAACCAAGCATTGGGATCTATAATCCACTCGAACATTGCCCTGAGCACCTTAAGAAAAAATGAAGCGGGAATTATACGCGTTTATTGTGATGGCGATACGTTAACTTAAACGTTACATCAACATAATAAGGAATAACCTACGCGCTTTGATTATTTTACTTGCAATCTTCAGAAAATGGCGAGTTTTCGGGATAAATACCTAACAGAGAAATCGGCTAGATCGCGAAGTGCCTTGCCAGCAGCGCGCTCGTAAAGCTTTTTTTCAGATAGAAACCGCGTGGCAGTGTGAGGATCGGCTGGCCCTGCTCGCCAATGGCTTCGGTTAAGGCTTTGCTGTTGGCGGCTTTCGGCCGCAGTTGCAGCACCTCGCCATGGCGTGCGGTAATGCGCTCTACGTGGCCGAGCACGATGAGATCCATCAGTTCTTCCCAGTCGCGGCGCAGCATATCCTCTTCTTCCTGATTCGGTTGCCATAACAGCGGTGAACCAATGCGGCGTTGCGCCAGCGGGATTTGCCGTTCGCCTTCCACCGGTATCCACAGCACCCGAGCCAGCTTGTGGCGCACATGGCTGCTCGCCCAGGTCACACCACTGTTACCGGTGAGCGGTGCCACGCAGACAAAGGTGGTTTCCAACGGTTTACCGGCGGCATCCACCGGGATGGTTTTCAACTCGATACCCAGTTCAGGGAAATCCTGTTCCGGTTTGCTGCCGGACATCGCTCCCAGGTACAGCTCCAATAGCATCCCTACCCAGCCTTTATCGCGTTTCAGATCGTTGGGGATCACAATTTGTGCTCGGCCAGCCAGTTCACCCAAGCTGAAACCGGCCAGTGCCTGCGCGCGTTCAAACAGCTGCTGTTCATTTTCCGGTGGAGGAGGAAGGGGGGATAAAAACGCCATAAATCAAACCTGTGAATTCTGGTTAAAAAACGCACTGCATTTGTTCACAACCGAAAGCAGCGGAATGAAACAAGCAGAAAGAATGATAGTAGCATGATTTTTCATGACTTTTTTCCAAAACGGCGGCAGGTAAAAAATCTTGCTCTGTGCTTGTGCACCTGAAGCCACCGACAATGAACAGGATCTTACACCTATTTATCCACAGATTTATGGGATAACCCGAAATTTTACCGATCACTGGTTTGATTTACAGCCTTGACGCAGGCACTTTTTTGCGAATTTGTCCGTTTTGTGTGTAACTCAGGCGGATAATCTGTGGATAAAATCAACGCTGGTGGATCTTTCGCCAGAGAAGGATCCTTACCGTGCATGGATCACATTTTTGCCCTGTATATAAGTGGTTTTATGTGTTTAATGTTATGTTTTATATGAAATAATTTAAACTCTTTATCATGGGGGGCTTTAGGTTCCATGAAGTTTTACCGGCTTATCCCTGGAGTTCTTCACATACCTATCCACAGAAAAAGTGAATAAAAACGGCGTAAAAGCGTGGTGCATGTTTATAACTTTGCCATTATCTGTGAGTTATCCCAATGTTATCCGGCGCGCCGCGTTGCAAAGCAGTGGTTTACCGCCTGTAGCTTGTGTGAAACAATCAGGTTATCTATACGAATTTATGCTTATCGAGGTAGTCCGGTGATCGATGATGATGGCTACCGCCCGAATGTTGGTATCGTAATCTGTAATCGTCAGGGGCAGGTCCTATGGGCCCGCCGTTACGGTCAGCACTCCTGGCAGTTTCCCCAAGGGGGAATAAACCCTGGCGAAACCCCCGAGCAAGCGATGTACCGTGAGCTGTTCGAAGAAGTGGGGTTGAACAAAAAGGATGTGCGTATCCTGGCTTCAACCCGTAACTGGTTGCGCTATAAATTGCCAAAACGTTTGGTGCGTTGGGACACAAAGCCGGTTTGTATCGGCCAAAAGCAGAAATGGTTTCTGTTGCAACTCATGTGCAATGATGCGGATATCAATATGCAGCGCAGCAGCACGCCGGAGTTTGACGGTTGGCGCTGGGTGAGCTTCTGGTATCCGGTGCGCCAGGTGGTGTCGTTCAAACGTGACGTGTATCGCCGGGTTATGAAAGAATTTGCCGTGACCGTCATGCCAATGCAGGAACTGGCGGCGCAGCGGCAGGTTCCCGCTTATCGCCGAAAGAGAGGTTAAGTCAAGCAGACTATGCTCACGCGCTTGCGAGAAATTGTTGAGAAAGTGGCCGCAGCGGCCAATCTGACAGACGCGCTGGATCTTTTGGTCAATGAAACCTGTCTGGCGATGGATACCGAAGTCTGTTCTATTTATCTGGCAGATAACGATCGCCGCTGCTACTACCTGATGGCGACGCGTGGGTTGAAAAAGCCGCGCGGGCGCACCATCGCGCTGGCTTTTGATGAGGGCGTGGTCGGGCTGGTGGGGCGTAGAGCGGAGCCGATCAACCTGGCAGATGCCCAGAGCCACCCCAGTTTCAAATATGTTCCGCAGGTGAAAGAGGACAAGTTCCGCTCTTTCCTCGGTGTGCCGATTATCCACCGCCGTCAACTGCTGGGTGTGCTGGTGGTACAGCAGCGGGAACTGCGCCAGTTCGACGAGAGTGAAGAGTCGTTTCTGGTGACCCTGGCCACGCAAATGGCCGGGATCCTTTCTCAATCACAGCTGAATGCTATTTTTGGTCAGTATCGCCAGACGCGTATCCGCGCGCTGGCCGCTTCCCCCGGGGTGGCCGTCGCCGAAGGCTGGCTGGACAGCAGCCAGCCTTCACTCGATCAGGTCTACAAAGCCTCAACGCTGGATACGGTCAGTGAGCGTGAACGCCTGATGCAGGCTCTCGAAGAGGCGGGAGCGGAATTCCGCCGTTTCAGCAAGCGCTTTTCTGCCAGTTCGCAGAAAGAGAGCGCGGCGATTTTCGATCTCTATTCCCACTTGCTGAACGACGCCCGCCTCAAGCGCGAGCTGTTTGCCGAAATCGATGCCGGTTCGGTAGCCGAATGGGCGGTCAAACAGGTGATTGAAGCCTTTGCCGCACAGTTTGCCACCTTACAGGATACCTATATGCGTGAGCGCGCCAGCGATCTGCGTGCGCTCGGCCAGCGCCTGTTATTTCACCTCGACGATACCACCCAGAGCACCACCCAGTGGCCTGCACGCTTTGTGCTGGTGACCGATGAACTGACTGCCACCCTGTTGGCAGAAGTGCCGCCGGATCGCCTGGCGGGCGTGGTGGTGCGCGATGGCGCGGCTAACTCCCACGCGGCGATCCTGGTGCGTGCGATGGGCGTACCGACGGTGATGGGGGCAGACATCCAGCCAGCACTGCTGGCGCAGCGGATGCTGATTGTTGACGGTTATCGTGGTGAACTGCTGGTAGATCCTGAACCGGTTCTGGTGCAGGAGTATCAGCGCCTGATCAGCGAAGAGCTGGAGCTCAGCAAGCTGGCGGAAGATGACGTTGAGCAACCGGCACAGTTGAAAACCGGTGAGCGCATTCAGGTCATGCTGAACGCAGGTCTGAGTCCAGAGCATGAACAACTGCTCGGCGGGCGCGTGGATGGCGTGGGTCTGTATCGGACCGAGATCCCGTTCATGCTGCAAAGCGGTTTCCCGTCGGAAGAGGAGCAGGTGTCACAATATCAAGGCATGTTGCAGCTTTACCCGAACAAACCGGTCACGCTGCGCACGCTGGATATTGGCTCAGATAAACAGCTGCCTTATATGCCGATCAGCGAAGAAAACCCCTGCCTGGGGTGGCGCGGCATCCGCGTGACGCTGGATCAGCCGGAAATTTTTCTCGTTCAGGTGCGTGCCATGCTGCGTGCAAATGCCAGCAGCGGTAATCTGGGGATTCTGCTGCCGATGATCTCCAGTCTGGAAGAGGTTGACGAGGCAAAACGCCTGATCGATCGCGCCGGGCGCGAAGTGGAAGAGGTGTTGGGATATGACATTCCCAAACCGCGGATCGGCGTGATGCTGGAAGTGCCGTCGATGATTTTCCTGATCCCTTACCTGGCTGGGCGTGTTGATTTTATCTCGGTAGGCACCAACGATCTGACTCAGTATCTGTTGGCGGTAGATCGCAATAATACTCGGGTGGCGTTGCTCTACGACAGCTTGCACCCCGCCATGCTGCAGGTGTTGAAGCTGATCATCGATCAGGGTTCGGCCGCCGGGCTGCAGGTTGGCCTGTGTGGCGAACTGGCAGGCGATCCGATGGGTGCTCTGCTGCTGGTGGGGATGGGATACCGTAATCTGAGCATGAATGGGCGCAGCGTAGCGCGGATTAAATACCTGCTGCGTAATATCGAGCTGTCCGATGCCGAAGGCTTGGTTCAGCGAGTGCTGGGTGCCCAGATGACCACTGAAGTGCGCCATCAGGTGGCGGCCTTTATGGAGCGGCGTGGTATGGGCGGGCTGATTCGCGGTGGCCGTTGAGTTGCGTTTTTACAGAACTTTTCCCTGTAGCCAAGCCCGGACGCCGTTAACCCTATGTTATGATGCGTGACTTGGCTGCAACTCGACATTCATCGGGAACCCTCCGATGCCGCGTTTGGCACCTGCCGCCCCCAGATGGGGAAGAATAACAGACATGTTGTGGTGATAGATGAGCAATAGCTATCTGGCGTTTCCTAAATTTGATCCGGTGATTTTTTCCATCGGCCCGGTATCCTTGCACTGGTACGGTCTGATGTACCTGGTAGGCTTTATTTTTGCCATGTGGCTGGCGGTACGCCGCGCCAACAAGCCCGGCAGCGGCTGGACCAAGGACGAAGCGGAAAACATGTTGTATGCCGGTTTCCTCGGCGTATTTATCGGTGGCCGCGTAGGTTACGTGTTGTTCTATAATCTGCCGCTGTTTCTGGATAATCCGCTGTACTTATTCAAGGTCTGGGACGGTGGGATGTCATTCCACGGCGGCCTGTTGGGGGTGATCCTGACGATGCTGTGGTTCGCCCGCCGCACCAAACGCACCTTCTTCCAGGTCTCTGATTTTATTGCGCCCCTGATCCCGTTTGGCCTGGGTGCTGGCCGTTTGGGTAACTTCATCAACGGTGAGCTTTGGGGGCGAGTGACCACGGATACGCCTTGGGCCATGTTGTTCCCCGGCTCTCGTAATGAAGATATCGCCATTGCCGCCGCCGATCCGAGCCTGTTACCAATACTGAACCAGTATGGTGTGTTGCCGCGCCATCCGTCGCAACTGTATGAAATGGTGCTGGAAGGCGTGGTGCTGTTTATCATTCTGAACCTGTTTATCCGCAAACCACGTCCGATGGGGGCGGTTTCTGGCCTGTTCCTGATTGGCTATGGCGTATTCCGCATTATCGTCGAGGCGTTCCGCCAACCGGATGCCCAGCTTGGTCTGTTTGATGGCGTGATCAGCATGGGGCAAATACTGTCCATACCGATGGTGGTGGCCGGTGTGATTATGATGATCTGGGCGTACCGTCGTCGCCCGCAGCAACAACTGTCGTGAGGAAAAATGAAACAGTATCTGGATTTGATGAATAAAGTGCTCGCCGAGGGCACCCCTAAAGCCGATCGTACCGGCACGGGCACGGTGTCGATTTTCGGCCACCAGATGCGTTTCAACCTGCAGGAAGGGTTTCCGCTGGTAACCACTAAAAAATGTCACCTGCGTTCGATTATTCATGAACTGCTGTGGTTCCTGAATGGTGAAACCAACGTGGCCTATCTGCGTGAAAATAAAGTCACGATCTGGGATGAGTGGGCCGACGAGAATGGCGATCTTGGCCCGGTCTATGGCAAGCAATGGCGTGCCTGGGGCGCGGCAGATGGCCGCCAGATCGATCAGCTCAGCAACGTGTTGCACCAGTTGAAACAGGATCCGAATTCACGCCGTATCATCGTTTCTGCGTGGAACGTGGGTGAACTGGATCAGATGGCGTTGGCACCCTGCCATGCTTTCTTCCAGTTTTACGTGGCCGACGGCAAGCTCTCCTGCCAACTGTATCAGCGCTCTTGCGATGTGTTCCTGGGGCTGCCGTTCAACATTGCCAGCTACGCGTTGCTGGTGCATATGATGGCGCAACAGTGCGATCTTGACGTAGGCGACTTCGTCTGGACCGGCGGGGATACCCACCTGTACAGCAATCACATGGAGCAGACCCAACTGCAATTGACGCTTGAGCCGCGCGCGCTGCCTAAGCTGGTGATTAAGCGTAAGCCAGAGTCGTTGTTTGACTATCGTTTCGAAGACTTCGAGATTGAAGGCTATGACCCGCACCCGGCGATCAAGGCACCCGTTGCCATCTGATATCCTTTGATAGCTGAAAGGGCTCAGTTGATTGATGACTGAGCCCTTATTCTTTATATCACTCACTTCTTCTCTCCTTCCTTCGCCAGCAATGCGAAGCCGCGCGCGTTTTTCGCGGTTTTCTTGTTAAGTGCATAAAAACTTTGCGTGGCATTTTCCAGCCTGAGTAAACGCTTGTGCAGCCGACAGTGCGGCACATTACACTCGCCAGATGAACCGATATCCATACCGCTATGGCCACCGCCAGCAGGGCCTGTCGCTGATTGAACTGCTGGTAGTGATGTTACTGGCTGGCATGTTGACCTCGTGGGGTGTCGGCCAGTGGCAGCTTTATCAACAGGCATTGCGGCTGGAACAGACGGCCCAGCAACTGCTGGCTTTCCTGACGCGCCTGCAGGCTGATGCCAACTGGCACAACCGTAATGCCTTGCTGTGGTTCAGGCAGGGGGAGCCTTGGTGTGTTGGGAGTGGAACAACGGCAACGCGCTGCGATTCTGCGCCTGGACGGGTGTTTACTCCGGTCGACATTGATGTGCAACTACAGGATTTCACCCAAAAAGAGATGGGTTTTTATGGGTTACGTAACAACGCGCAGGCCGGGCATATCTTGTTGAGCAATGGGGCAGGCCGCATCCGCCTGGTGCTGTCTGCCAGAGGGCGCCTGCGGTTGTGCAGTGAAGACACGGTTATTCGAGGGATCGCCCTGTGCCAGCCTTAGAACAAGGTTTTACTTTGCCAGAAGTGATGCTGGCGATGACGTTTGGCAGCCTGATTGCGCTCGCTGCGGCCAAGGCTTTGCCGGTATTGCGCCAGCAAACCGCCGACGCGGGTCGCCATTACCGCTTGGAACTGGTCTTGCGTCAGTTGGCTTTCGGTATTGAAAAAGATCTGCGCCGTGCTGGGTTTTGTGCCGGGCAGTGCCAGGGGCAGGCGTTTTTGATCGGCAATGCGGAGGGCGAAGTTCCAAACAGTTGCGTGATTGTCGCTTATGACCTTAATCAAAATGGCCGTTGGGAAAATAGCGGTGATGCCGAGTATTTCGCTTATCGCCTGCGAGCCGGTGCGTTGGAGGGGCAGCGTGGTGTTACCCACTGCCGGGGTAACGGCTGGGAACGCTTGCACGATCCGGAAGAGGTGCGCATTAACACCTTTTCCATCAGTGAAACTGCCGGTCATGACGGCAAGTCGTTGGTGTTGTTCAGCCTTGGGGGGGCGGTCAAGCGTGCGGGAAGATATTCAGCAGCGCCTGGAGTGGGTGGTCAGTATGGAGGCTCTCTGAGCATGCAGACACAGCAAGGTGGTAGCACGCTGGCAGCCGTGATGCTGCTGTTGGTGATGGGATTGATGCTGCTCAATGCCCAGCAGCGGCAACTGGACAGCGCCCTGTTGCTGGCGGTTGATCAGCAGCGTTATTTACGCGCCTACAATCAGGCGGCTTCTGCCTTGAGCTGGGGGCTGGTGCAGCATTGGCCCCGTGAGCAGCTCACTGCCACCAGATGGCAATGTCGTCAACAGCCTACCGATGCGCTGCAAGCCTGTGCTCGGCGATCTTCCCGGGCCGGTATCGTGGTAGTACGCGGCGCGGGAGTGCTCCCCGATGCCGAACCGCTGTGGTTATACCAACTGGCTAGCGAAACCAGTGCGGCAGGAGACATCCAACTGCAGGCGGAAAAAGGGGGCTGGCTGGATTTCTGCCCGGAGAAAAAAGAGAGTGACTGTGCCGACTAAAATCCCCCATCTACAGGGGCAGCAGGGGTTTAGCCTGCCTGAAGTATTGATTGCGGCATTGTTATTCGCGGTGTCGCTGCTGGGGCTGTTACAATATCAGCAGGTTTTGTTGCAGTCCTTTCAGCGGCAATGGCAATACCGACAAGCTTGGTCGCTGGCGCATCACCAATTGGAAATGTTTAACGCCGGGGCGCTGACGCAGGATAATACCGTGCCTTTACCTCCGAACTGGCAGCGTGAAATTGAAACCCTGCGGGTGGAAGCTCCTTGCCAGCGGCGCACGGTAAAAATACAAACGCCACTGCGGCAGCAGGTTGAACTTAGCCGATGGTATTGCCTTGATCGGTAATCAGAACGCCTAATTTATTCGGTTTAAAGGAGCAGCATGTTTAGGGTTTATCACTCCAATCAGTTGGACTTACTGAAAACGCTGACCAGTACGTTGATAACCAGAGAGCCCTTGGCCGATCCTTTTCAGCAGGAAGTGGTGCTGGTACAAAGCCCCGGTATGGCGCAGTGGCTGCAAATGCAACTGGCAGAACAGTTGGGGATCGCGGCGAATATCACTTTCCCTCTGCCCGCAACCTTTATCTGGGATATGTTCACCAAGGTTTTACCGGGGATCCCCAAAGAGAGCGCCTTCAGCAAAGATGCCATGACCTGGAAACTGATGTGGCTGCTGCCAGAGATGCTGGTGCAGCCCGAGTTTGCACCCTTGCAGCATTACCTGACTGATGATGGCGATAAGCGCAAGATCCACCAGCTTGCTGGCAGAGTGGCAGATCTGTTTGACCAGTACCTGGTTTATCGCCCGCAGTGGCTGGAAAGCTGGCAGCGCCAAGAGCTTGTTGAAGGTTTGGCGGAGGCCCAGCAATGGCAGGCAGCCTTGTGGCGCAGATTGGTTGAGTACACGGATGAACTGGGGCAGGCTGAGTGGCACCGCGCCAATTTATATCGGCGCTTTATCAGCGCGTTGGAAAATGCTGAACAATGCCCGGCCGGTTTGCCACCCCGCGTGTTTATCTGCGGTATCTCAGCTTTGCCACCGGTCTATCTGGAAGCACTACAGGCGCTTGGCAAGCATATTGATATCCACCTGATGTTTACCAACCCCTGCCGTTATTACTGGGGGGATATTCAGGATTATGCGTTCCTTGCCCGCCTGCAAAGCCGCAAACGCCGCCACTACCATCAGGCGCGGGAACAAGGGTTATTCCGCCAGCCAGAGCAGGCTGCACAGTTGTTTGATGCCGAAGGTGAGCAGCAACTGAGTAATCCGCTGCTCGCTTCATGGGGCAAACTGGGGCGTGACCATCTGTATTTGCTGTCGCAGATGGATACCGTGCAGGAAATTGATGCTTTTGTCGATATTCCACCAGACGGCCTGCTGCACGCCATCCAGCACGACATGCTGGAGCTGGAAGACCACGCGGTGATCGGCACCACGTTGGAAACCTTTGAATACAGCGGCCATAAACGCCTGTTGGATCCGCAGGATCGTTCGATCAGCCTGCACGCCTGCCACAGCCCGCAGCGTGAAGTTGAAGTGTTGCACGATCACCTGCTGGCTATGCTGACCGAAGATCCGCAACTGACTGCGCGCGATATCATCGTGATGGTGGCGGATATCGACAGCTATACCCCCTATATTCAGGCCGTTTTCGGCAATGCCTCTGCCGAGCGCTATCTGCCGTTTGCCATCTCCGATCGCAAAGCCCGCCAGGCGCATCCTGCTTTACAGGCTGTTATCTCATTGCTCGATCTGCCGCAGAGCCGTTTTACTTCCGAGCAGGTGTTGGCACTGCTGGAGGTGCCAGCATTGGCGGCCCGTTTTTCGATTCAGGAAGAGGGGTTGCGCCTGCTGCGCCATTGGGTGGGGGAGGCCGGTGTGCGTTGGGGGCTGGATGATGACAACGTGCGTGAACTGGCATTGCCAGCAACCGGCCAACACACCTGGCGGTTTGGCATTACCCGCATGCTGTTGGGATATGCGATGGACAGTAACGCAGGTGATTGGCAAGGCGTGCTGCCGTATGACGAATCGAGCGGATTGGTTGCCGAACTGGCCGGGCAACTGGCCGATCTGCTGTCTCAGCTCAGTGACTGGCGAAAGATCCTGAGTGAAGAGCGCTCGTTGAGCGAATGGTTACCCCTGTGCCGGCGCTTGCTTGATAGCTTCTTCCAAACCGACAGAGAAACAGAAGAAGCACTAGCACGCATTGAAGAGGACTGGCTAAAGATTATCGGTTACGGGTTGTCGGCACGCTATCCCGATACGGTGCCGTTGACGCTGCTGCGTAATGAACTGGCGGCCCGGCTCGATCAACAACGTATTAGCCAACGTTTTCTGGCCGGGCAGATCAACTTCTGTACCCTGATGCCGATGCGTTCCATTCCGTTCAAGGTGGTTTGCCTGTTGGGGATGAACGATGGGGTTTATCCACGCACCCTGCCGCCGTTGGGGTTTGACCTGATGGCTCAACAGGTGAAGCGTGGCGATCGCAGCCGCCGTGACGATGACCGCTATCTGTTCCTTGAGGCGATCCTTTCAGCCCAGCAACGGCTTTACATCAGCTTTATCGGCCGTTCGATCCAGGATAACAGCGCACGCTATCCTTCGGTGCTGGTGACCGAACTGCTGGAATATCTGGAGCAGAGCTATTGTTTGCCGGGTGATGAAGCCTGCGATGCCGATGCCAGTGCGCACCGGGTGGGGGAACATTTGCTTAAGTGGCACAGCCGGATGCCGTTTGCTGCCGAAAACTTCCAGCCAGGGAGTGAAACACAAAGTTATGCTGCAGAGTGGCTGCCCGCGGCAGATGGCCGTGGGGCGGCCTATCCGGCATTTAATCAGCCGCTGCAGGTTGAAGATAACGTACCGATCTCGCTGGATGAGTTGCTGCGTTTTTACCGCCATCCAATACGAGCGTTTTTCCAGCTCCGTCTTGGCGTTAACTTTATGCTGGAAGAGATCGACCTGCCGGAAGAAGAGCCTTTTACTCTGGATAACCTCAGCCGCTATCAATTTAACAGCCAACTGCTGAATACCCTGATAGAGCAAGAGGATACAGCGCGGTTATTCCAGCGGGTACGCGCTGCCGGCGCTTTACCCTATGGGGCATTTGGCGAGATCTACTGGCAAACGCAGCAGGAAGAGATGCATGAACTGGCAGAACGGGTGCGCAGTGAGCGGCAGGAAAACAACAGCCTGGAACTGGATATTGAGGTTGCAGGCACGCGTATCAGCGGCTGGTTGCATCAAGTTCAACAGGATGGCCTGCTGCGTTGGCGGCCTGCCACGCTTTCAGCCGTAGACGGTATTTTGCTTTGGTTGGAGCACCTGGTGTATTGCTGCGCCGGTGGTACGGGAACCAGCCGCATGTTCGGGCGCAAGGACTCCACCTGGCGCTTTGCAGCGCTTTCCGCCGAAGAGGCCCATGATCGTTTGGTGGAGTTGGTTGCCGGTTATCAGCGTGGGTTATCACAGCCTTTGATGCTGCTGAACAAAAGCGGTTGGGCTTGGTTGAGCCAGTGTTACCAGGCGGAAACGCAGCAGATTGATTGGGCTGAAGAAGTGCAAATCAAAGCGCGCGCCAAGCTGTTGCAAACCTGGCAGGGGGATCAGCGGATACCGGGAGAAGGGGCCGATCCCTATATCCAGCGCGTTTTCCGGCAGATGGATAACAACTATCTTGATCAAATTCTCTGCGAAACAGAACGTTACCTGCTACCGCTGGCGCGTAATAACCTCGGATGATAATCCTTGGGTGGTACTGGTGCAGTGGAGATGATAAAAAATAGCTGAGTTTATATTCAACCATTAGGGTTGTTTCCGGTCTTACATGGCGTACAGGCATAGACTCGCCGTCTTTTAGGCCGTGTAACATGAAATTTATTGGGCATCACTTTTCGTTGTGTTGTTTTGCAGAGTGTCGTTAGCGTCAAGGGAGTTGGCGTAATGGCAAAAGAATAGGGGTTTATTTTGGATATGCGTAAACAGTTGGCCCGCATTACCGGGTTAGTGTTGTTGGTTATGTTTTGGGTACCGTTAAGCTGGGCCACTCAAGGATGGCAACCGCTGGCGGAAAAGATCCACAAAAGCGAGCACGATCCGCGCCATTACCAGGCCATCAAATTGGCGAATGGGATGACGGTGCTGCTGGTTTCCGACGCGCAGGCCCCCAAATCACTGGCAGCGCTGGCGTTACCGGTCGGGTCGCTGGAAAACCCAGCCAGCCAGCTTGGATTGGCTCATTACCTTGAGCATATGGTCTTGATGGGATCCAAACGCTATCCAGAAGCGGAAAATCTTGCTGAATTCCTGAAAAAACACGGCGGTAGCCACAATGCGAGCACTGCGTCTTACCGCACCGCGTATTATCTGGAGGTGGAGAATAACGCATTGGAGCCCGCGGTGGATCGTATGGCCGATGCCATTGCCGAACCGCTGTTGGATCCGGTGAATGCCGATCGTGAACGCAATGCGGTGAATGCTGAATTGACGATGGCACGTTCTCGCGACGGCATGCGTATGGCCCAGGTTGGCGCCGAAACGCTGAACCCTGAGCACCCCAGTGCCCGTTTTGCCGGTGGTAATCTTGAGACTCTGAAGGACAAGCCAGGCAGTAAATTGCACGATGAACTGACCCGTTTTTACCAGCGCTATTATTCTGCCAACCTGATGATGGGGGTGTTATACAGCAACCAGCCATTGGCGGAAATGGCGGAGCTGGCCGCCAGAACCTTTGGCCGTATACCGAATCGTGAGGCGCAGGTGCCGCCGATCACCGTTCCTGCTGTCACCCCTGAGCAGCAGGGCATCATTATTCATTACGTGCCCGCGCAGCCGCGTAAACAATTGAAAGTTGAGTTTCGCATTGACAATAACAGCGCGGAATTTCGCAGTAAAACCGATACCTATATCAGCTACCTGATTGGTAACCGCAGCAAGAATACGCTTTCAGATTGGTTGCAGAAACAGGGGCTGGCCGATGCGATCAACGCCGGTGCCGATCCCATGGTGGACCGCAACGGGGGGATTTTCTCCATTAGCGTTTCGCTGACTGACAAAGGTCTGCAGGAGCGTGACAAGGTGGTTGCGGCCATCTTCAGCTATCTGAGTATGTTGCGCAGCGAAGGGATCAAACACAGCTATTTTGATGAGATTGCCAATGTTCTGAATCTGGATTTCCGCTATCCGTCGATTACCCGCAATATGGATTATATCGAGTGGTTGGTGGATACCATGCTGCGTGTGCCGATCGAGCATACGCTGGATGCCCCGTATCTGGCGGATCGTTTTGATCCGAAAGCGATAGCAGAGCGTTTGGACCAGATGACGCCGCAGAATGCGCGTATCTGGTTTATCAGCCCGGACGAAAAGCATAACAAGACGGCTTACTTCGTTGAAGCCCCTTATCAGGTGGATAAAATTACGCCGGAGCGTTTCGAAAAGTGGCAGCGCTTGAGCCAAGGGATCGCGCTGTCTCTGCCAACGTTGAACCCCTATATCCCAGATGATTTTACTCTGAACGCTCCGTTGCATGAATTTACCAAGCCGGAAATGGTGGTGAATCAGCCGGGCCTGCGCGTGTTGTATATGCCGAGCCGTTACTTTGCCGATGAGCCCAAGGCCGATGTCACCGTGGCCTTACGCAATCCCAAAACCATGGATTCTGCGCGTAATCAGGTGCTGTTTTCCCTGATGGATTATTTGGCTGGTCTGTCGCTCGATCAGTTGAGCTATCAGGCCTCCGTTGGTGGGCTGAGTTTCTCTACTTCGCCAAACAACGGCCTGATGTTTAATGCCAGCGGCTTTACCCAGCGTTTACCGCAGTTGCTGACCTCGCTGATTCAAGGTTATTCCAGCTTCACGCCAACGGAAGAACAGCTGGCGCAGGCTAAATCCTGGTATCTGGAGCAGTTGGATGCAGCCGAGAAGGGCAAAGCGTTTGAATTGGCGATCCAACCGGTGCAGATGCTTTCGCGCGTGCCGTATACCGAGCGCAGTGAACGGCGGGAAGTGCTGAAAACGCTGACGCTGAAGGATGTGCTGACCTACCGCGACAGCTTGATGACTGAAGCCACGCCAGAACTGCTGGTGGTCGGCAACATGAGCAAACAGCAGGTAGATACGCTGGCCTCTACGCTGAAACAGCACCTGGGTTGTACCGGTGTCACCTGGTGGCATGGTGAAAATGTGGTGGTTGCCAAGAATCAGTTGGCAAATCTGCAACGCCCTGGCAGCAGCACCGACTCGGCGCTGGCGGCGGTATATGTGCCTATCGGTTACGATGAAGTAGCCAGCATGGCTTATAGCTCGTTGCTGGGGCAGATCATCCAGCCTTGGTTCTACAGCCAGTTGCGCACCCAGGAGCAGCTCGGTTATGCCGTGTTCGCTTTTGCCACCTCGGTCGGCCGTCAGTGGGGGGTTGGCTTCCTGCTGCAAAGCAACAGCAAGCAGCCCGATCATCTCTATCAGCGTTATCAGGATTTCTATCCCAAGGCTGAAAAACGTTTGCGTGAGATGAGTGAGGCTGATTTCGCCCAGTACAAGCAGGCAATGATCAATGAACTGAAACAGCGGCCACAAACTTTGTCCGAGGAGGCGGGGCGCTTCAGTAATGATTTTGATCGCGGTAATTTCGCCTTCGATACCCGTCAGAAGCTGATTGAACAGATCGCGGCACTGACGCCGGCCAAATTGGCGGACTATTTCCATCAGGCGGTTATTCAGCCGCAAGGGTTGGCCGTGTTGTCACAGGTGAGTGGCAGCAGCCAGGAAAAGGCCGATTTTGCCGTGCCGGGTGAAGGCTGGGTGACTTACCCTAATACCTCCACTCTGCAACAAACGCTGCCACGTCAGGTGACGACACCATGACGACCGTTGTTCCCCAGAGGCTTGATGCGCTGACGTTACCGCTGTTTGGTGAGCGGCTGATCGAAGCTTCGGCAGGAACCGGCAAAACCTTTACCATTGGGGCGCTTTATCTGCGTTTGCTGCTTGGCCTGGGCCAGGCAGCGGCTTTTCATCGCCCTCTGACGGTAGAAGAAATTCTGGTGGTGACCTTTACCGAGGCGGCTACCGAGGAGTTGCGTGGCCGCATCCGCAGCAATATTCATGCATTGCGAATTGCCTGCGTGCGCGGGCGAAGTGACGATCCGCTATTTTCTTCACTGATGGCAGAAATTGGCGATCTGTCTGATGCGGCAGCGCAACTGCTGGCGGCAGAACGGCAGATGGACGAAGCGGCGATCTACACCATTCACGGCTTCTGTCAGCGAATGCTCACTCACAATGCCTTCGAGTCCGGCATGTTGTTTGAACAAACGCTGATACAGGATGAGCTACCGCTGCGCCGCCAGGCCTGCGCGGATTTCTGGCGGCGTCATTGCTACCCTTTGCCGTTGAACGTGGCAAGAGCCGTAAGCCAGGAGTGGAGCGGCCCGGAGGCGTTATTAAGCGATCTTGCCGGTTATTTGCAGGGGGAAGCCCCGGCATTGCGTCAGCCGCCGAGAGATGATGAAACGCTCTTGGTGCGCCATGAACAGATAGTGGCACGTATTGATGCCATCAAAACGCTGTGGCAGGCCAATGCGGGGGAACTGGAGGCGTTCATCAGCCAGTCGGGTGTCGATAAGCGCAGCTATAGCAGTAAACACTTGCCCAATTGGCTGAATAAGGTCGGTGAATGGGCCGGGCAGGTCACGCAGGATTATCAGTTGCCTAAAGAGTTGGAGAAATTCCGTCAGTCAGTATTGCTGGAGAAAACCAAAAAAGGGGAAGCGCCACGCCACACGCTGTTTGTGGCGATTGATGAACTGTTTGCTGAACCCTTAACGCTGCGCGACCTGATTATGGCTCGTGCATTAAGTGAGATACGCACTTCTATTGCGCAAGAAAAACGTCAGCGTGCCGAGCTGGGGTTTGATGATCTGCTCAGCAAGCTGGACGCGGCGCTGCAAAGTGCCGGTAGTGAACAACTGGCTCAGGCGATTCGCCAGCGTTATCCGGTAGCGATGATCGATGAGTTTCAGGATACCGATCCCCAGCAATACCGTATCTTTCAAAAACTTTATCTTGGCCAGCCAGATTGCGGTTTGCTGCTGATTGGCGACCCCAAACAGGCGATTTACGCTTTCCGCGGCGCGGATATTTTCACCTATATGCGTGCTCGTTCAGAAGTAAGTGCCCACTATACGCTTGAAACCAACTGGCGTTCATCACCGGCGATGGTGGGCAGTGTGAACAAGCTGTTTGCTCAGGTGGAAAACCCTTTTCTGTTCAAACAGATCCCATTTATTGATGTGGCTGCCGCGCAAAAAAATCAGGGGCTGGTGTTTGAATGGCAGAACAAGCCACAACCGGCTATGCAGTTTTGGTTGCAGCAAGGGGAAGGGGTTGGAGTAAGCGATTACCAACAATTGATGGCGCGCTGGTGCGCGATGCAGATCCGCGACTGGCTCAGCGCCGGGCAGGCCGGAGAGGCCTGGTTGGTGCAGGGTGATAAGCGCCGTAGCGTACAGGCGTCGGATATCACTATTCTGGTGCGTAGCCGTGCCGAGGCGGCGTTGGTGCGCGATGCGCTCAGCGCGTTAGCCATTCCCTCGGTTTACCTTTCCAATCGCGACAGCGTATTTGATACACCAGAAGCCAAAGATTTGCTGTGGTTACTGCAGGCGGTGCTGGCACCCGAGCAGGAACGCACTTTGCGCAGCGCAATGGCGACCGGGTTGCTTGGGCTGGATGCGTTGGCGCTGGATAACCTGAATCAGAATGAGCAGGCTTGGGACGCGCTGGTCAACGAGTTTGATGCCTATCGCACCCACTGGCAGCGGCGCGGCGTTTTGCCGATGCTGCGTGAGGTTATGGCCCAGCGTCATCTGGCTGAAAACCTGTTGGCCAGCCCCGGCGGTGAGCGGCGTTTGACGGATGTGATGCATTTAGGCGAACTGTTGCAGGAAGCGGCGGCGCAGCAGGATAGTGAACATGCGTTGGTACGCTGGCTGGCACAACAGATCGCTCAGCCAAATCGCCAATCGGATAATCAGCAACTGCGGCTGGAAAGCGATCGCCATCTGGTGCAGGTGATTACCATCCACAAGTCAAAAGGGCTGGAGTTCGAGCTGGTATGGTTGCCTTTTGTCGGTAACTTCCGCCAACAGCAGCAGGCGTTGTACCACGATCGCCAAACTTTTCAGGCGCTGCTGGATCTCAACGCTGATGATGAGAGCATGGGCTGGGCCGAAGAAGAACGGCTGGCGGAAGACCTGCGCCTGCTGTACGTGGCGCTGACCCGCTCGGTATATCACTGCAGTATCGGTATCGCACCGCTGTTTTTGGGCACGCGCAAAAAACAGGGGGAGACGGATCTGCACCGCAGTGCGCTGGGGTATCTGGTGCAGGGCGGGCAGGCCGGTGATGCCGCCTACCTGAAAGAGTGTCTGCAACGGCTGGCGACGGATGGCATTAGACTCGCTCTGGTGGAGGTGCCCGATCAGCAGCCTTGGCAGCCTCAAACAACGGCAATGGCTGAATTGGCGGCAAAACACTTTTCGCGGCGGATGCAGGATTTCTGGCGCGTGACCAGCTATACCGGGTTGCAGCAGGGGGCGGCAGGCATGCAGGAACTGTTGCCGCGGTTGGACGTTGATGCTGCGGGTGAACAGGCGGCCGAACAGGCACCGCAACTGACCCCGCACACTTTCCCACGTGGTGCAGCGCCAGGAACCTTCTTGCACAGCCTGTTTGAAACCTTGGATTTTACGCAGCTGGTTGATGAAAAAACCTTGTTGGAACAGCTGCAGCAGCAGGGGTTTGAGGAGCGTTGGTTGCCGGTGTTGCAAGAGTGGATGCAGGTGTTGCTGAATACGCCGCTTAATGACAGCGGGGTCGCTCTTTCCGATCTCACTCCGCAATTCAAGCAGGCGGAAATGCAGTTTTACTTGCCGATCAACGGGCTGTTGCAGGCTCAAGATCTGGATCGACTGGTAAAGCGTTACGATCCGCTTTCTGCTCGTTGCCCTGAGCTGAACTTCCAGCAGGTGCAGGGCATGTTGAAAGGCTTTATCGACCTGGTGTTCTGCTGGCAGGGTAAATTCTATCTGCTGGATTACAAATCCAACTGGCTGGGTGAAGACAGCAGTGCTTATACCCAGCAGGCTATGGAACAGGCAATGGCGGAGCATCGCTACGATCTGCAGTATCAGCTTTATACTTTGGCGTTGCACCGCTATTTGGGGCATCGCTTGGCGGATTATGATTACGGCCGCCATTTTGGCGGCGTGATCTATCTGTTTCTACGCGGCGTTGATGCTGAACATCCAAGGAATGGGATTTTTACCTGTCGGCCGGAGGAAGCACTGGTGCAAGGGATGGATCGTCTGTTTAGCGGCACTGCCAGCAGCGTAGAGGAGGGGCAATGATTGAGATCCTGAATCAGGCGCTGATGTTGGGCGCATTGCGCCCGTTGGATGTGCATTTTGCCCAGATTGTTGCCGGTCATGATGAGCCGGAGCTCCTGCTGGCAGCGGCCTGTCTGAGCGCAGAGGCGGGAGCCGGTCACGTTTGCCTGCTGTTGGATCAGTTGTCACCGGAAAACCTGTTCAACGGCCGCCAGCCAGAGCTGGCATTGGCCGCATGGCAGGCCGCGGGGCAACCGGATTTGGCTCGTTGGCAACAACGCCTGGCGTCATCGGCAGCGGTAAGTGATGGCAACTCAGCCACGCCGATGGTGCTGCAGCAGCAACGGCTGTATTTACAGCGCATGTGGCAAAGCGAGGGGGAAGTTGCGGCTTTTATCAGTCGCGATGCGGTGCCACAAGCCGTTGAAGAGGGGCAGCTACGCGCGATCCTCGATCAGCTGTTTGGCGAGGCGGCAGATGAAGCGGACTGGCAGAAGATCGCTGCGGCCGTGGCGGCGACCCGCCGCATTGCCGTTATTTCTGGCGGGCCGGGTACCGGTAAAACTACCACCGTAGCCAAATTACTGGCGGCACTGGTACAACTTGGCGGCGATACGCGCTTGCGTATCCAGCTTGCTGCACCAACGGGTAAAGCGGCGGCACGGTTGACGGAATCATTGGGCACCGCCAGCCGCCAACTCCCTTTGACGCCGGAGCAGCGGGCACTTTTCCCTGTGGAAGCCGCCACTTTGCATCGTCTGCTGGGAGCGCAGCCCAACAGCCAGCGGATGCGCTATCACCGTGGGAATCCGCTGCATCTGGACGTATTGGTGGTGGATGAGGCATCAATGGTGGATTTACCGATGATGGCACGGCTGATTGCCGCTTTGCCACCTGAAGCGCGGGTGATATTCCTCGGTGACCGCGATCAGTTGGCTTCGGTGGAAGCAGGGGCGGTGCTAGGGGATATCTGTCGTTTTGCCGAACAGGGCTACAGCGCAGAGCGAGCCGCGCAGTTGGCTCGCTTGACGGGTTATGCGCTACAGGGGCAGCCTGTGGGGGCTGCCGTGCGCGACAGCCTGTGCCTGCTGCGCAAGAGCTATCGGTTTGATGCCAAATCCGGCATTGGCCAGTTAGCCTTGGCCGTGAATGCGGGGGATGGCAAGCAGGCGATGGCGGCGTTAAATGGCCGCTATGCGGATGTGGCTGGTTATCCACTGGCAGAAACCGAGGATTATCAGCAACTGCTGGATGCCTGTGTGGTGGGATACCGTGATTATCTCAAACGGGTCGCCGCAGGGGCTGATGCTGCGACAGTACTGGAAGCCTTTGGCCGTTTTCAGGTGCTGTGTGCTTTGCGTGAAGGGCCATTTGGCGTCGCCGGGTTGAATGAACGCATTGAAAGCGGGTTGCAGCGCGCGGGGTTGATCCGCCGTAACCCTGGCCCCGCAGGGCGTTGGTATTTGGGGCGGCCGGTGATGATTGGCCGTAACGATAGCGCACTGGGGTTGTTCAACGGTGATATCGGTATCGCCTTGCCCGGTGCTGAAGGTGAGCTGCGGGTGCATTTCCAGCTACCGGACGGCAGTATTAAATCGGTGCAGCCGAGCCGTTTACCGGCACATGAAACCGCGTATGCGATGACGGTGCATAAATCGCAGGGATCGGAGTTTGACCATACGCTGCTGGTGCTGCCGAATCATTATCTGCCAGTGCTGACCCGTGAGCTGGTGTATACCGCCATTACCCGTGCACGCCAGCAGCTTTCACTTTACGCTACGGACAAGGTTTTGCTGAGCGCCATTCGCACCCCGACGCAGCGCCGTAGCGGGCTGGCGGAACGGTTGCAGGCAGGAGAGTAGGGCGCTGTGATACAGCGCCCATAAAACGGTTACAGATCGGCCAGCAGGATCTTTGAACGGCGCTGATAGTTATACAGCGCCTGTTTCTGCATCGGCAGCACGTCCACTTCGGCTGGGGTAAAGCCACGTTCCTGGAACCAGTGAATGCTGCGCGTGGTCAACACAAATAACTTCTGCAAGCCCATTTGCCGCGCCTGGCTTTCCACCCTCTGCAGCAGTAATTCGCCGCGCGACGAGCTGCGGTAATCCGGGTGGACGGCCACGCAGGCCATCTCACCAATTTTTTCTTCTGGGAATGGATAGAGTGCCGCGCAGGCGATCGTCAGGTTATCGCGCTCGATAATCGTAAACTTGTCGATCTCCATCTCCAACTGTTCCCGCGAGCGGCGCACCAGAATACCTTGCTGTTCTAGCGGGCGGATCAGCTCGAGTATCCCGCCGATGTCGTTGATCGTTGCACGGCGCACCTGCTCGGCGCTCTCCATAACGATCTGAGTGCCGATACCGTCACGTGAAAACAGTTCCTGTACCAGCGCTCCGTCTTCCTGATAGCTGATCAGGTGGCTGCGGCGCACGCCACTGCGGCAGGCTTTGACCGCACCGCGCAGGAAGCGCACGGTGCCGGAATAGTAATCGCCGTTTGCTTCCAGTTGTTCAATGCGCTTTTGCGCATCGTTGGGGAACAGCTCGGGCGCGATTTCCCCCTCCGCATTGGTTACCCCCTGCGATGAGCAGAAACCGATCATTTTCTCTGCCTTCAGCTTGATGGCCAGCTGAGTTGCCACTTCTTCTGAGGTCAGATTGAAGCTTTCACCGGTGACAGAAACCGCCACCGGGCCAATCAGTACGATCGCATTGCTGTCGAGCTGGCGATGGATAGCCTCTTCGTCGATGCGGCGAATACGGCCGCTGTGGCAATAGTCAACGCCATCATCTACACCGAGCGGTTGGGCAATGATAAAGTTGCCACTGACCACATTGATGTGCGCCCCTTGCAGCGGCGTATTGTTCAGGCTCATCGAAAGCCGTGCGGTAATATCCAGTTGCAACAACCCTGCGGCCTGTTTGACAAGCTCCAGCGTGTGGGCGTCGGTAACGCGGGTATGCTTGTGGTAAATCGGCTCATAGTTGTGCTGTGCCAGATTGCTGTCAATCTGTGGGCGTGCGCCATACACCACTACCAAACGGATCCCCAAACTGTGCAATAGCCCTATATCGTTGACGATATTGGAGAAATTTGCATGTTCGATGGCTTCACCACCCAGCATGATGACAAACGTCTTGCCGCGGTGAGCATTAATATAGGGAACTGAGTGACGGAATCCTTGGACCAGCTCTGTGCTACGTTCCTTCACGGCAAAACCTCTTTTGCATATTTATACGGTATTTTTGTATTTTTATTCTTTTATTGCCCTGATGGCAAGCAGGAATTTGCGTCGAATTCTTGGCTAACTCAGTTAATTCATTAATAAATTGAAAAAACATAAAAAGATTTCCTGATGACAGCCCCGGATGTATTGGTTAAAGTTTTTGTCATTCTTACTTTTTGGTGTTTTTTTTAACTCGTTATACCCAAAATAATTCGAGTTGTTTGTAGGCGGCAAACGTGTAAATCCCTAGGAGCATAGCGAACTATGTGACTAGGTTGAGCACGTGCAGCCAACACCCAGGCAACTTGAAGTATGAAGGGGATATCATCGCTGGAGCCGTATGCCTAACGCTAATCACAATCTGGGTCGCCGTCGTTTGTTACAAGGGGTGGCCGCAACCTGGTTGCTGAGCGTGAGTCGCGTAGGTTTCGCTGCTGCTTCGCACGTGATTGCCGTTCGTATCTGGCCTTCTTCGACCTACACCCGCGTGACGTTGGAATCCAACGTGCCTCTCAAGTACCAACAGTTTGCATTGAGCGATCCCGATCGTATTGTGATCGACGTTGAAGGTGTTCACCTCAATAGCGTACTTAAAGGGCTGGTTCGGCAGGTACGCAAGGAGGATCCTTACCTGAAGCTGGTGCGCGTTGGCCAGTTTGATAGAAATACCGTCAGATTGGTGTTGGAACTTAAGCAAAGCGTCAGCCCAAATATGTTTACCCTGGCTCCGGTGGCTGAATACCGCAATAGGTTGGTGGTGGATCTCTATCCTACCCAAGGTGGGACGGGGGAAGAGTATGATCCGCTGCTGGCATTGCTGGAGGATTACAACAAAGGGGATCTGGAGCGATCGTTACCGGCGCAAGCCCCCCAGGCCGGTAAGGCGGGGCGCGATCGGCCGATGGTGATCATGCTGGATCCGGGGCATGGTGGCGAAGACCCTGGTGCTATCGGTAAGAATAAAACGCGTGAAAAGGATGTGGTGCTGCAGATTGCGCGCCGTCTCAGCACGCTGATCAAACGTGAGCCGAACATGAAAGTGTTTATGACGCGTAATGAAGACGTGTTTATTCCACTGAAAGTGCGGGTAGCGAAAGCGCGTAAGCAGCGCGCCGATCTGTTTGTTTCCATCCATGCCGATGCGTTTACCAACCGTACTGCGCGAGGCTCTTCGGTTTTCGCCCTGTCGACCAAAGGTGCGACCAGCAATACCGCCAAATTTCTGGCACAGACGCAAAACGCCGCCGATGAGATTGGTGGCGTAAGTAAGAGTGGGGATCGCTATCTGGATCATACGCTGTTTGATTTGCTGCAAACCGCCACCATTAATGACAGCCTTAAATTCGGCAAGGAAGTGCTCAGCCGAATGGGTAAAATTAACCCTTTGCATAAAAAAAGTGTCGATCAGGCCGGTTTTGCCGTGTTAAAGGCCCCGGATATCCCGTCAATCCTGGTTGAAACGGCGTTTATCAGCAACGTTGAGGAAGAGCGCAAACTGCGTACCAGCCATTTTCAACAGCAGGTTGCGGAATCTATTCTGGCAGGGATTAAGGCTTACTTTGCCAACGGTGGAGCGCAGGCTCGCCGTTAAGCCGCAGGCAAGGATGCCTACCTGATAGCGGTTTCACCAATTTTAGAAACAAAAAAACACCCGTTAAGGTGCTTGTTCGCTGTTATCAAGATTGGTTGCGGAGGCCGGATTTGAACCGACGACCTTCGGGTTATGAGCCCGACGAGCTACCAGGCTGCTCCACCCCGCGTCCGTCTTGATACTGGTATTATCGAAACCTACTTTCATATGATACCGCTGGTACAGTATCGGTTGGTTGCGGGGGCCGGATTTGAACCGACGACCTTCGGGTTATGAGCCCGACGAGCTACCAGGCTGCTCCACCCCGCGTCCGTATAATACCTGTTTTTCCATCGAATCCAACCTTTTATCTGATACCGCTGCTGCAGTATCGGTTGGTTGCGGAGGCCGGATTTGAACCGACGACCTTCGGGTTATGAGCCCGACGAGCTACCAGGCTGCTCCACCCCGCGTCCGATGGAAGCGCACTATACTCTCCATGCGTTTTGTTGCAACCCTTTTTGCAAATAATCCCCTTAAAGCCATTTTTATGCTGAATTAGTCCTCAAGTTGGTTTTTTTTTCATCATAGTTACTTGGCGGGGAATTTTAGGCGGCAAAGATTCCTTTATTGGTAGCCGTTTGTTATCGTTCTGGCGATAGAACATATCAGTCTGAGAGAGCTTGTAATGAAAGGACGTTGGGGCAAATATCTGCTGGGTGGATTAGTGATTGCCGTACTGGCGGGGTGTTCATCAAGGCCAACCGACCAGGGGCAGCAATATAAGGATGGCCGTCTGGATCAGGCGTTGGAACTGGTGGATCAACCTAATGCCAGAGGCGTTCCGGTCAATGCCAAAGATTACTCCGATCAGTTGATGCAGATTAAGAATGCTTCTCCCGCTCTGTTTAGCCGCAATACTACTACTTACCAAGCGGTACAAAACTGGATGGCCTCGGGGGCGGACACGCGTCAACTGAGCCAGTTCGGCCTCAGCGCCTACCAGATGGAAGGTATGGACAACTACGGTAACGTTCAGTTTACCGGTTATTACACCCCGGTTGTGCAAGCCCGCTATACCCAACAGGGTGAGTTCCGCTATCCGTTATACCGTATGCCAAACAAAGGCAAACGCCGCTTGCCGGATCGCGCGGCTATTTACTCCGGCGCGCTCGATAGCCGTTACATCATTGCTTACACCAATTCGCTGATGGATAACTTTATGATGGAAGTCCAAGGCAGCGGCTATGTCGATTTTGGTAACGGCCAACCGTTGGTGTTCTTTGGCTATAGCGGCAAAAATGGTCATGCTTATCGCAGTATCGGCAAGGTGCTGATCGATCGTGGCGAAGTCGCTAAAGCTGACATGTCGATGCAGGCTATCCGCCAATGGGCGGAGAATCACAGTGAAGCTGAAGTGCGCGAACTGCTGGAGCAAAACCCTTCCTTCGTGTTCTTCCATCCGCAACCTTTCGCCTTGGTGAAGGGGGCCAGTGCCGTACCGCTGGTGGCCAAAGCGTCGGTGGCATCTGACCGTTCGTTGATCCCCGCAGGTACTACGCTGCTGGCAGAAGTGCCGCTGCTGGACAACCGGGGTAAATTCACGGGAAAATATGAAATGCGTCTGATGGTCGCTCTGGATGTAGGCGGTGCGATTAAAGGCCAGCATTTCGACATGTATCAAGGCATCGGCCCTGAAGCGGGCCATTCGGCGGGTTACTATAACCACTATGGCCGCGTGTGGGTGCTGAAGGGAGCCAGCAGCGGTACGCCGCTGTTCAGCGCTTACCAGCAATCGTCTAATTCGGGCGGTTCCCAACTGGTCACGCGTTGAAAGTAAAGCGCGCAGAGTTTGACCCGCACGGGCCGGATCTTCCGGCCCTTATCATTTGCAAGATTAAGGTAAAGCGAGATGAGTACCCCCTATTCAGAGGCCTATTTGCAGCGTTTTGGCGGCACTGCGCGTTTGTACGGCCAGTCTGCGCTGGCGCTGTTTGCCCAGGCGCACGTTTGCGTGATCGGCATCGGCGGAGTAGGCTCCTGGGCGGCGGAGGCACTGGCCAGAACCGGCATCGGTGCCATCACGTTGATTGATCTGGATGATGTGTGCGTCACCAATACTAATCGTCAGATCCATGCGTTACGCCAGCATGTTGGCCAGTCAAAAACCGAGGTGATGGCGGAGCGCATTCTGGCCATTAACCCGGAGTGCCGGGTCACCTGTGTGGATGACTTCATTACGCCGGACAACGTCGCTGAGTTGCTGAACCACAATTTCAGCTATGTGATTGACGCCATTGACAGCGTGCGGCCAAAGGCGGCGCTGTTGGCCTATTGCCGCCGTTTCAAAATCCCGGTGGTGACGACCGGGGGGGCCGGTGGGCAGATCGATCCGACGCGGATTGAAGTGGCCGATCTGGCAAAGACCATTCAGGATCCGCTGGCGGCGAAGCTGCGTGAAAGGCTGAAAAATGACTTCAACGTGGTGAAAAACAGCAAAGGCAAGCTGGGGATTGACTGTGTGTTTTCCAGCGAACCGCTGGTTTATCCACAGCCGGACGGTACAGTCTGTGCTTCCCGCAGCACGGCGGAAGGGCCGAAGAAGATGGATTGCAGCGCAGGTTTTGGGGCGGCAACCATGGTTACCGCCACCTTCGGCTTCGTTGCCGTTTCACATGCATTGAAAAAGATGGTCGCCAAAGCGGCGCGTCAGGCGTAGCGTGCGGCAATATCTTTGACGGCGGCAGCCAGCGCTTGCAGGCCGCTGGCGCGAGTGGCGCTGAGTTGGCTACGCAGCGTCAGGCGATCGAACAACGCTAAGGGATCCTCAGCCAGGATCTGTTGCGGTGTTTTACCTTCCACGGCGGTCAGCAGGATCGCCAACAGACCACGAACGATACGGCCTTCGCTGTCGCCATAAAAGTGCAATCTACCCTCCTCCAGCATTTGGTGCCCTAGCCAGACTCGATTTTCGCAACCGCTCAGTTCCATTTCCGTTTGCCTGAGCGCTTCCGGCAATGGCGGCAACTGTTTTGCCAGCACGATCAACTGACGATAGCGATCTTCCCACTGTTTCAGCACGTTAAATTTAGCTGTCAGCATCTCGGCGGTAATGTCACTGCCAAAAGGATGGGGGGCAAGCAGGTTCATCTTATTCCGCCAGCAATTCGATGGCGCTTTCCAGCGCGTTGACCAAGGCGTCGACGTCTTCGGGCCGGTTGTAGGGCGCGAAGGAGGCGCGCAGCGTGCCGCTGACCCCCAAGGCGGCCATCAGTGGTTGAGCACAGTGCTGGCCTGCGCGTAGCGCGATGCCTTGTTCGGCCAGAAGAGTGACGATGTCGCTGTGGTGAATCCCGGCAATGTCAAACGCCAACAGGCTGGAGCCGGAGCAGCGGAAACTGCGGAACCCCGGTAAATGAGCCAGGCGCTGTTCGGCACTGTGCGCTAAATCGCGGCTATATTGTTCGGCGGTCAGCATATCTTGGGTGCTTATCCACGCCAGTGCCGCCGCTAGCCCAAGCACACCGGCGATATTGGGGGTACCCGCTTCAAAACAGTGCGGCGGTTGCTGCGCGGTAAAACCGCTGAAAGAAGCCTGCGTCAGCATTTTGCCACCGCCTTGCCATGGGCTCATTTCTGCCAGCAGCGCAGTGTTGCCATACAGTGCACCGATGCCGGTCGGGCCATAGAGTTTGTGCCCTGAGAACGCATAAAAATCGATATTGAGCCGCTGAACGTCCGCCGGGCAGTGGACGATGCCCTGCGCACCGTCGATCATCACCACGGCACCGGCGGCGTGTGCCTGCTCGATCGCCAGAGCCAGGTCCGGGCAACCTCCGGTTACGTTAGACATCTGCCCTAATGCCAGAACCCGCGTTCTGTCATTGAGCAGAGTGGGCAGCAGCGCCAAATCCGGCAACCGATCGCGGCCCAGCGGCAGTTTCACCACCTGAGCACCGGTTTGCTCTGCCACCATCAACCAGGGGATCAGGTTGGCATGGTGTTCAGCTTCGCTAACCAGAATCTGATCGCCAGGCTGCAGCCGCGGGCGGGCATAGCTCTGCGCGACCAGGTTGATCGCTTCCGTCGTGCCGCGAACCCAGACGATGTCGTCCGCTTGCGGAGCATTAATCAACGTCGCCACCTGTTGACGCGCCCGCTCGAAACGGGCCGTCAGATCCTGAGCTGCGCGGTGCTGGCTGCGATGAACCGTGGCGGCATCTGCACTGTAAAAGCGTTGTGTGGCATCGATTACTGCCTGTGGCTTGAGTGCGGTGGCGGCACTGTCCAGATAAATCCCTGCCTGTTTGAGAGCTGGAAACTGCTGGCGGAAATCGGTGGGGTTGAAAGTTGTCATAAGCGGGTTATCACTGGCTGCGTCAGGGCATGATCCTGTCCTATTTTTTCGGCTGAGACAAGTTATCCTGAATAATTCGATTTGCGAGGAATTGCGCAATGACGAGCAAAAAAAAGCACCGCAAATCTTGCGGTGCTGCATAAAATCACTATGGACAGACAGGGTAAATGTACAGGAAGTGAAAAAACAGTAGCTTAGCTACCATGTCTGGATTGCCAGACAATTTGCAAACACAACATCACAACCACAAAGCCAAAAGTTCATCGGCGTTTTAGACACCCAATTCCTTTTCGTTCCGGCTCAGGAAGTGGTGTCACTATAGGTATTTACTGGCGCAGGCTCAACGGACAATTTATAATGTCTCGGATTAAAAAAACTAATGAAAATGGTGCACTCCGGCAGGCTCATTGCGTTATAGATAACGCTGCCTGATTTCTTATGCCGAATCATTCGGAAAATTGTTACACAAAAGTAGCTAATTCATGTCTAAACGCTTACCACCGCTTAATGCGCTACGGGTTTTTGACGCGGCAGCCCGTCATCTGAGTTTTACCAAAGCGGCAGAGGAACTGTTTGTGACCCAGGCTGCGGTAAGCCACCAGATCAAATCGCTGGAGGATTTTCTTGGGCTGAAACTGTTTCGGCGGCGTAATCGTTCGCTGCTGTTGACTGAGGAAGGGCAAAGCTATTACCTCGATATCAAAGAGATTTTCTCTTCGATCAATGAGGCAACGCGTAAGCTTCAGGCGCGTAGCGCCAAGGGGGCCCTGACGGTGAGCCTGCCCCCCAGTTTTGCCATTCAGTGGCTGGTGCCGCGCCTTTCTGGCTTTAATTCAGCTTATCCGGGGATCGATGTCCGTATACAGGCCATTGACCGTGAAGAGGATAAACTGGCGGACGACGTTGATGTTGCGATCTTCTATGGCCGCGGCAACTGGCCGGGGGTACGTGCCGAGCGTCTGTATGCGGAATATCTGCTGCCGGTCTGTTCGCCAACGCTGCTGACGGGTGAACACGCGCTGAAAGTGCCGGACGATCTGGCTTATCATACGCTTCTGCATGATACTTCACGCCGCGACTGGCTGGCCTATACCCGGCAGTTAGGTTTGCAGCACATTAACGTGCAGCAGGGGCCCATTTTTAGCCACAGTGCGATGGTGGTGCAGGCGGCGGTGCACGGCCAAGGCATTGCGTTGGTCAATAACGTTATGGCGCAAACCGAAATCGAAGCCGGCCGTTTGGTGTGCCCGTTCAACGATGTGCTGGTCAGTAAAAATGCTTTTTATCTGGTATGTCATGACAGCCAGGCAGAACTGGGTAAAATAGCCGCCTTCCGCCAATGGATCCTGGCGCGTGCAGCCAGCGAGCAGGAAAAGTTCCGCTTTCGCTATGAACAGTAAGGCCGGTTAACCTTATACAAGGTGAATAACGATGAGTAGTCGTTCTATGCTGATTTTTGCCGCTATCAGCGGCTTTTTATTTGTTGCTTTGGGGGCGTTTGGTGCGCACGTATTGAGCAATACGTTAGGGGCCAACGAAATGGCCTGGATACGCACCGGGCTTGAATATCAGGGCTTCCACACCTTGGCCATTCTGGCTTTGGCTGTTGCGATGTTGCGCCAGGTCAGCCTGTGGTTTTACTGGAGTGGCGCGCTGTTGGCGTTAGGTATTCTGTTTTTCAGCGGCAGCTTGTATTGCCTGGCGCTATCTCACCTGAAGTTTTGGGTTTATGTTACCCCGGTTGGTGGCATGTGTTTTCTGATCGGTTGGGTATTGATGTTGATCGGCGCTTTGCGTCTGAGGAAAAAGGCCGAGCGCCATGAATAAGATTGCGTTGTACTGCCGCCCCGGCTTTGAAAAAGAGTGTGCGGCAGAAATTACCGATAAGGCCGCCCAGTTGGAAGTCTTCGGCTTTGCGCGGGTCAAAGAGAACAGTGGTTATGTGCTGTTTGAATGCTATCAGCCGGACGATGCCGATCGTCTTGCCAGAGAGATCGTATTCCGTGAGCTGATTTTTGCCCGTCAGATGATCGTAGTGGGTGAACTGCTGCGTGATTTACCGCCGGAGGATCGTGTCTCTCCGATTGTTGGCATGCTGATGGGCGTGGTCGATCGCGGTGGTGAACTGCGGGTGGAAGTGCCAGACACTAACGAAAGCAAAGAGCTGATGAAGTTTTGCCGCAAACTGACGGTGCCGCTGCGTGCCGCCATGCGTGAGCAAAAGGTGCTGATGGCGCGTGAAAACCCGACTCGCCCGGTGGTGCACGTATTCTTTATCGCTCCGGGCTGCTGCTATGTGGGCTATTCCTACAGCAACAACAACTCCCCATTCTATATGGGCATCCCGCGCCTGAAGTTCCCGGCAGATGCGCCGAGCCGTTCTACGCTGAAGCTGGAAGAAGCCTTCCACGTATTTATTCCTGCCGACGAATGGGATGAGCGTTTAGCCAGCGGTATGCATGCGGTCGATCTGGGCGCCTGCCCTGGAGGCTGGACCTACCAACTGGTGAAACGCAGCATGATGGTGCATTCGGTCGATAATGGCCCGATGGCGCCAAGCCTGATGGAGACCGGGCAGGTGACCCATCACCGCGCTGACGGTTTTAAATTTGAACCGACCAGCAGCAAAATCTACTGGCTGGTGTGCGATATGGTGGAAAAACCGGCGCGTGTCACCAGCCTGATGATCAACTGGCTGCTCAAAGGCTGGTGCCGCGAGGCGATCTTCAACCTGAAGCTGCCGATGAAGAAGCGCTATGAAGAGGTTTCTCAGAACCTGCAGAGCATTCGGGAAGCCTTAGCTGCCGCGGATATCAGCGCAGAAGTTCATGCCAAGCAGCTGTACCACGATCGGGAAGAGATCACCGTACACGTGCGCCGCATGTGGTCGGCGATTCCGGGCCGCCGCGACGAGCGTTGATTGCACTTCTCCCCTTGGCTGTCTGTTGCGCCAAGGGGCTTAACGTACCGGTAACCGCAGTTGCTGCAGGTTGCCGGCCAAGATCAGGTCGGTGCGCAATGTGGCTACCTGTTTACTGATATAAGCCATCTCGCGGTGCTGTTGCAGTTTGTCGCGCCATTTCTCTGGCACCTGTTGCAGGTTGGCGAACAGGGCGTCGAGGCTACCTGCCTGTTGTAACAGCAAGACCGCCGTTTTAGGCCCGATGCCTGCAACGCCGGGGATCTTGCTGCTGCTGATCCCCGCCAATCCCCAATAGTCTGGTAGCTGCTGCGGCAGCACGCCGAACTCATGTTGCACAAACGGCAGATCCAGCCAGCGTTTCTGAAAGTAATCACGGATTTGTATATTTGGCGCCAGTAACTGGCAATAGCCTTTATCGGTAGAAACGATAGTGACCTGATAGCCGCCGTTTGCCACCTTGGTTGCCAGCGTGGCGGCCAGATCGTCAGCCTCATTACCTGCCGAATGCCAGCAAGCGACGCCTAATGCGGCAAACGCCTGGCGCAGCAACGGCATTTCCTGCTGCAGGTTTTCCGGCATCGCTGAACGCCCGGCCTTGTAATCGGGCAGGGCTTGGTGACGCCAGCTTTCATGGCGATCGTCTTCGTCGAACACGGCGACCGCATGGGTGGGCTGGCTGTGCTGGAGCAGTTGCTGCAATGCGTTCTGACAGGCATTCAGGCATGGGGAACCCTGAGCTGCATGGATACGGCGAATCAGGTTCAGTGCGTCAACGATCAGTAAGTGTATTGGCATGGAGAGTAACAACGTCAGGAAAAAGAAGGGCGGCTGTCACACCGCCCAGGATTGATGATCAGGCCACAATCTCGTAGCAGGGAACATAAGCCGTTCCCGGCAGCTTCATGCGGTGCTGAGCGACAAAGCCCTGCAGCAGGCTATCCATCTGCTTCATCATCTGCGTATCACCGTGCAGCTTGTAGGGGCCAAACTGCTCAATGGCATGAATGCCATTTTCCTTCACATTACCTGCCACGATCCCGGAGAACGCCCGGCGCAGCGCGGCAGCCAGCTGTTCTGCGGGTTGATTCGGATACAGGTTAAGGTTGGCCATGTTTTCATGGGTTGGCTCAAACGGCAGTTGCAGATCCGGTGCAATACGGATCGACCAGTTGAAGCTGTAAGCATCACCGCTATTACGGCGGTTCTCTTTCACCAGCGGCATCGCTTTCTTCATCTGGCGGGCAACTTCGGCCGGATCGTCAATGATGATGGTGTAATGACGGCGCGCTTCATCACCCAGCGTGTTCATAATGAACTCGTCGAGCACGCGGAAGTAGTCGGCGCTTTCTTTCGGCCCGGTGAGGATCAGCGGCAGCACTTGCTCGCTGTTTTCCGGGTTCATCAGAATACCCAGCAGATACAGCAGTTCTTCCGCGGTGCCGACCCCGCCAGGGAAGATGATGATGCCGTGGGCGATACGCACAAAGGCTTCCAGACGTTTCTCGATGTCCGGCATGATCACCAGCTCGTTGACCAGTGGATTAGGCGGCTCTGCGGCGATGATGGAAGGCTCGGTCATACCGATAAAGCGGCTGTTACGGTAACGCTGTTGCGCGTGGCCGACGGCGGCCCCTTTCATCGGTGCCTCCATGGCTCCCGGCCCACAGCCGGTGCAGATATTCAGCTCGCGCAGGCCCAATTGGCTGCCGACCTTGCGGGCATACAGGTACTCATTTTCGTTGATCGAGTGACCTCCCCAACACACTACCAGGTTGGGATCTTCATCAAGGTGCAGCGTGCGGGCATTACGCAGAATAGAGAACACCAGGTTGGTGATATGGATGGAGTCTTCCTGAAAATGCTTGGCGCTGACGAGTTGACCATGCACGAACAGAATGTCGCGCAAAACGGCAAACAGGTTAGCCTGCAGTGAACGGATGATACGGCCATCGACGAAAGCATCTTCCGGCGGGTTGACCAGTTCCAGCTTCACCCCGCGCTCACGGCGCAGCACGTTGATGTCAAAAGTCTCATAGCGGGACAGCAACTGTTTACTGCTGTCAGTCTGGCTGCCGGAGTTCAACACCGCCAGGGAACAATTGCGGAATAAGCGGTAGAGATCGCTGCTGGCGGTGCGTTTTAGCATGTCGACTTCTAGCTGCGACAACAGATCCATCGAGCCCAGTGGGCTGATATGTGTAATCAAGGTCACTCCTTTACGCCCATCTAGGGGCGGTAATAATTCATACCGCAGCAGAACAGTTTGTGTATTCCCTTTTTGCACGTTGCGGTAAGAATTTTGAATTTCCTGCCAGAATGCCAAGCCAAATGGCGGACATTAGTGATTTAACCTTACCGCCGTCCCCAGGTTTTTACCAATAAAAACCACTCGTTAGCTCAGTTGTTGAGCACTGCCTCGCATTATTGGCGGGCTAGACGGCCACGAGCAGGTTCGAAGGGCACGTTGCTGCGCCATGGGTTGATATCCAGCCCGCCACGCCGGGTATAGCGAGCATAAACGCTCAGCTGTTGCGGTTGGCAGAAACGCAGCAGATCGTTAAAAATGCGTTCAACGCATTGCTCGTGAAATTCGTTGTGATGGCGGAACGAAACCAGGTAACGCAGCAGCGCTTCACGGTTGATCTGTGGGCCACGATAGCGGATTTGCACAGACCCCCAATCCGGCTGATGGGTGATCAGGCAGTTGGATTTCAACAGATGGCTGACCAGCGTTTCTTCTACCTGTTGCTCGCCGGTGGCATTTTGCAGATAGCCAGCATTGAATTCATAGTCGTCGATATTGATATCTTGCGCATCGATACATTCGCCAGCGAAATGGGCGATCGACGAACCGGCGATCTGGTCGACATGGCATAAGGTAACGCTGGCTTCCCCCTGTGCGCAGGCTGATAGATCGCGCTGCAGCGTATTGCGCACCGTTTCCCAATCAGGAAAGCGGGTCTGGTTAAAACTGTTGAGGTAGAGTTTAAAGCTTTTGGATTCGATCAGGTTGATGCTGCCCGCATCCAGGCTGATTTCGCCCACCGCGACCTGCGGCAGGCCTTTGGCGTTCAGCCAGGAAAGCTCATACAGTGTCCAGATATCTGCGCCGTGGAACGGCAAGTTTTCAGGATACAGACCCAAGGGCTCACGGTTCATACTGCGCGGAACCGCCTGCAATAACGCGGCATCGTAGTGATCCTGGTAAGCGGTCGGTTTACCCAGCGTCAGCGCTGACAGAGCCTGATGGTCTTGATAGGAGGACATAAGCTGTCACCTTGGTGTGAGAAAGGTACAATGGCCGCCAGTTTACCGTATGCGAGAAAAAATATGGACTATGATGTATCGCACGCATTGCGTGAATTTACCCAGCGTTATATCGAATTGTGGCAGCAGCAGCGCGGTCATGCCCCCGCAAGCCAGGAACTGTATGGCGTGGCCTCACCCTGTATTGTAGAAAACCGCGATGATGAGGTGTTGTGGCTACCGCAGCCGTTTCTTCCTGCAGCCACTTTGGTGAAGGTGGAAAACGCACTGGAGTTGCAATTGCGGCCGGATATCCACACTTTCTATACCCAGCAATATGCAGGAGATATGGGCGCACAGTTTGAATCGCAGCAAATGACGTTGCTACAGGTATGGAGCGAGGATGACTTTATCCGTTTACAGGAGAATCTGATTGGGCATCTGGTTACGCAAAAGCGTCTCAAGCTTTCCCCAACGTTGTTCTTGGCAACAACGGAATCGGAAATGACGGTGGTGTCGCTGTGTAACGTCAGTGGTAGTGTGGTGCTTGAACAATTTGGTAGCGATAAACGCACCGTTTTATCCCATTCGTTAACTCATTTCCTCAGTATGTTACGTCCAATGCTGAATTAGTTTTCCTTTTTGTATCGGGCGCTTGTGAGATATCTCTTACAAAGGCTGTAAGAGATCGCTTTTAATTTTTTCTGATGCTTGGCTTATATTGGACTTATTACCATCCAGATCAATCAGTTAAAATGTACTTAGGATAAAACTTCAATAAAGTTTGCTGTAATCCGTCTTACATAGCCTTGTGAAGCCGGAGGAATTAAGCGATCTTATGTCTACCGGATAGGAACGGTTTGGAGCAGGAAAGCATCAGGATGATGCGGCTTCAGGAAGAAGAAATGGATGCGCTCAGGAAGAGCGAACAAGGATTGGCGTCAGGACGATGCTCAGGATGTTTCAGGATTGAAACCAAGGACACCTCCAGGACGGAGATTGAGAGCTGGCATAGGATGGCTGGTGGGTCAGGAAGACTTAGGAATCGCGTCAGGAAGATGCTACAGGATATAGCAAGGATTGTTTGGTCAGGATGGCCGAAGGAAAAGTTTTCAGGGATTGAGCAGGGAGCACACTGTTTAGCTGGATTGCTATAAAACGAACCGGGGGCACTGTTAACGCAGTGCCCCCAACTTTTTCCCCGTTAGTCGATGCTCAACAATGTTTAACGTTGTTGAGCATTAACCTCCGTGATTAACCGATCGCCCCCAAGACATCGCCCGTACTTTGCTTCTTCGGCAGCAGGAATAAGGTGGCGTAAATATCCAACAGATAAATACCCGCCAGCAGGCTGATGGCTGCCGTAAAGGAAACCTGAGTCACCAGTACGCCAATCACTAGCGGCCCAAGCCCACCAACGCCACGCCCCAGGTTGAACAGGATATTTTGCGCCGTAGCACGCGCCTGTACCGGGTAAGTGTCGGAAATCAAGGCACCGTAGCCGCCAATCATGCCGTTAACAAATACCCCCATCAGTGCACCGGCAAACAGCATCAAGGTTGGATCGCTGAGCTGGGCATAGCAAATGACCATCACGACGGCACCAATCTGGTAGCTGACGAAGATTTTCCAGCGTGGGAAGCGGTCAGCCAATACCCCAAACAGCCAAATGCCAAAGGTCATGCCGAGCACCGTGACAGCGGTCCAGATACCGGACTTGGTCAGCGAAAAACCAAAGTTTTTTGCCAGATACGTTGGCATCCAAATCATCAACCCGTAATAACCGAAATTCTGTACCGAACACAGGATGAAGATCCCCAAGCTGGCCTTCCCTGTTGCACGATCCTTGAACAGCAATTTTACGCGTTGCGTGAAGGACAGATGTTGTTCACCAGCCAACTGTTGGGCAAATTCTTTGGGTTCGCCCATGGTGCGCCGGATAAAGAAAGAGACCAGCGCTGGCAGCAGGCCAACCAGGAACATCCCGCGCCAGCCGATATAAGGCAGTAATAGCGGGGTGAGGAAGGCGGCGGCCAGCACGCCAAGCTGCCAACCCATGCCGACGTAGGCTGAAGCGCGATTGCGTTTCTCTGCCGGCCAGGCTTCGGCGATCAGCGCCATGCCGATACCAAATTCACCGCCCAGCCCGATGCCGGCTAACGTACGGTAAGCGAGCAGATCCCAGTAACCGACTGCGATAGCGCACAGGCCGGTAAACAGGGAAAACATCAAAATGGTGAGGGTCAGAATGCGGATGCGGCCGAAACGGTCGCTGAGGTGGCCGAAGATCACACCACCAATCACTGCGCCGATTAGCGTCCAAGTGACCAGTGAACCGGCTTCCGATGAGGTCAGGCCCAATTCAGAGGTGATCACCGGCAGCATAAAGCCGAGTATCAGCAAATCGAAGCCATCCATTGCATAACCGGTAACCGAAGCCAACATGGCTTTACCGGGTGTCGCGTGATTTTTAGTTGATGAGATTGCGGACATGTCTTTCATCTGTGTGGTTTTGAGTGGGCGTATTGTGCCGTGTCAGGTGCGGTGCCACCAGATAAAATGTGCAGATATCGTCAACTCAGCGGAGTTGGGCGCCGCATGGCTTAAATGCTATGCTTTCGCGCTGATAATCAGGGCCACAGAGTTTGGGAATGTCGATGAATAGAGAAAACCAGGTTCGCCAAAGTTTACAGGCGATTGAACAAGCCATGCAGGATTTGGCGCTGTGGCAGGCGGCACCGCCTGAACCTGAGGCCTTTTCCAGCACGGAACCTTTCTGCGTAGACAGCATGCGGGCAGAAGAGTGGCTGCAGTGGGTATTGCTGCCGCGGATGATGGCGTTGCTGGATGCCGGAGCAGCATTACCAACGCGTTTTATGATCGCACCTTATTTTGAAGAGGCACTGAAGGATAAACAGCCAAACTGCATGCCGCTGCTGGCGTTGCTGCAGCATCTGGATTCGTTGCTGAACAATCCACCAGGGTAATTTGCGTAGTGCCTCGACTTTTTGCCATCGGTTATAACACCAGTGGGGAAATCCTGCTGAAAAATGCAGCTAAATTTCTTGATGGCAGATAGACTGAATAGTCAGCTTATTTCGTTGCATTTATTCGTTTGCACGGCGGTTGTATTTAACACGTGAATTAAAGCGTTAGGCTATTTTCCGGGTGTTGATCCAGGATCATAAGGTGCTGCAATAATGGATTTATTAAGGTTCATCCTTCGTCTGCCTTTTACTTTGGTAAAAGGCGTGTTTCGCCTGCTGGCTTTTATTCTGGGATTGCTGAGGCGGCTGTTCAAACCGCTAATTGGCAATGTGAGCTGGAGTGCTCCCGCCTGGATGATGGTGCTGTCGGGCGGCCTGAAGCGCGTTTTTCTGCGTTTGGAAAGCGGGGTGGATAAATATCCGAAAGCCATTGGCCTGGCGCTGGTGGTGTTATTGTGTGCAGCCGGTGGTGCGTTCTACGGCTGGAACTGGTGGCTGAACCGGCCGCAGCCGATTGAGCCGGCACCGATGGTATATCAGGAAACCAGCGTGAAGGTTTCCGATCCTGAACTCATTAATTATGCACTCGCGAAGTCCACACCGCAGGAAGTGGTGCTTGCTTTCCGCAATTCTGTCGCACCGCTGACCGATGTGGGTAAAGTAGTGGAAAAAGGGGTGACGCTTAGCCCGGCCATCGAGGGCCAGTGGCAATGGCGCAATGCCTGGACTTTGGTCTTTACGCCGAAAAATCCGTTGCCGATGGGCGCTAAATACGAGATTAAGCTCGATCCTGCCGTGCTGCTGGCCCCGCAAATTAAGCTTAATAACACCCGTTACAGCTTCAACGTACCGGCGTTCGGCTATCAGTTGGGGCAGGCTGAATATTATCAAGATCCGCAGGATCCACAAAAGCGCAGCGCTATCTTTAACGTAAAATTCAATGCGCCCGTGGATGTGGCCAGTTTCGAAAAACAGATCGCGCTGGGGCTGACGGAAGCCAAGGCCAAATCGGAAAAGAAACTGAATTTCTCTTTGGTCTATGACGAGAAAAAATTGAATGCCTGGGTGCATTCAGAACCGCTGAAAGCACTGGATCACGGTGGTTCGGTGCATCTGACGATTGGTCAGGGGGTTAAATCGGTGGTGCCAGCCAATGCCACCGCGGAAACCAAGGATAACTGGGTCTCGGTGCCGACGCTGTATAGCCTGGTGGTGAAAGATGCCAGTGCGCAGGTGGTGGATGCCGATGGCGCTAAAGGCCAGCGTGCGCTGATTGTCGCCTTCAGCGATGCGGTGAAAGATAGCGATGTTGGCCGTGCGGTCAAAGCCTGGCTGCTGCCGCAGCACGGCCTTGATGAGACAGAGGCCGAGCAGGATCCGAACCAGTTTTATCGCTGGAGTGTCCAGAGCGTCGATAAGAAGGTGCTGGCGCAGTCAACGCCGCTGAATCTTACGCTCAACGAGGCGGAAGAAAGCTATCAGCCGCAGTTCAGCTTCAAGTTTGAGGCGCCCGCACACCGGTTTATGCTGATCGAAATTGATGATCTGATGACCTCATCCGGTGGCTATAAAATGCCGGAAAAGGTTTATCGCATCGTCGAAGTGCCAGATTATCCAAAATCCTTGCAGTTTATGTCGCAAGGCTCGCTGCTGTCGGTCAACGGTGACAAGCAAATCAGCGTAGCGGCTCGCAACGTGCCGGGCCTGCGTCTGGATATCAAGCGGGTGATCCCAAGCCAGTTACAACACATTGTCTCTTTTAAAAGCCAGGAATACTCGTCGGCGCAGTTTAATCAGCTTAATGACGAGTATTTTACCGAGCACTTCCAATACCAGACGGTGATCAATAATGCTCAACCGGGTGAAGTGAACTATCAGGGTATCGATCTCTCACGTTATCTCTCTACCAGCCCCGATTCCCATCGCGGCGTATTTTTATTAACGCTGTCGGAATGGCAACCGGAAAAGAAAAAACAGCCGCAGGCTGCGGAAGAAGAGGACAGTGAGCAGAGTGAAGAAGAAAACGATAATGCGCCAAGCGTAGGGGACTCGCGCTTTGTCGTGGTGACCGATCTGGGGATTATTGCCAAACGTTCTCAGGATAAAACGCGCGACGTCTTTGTGCAGTCGATCCACAGTGGGGCACCGGTCAGTAATGCCAAAGTGTCGGTGATCGCCAAAAACGGTGTGGCACTGCTCAGCCAAACGACGGATGCCAACGGGCATATCCGCTTCCCGGCGTTGGATGTGTATACCAACGAGCGTAAGCCGGTGATGTTCCTGGTGGAAAAAGAAGGTGATGTCTCCTTCCTGCCAACCGGTGACTATAACGATCGCGGGCTGGACTTCTCGCGTTTTGATATTGCAGGGGAAGAAACGCCGGTCGATCCGCGCACGTTGAACAGCTACCTGTTCTCCGATCGGGGTGTTTACCGGCCGGGGGATACTTTTAATATCGGTTTGATTACCCGCGCTGCCGACTGGGGCGTTGCTTTGGCCGGTGTGCCGGTGCGTGCCGAGATCCGTGATCCGCGCGATAAGCTGATGACCACGGTGCCGTTGACTCTCGGCAACAGCGGTTTCAACGAACTGAGTTATACCACCGATGAGAACGCACCGACGGGGGAATGGAACGTCTACCTGTACCTGATCGGCAAGAATAATGACACCACGACATTACTCGGCCATACCGCCGTGAACGTGAAGGAGTTCGAGCCCGATCAGTTGAAGGTGAAGCTGGAACTGACGCCGAATCGCCAGCAAGGGTGGGTGAAACCCTCCGAGCTGCAGGCGAACATTGATGTGCAGAACCTGTTTGGCACGCCAGCGCAAGATCGGCGGGTCACCTCAAAACTGACGCTGCGGCCGATGTATCCGAGTTTTGATCAGTTCCCAGATTACACTTTCTACGAGAATCGCCAGAACAGCGATGGTTTTGAAACTGAACTGGAAGACAGAACCACCAATGAACAGGGTATGGCGAATATTCCGCTGGATCTGAAATCCTATGCGGATGCCACTTACCAACTGCAGTTGCTGTCTGAAGCCTTTGTTGCCGGTGGCGGGCGTTCTGTTGCCGCCACTGCCCGGGTGCTGGTGTCACCTTATGATTATCTGATCGGCGTGAAGCCGGACGGGGATTTAGGCTACATCAGCCGTGACGCGGTTCGTCACCTGAACGTGATCGCTGTCGATCCTGCGTTGAAGCAGATTGCATTACCCGATCTGAAGCTGGTGCTGATCGAACAACGCTATATCTCGGTGCTTACCAAACAGAATTCCGGGGTTTACAAATACCAGTCGAAGATGAAGGAAGTTCAGCTTTCCGAGCAGCCGCTGGCGCTCACTGAACAGGGTAACGATCTGGCGCTGGCGACTGATAAGCCCGGCGACTTTGTGCTGGTGATTGAAGATGCACAAGGCAAAGTGCTCAATCGCATTGCCTATAGCGTGGCTGGCAATGCTAACCTCAGCCGTTCACTGGATCGCAATGCCGAACTGAAGCTGAAACTGAACCAGGCAGAATATCAGCCAGAGGAGGAGATCGAAGTCTCGATCAACGCCCCATATACCGGCAGCGGTTTGATTACTATCGAGAAAGATCGGGTGTACGGCTGGCAGTGGTTCCATAGTGATACCACCAGTTCGGTACAAAAAATCCGCGTCCCTGCCGGGATGGAAGGTAACGGTTATGTCAACGTGCAGTTTGTGCGTGACGTGAATTCCAGCGAAATCTTTATGAGCCCGCTGAGCTATGGCGTGATGCCATTTAAAATCAGCACGCGTGCCCGCCAGAACAACCTCGAAGTGTCGGCTCCAGCGGTCATCAAGCCGGGTGAGAATCTGGTAATGACGGTGAAAACCGACGGCCCGCAGCAGGTGGCGTTGTTCGCCGTAGATGAGGGTATTTTGCAGGTGGCGCGCTATCGCCTGAAAGATCCGCTGGAGTACTTCTTCCGCAAGCGGGAACTGAGGGTGGAAAGCTCGCAAATCCTCGATTTGATCCTGCCGGAATTCAGCAAACTGATGGCGCTGACGGCGGCACCGGGCGGTGACGCCGGTGAGGGGCTGGATCTCAACCTGAATCCGTTCAAGCGCAAGCGCGATAAGCCGGTGGCCTACTGGTCAGGGATTACCGAAGTGAACGGTGAGAAACAGTTCGACTATCCAGTACCGGATTACTTCAACGGTAAAATCCGCGTGATGGCGATTTCGGTCACGCCGAACAAAATCGGTAAAGCGCAAACCTCCGCAACGGTGCGGGATAACTTTATCATGACGCCGAATGTACCTTCGATGGTGGCTCCGGGGGATGAATTTGATGTCAGCGTGGGGGTCAGCAACAACCTTGAAGGGCTGAATGGCCAAGCCGTGGCGGTGAGCATTCATCTAACGCCGCCACCGCAACTGGAAGTGGTTGGTAACGCAGAGCAAAGCCTGTCGTTGGCTGAAAAGCGCGAAGGGGTGGTCAGCTTCCGCCTGCGTGCCAAGTCTGCACTCGGTGATGCGCCATTGGTGTTTGATGCGCGCTATGGCGACAAAGCCAGCCGCCGTACCATCAGCACTTCGGTGCGCCCAGCGATGCCTTACCGCACGCAGTCGGTGATGGGCCGGATGAACGGCAGTAGCCAGAATGTCGACAATCTGCGTCAGATGTTTGATGCCTATGCGCAGCGCAGAGCGGCGGTTTCTTACTCGCCACTGGTGCTGACCAGCGGCTTGGCGCAATATCTGGCGGACTACCCGTATTACTGCTCTGAACAGATTGTCAGCCGTTCAATTCCGCTGATGCTGCAAGGCCAGCACCCTGAAATGAACAGCAGTCTGAGCCAGGCGGAAGTCAGTAAGCAGTTGAAGAACCTGCTTGGCGTACTGCGTTCCCGCCAGAATGACAGAGGGGCTATCGGTGCCTGGCGTTCATCGCCGGATGCCGATCCTTTTGTGACGCCGTATGTGGTGCAATATCTGCTGGAGGTTAAAGCGGCGGGTTATGCGTTACCGGCCGGTATGCTGGAGGAGGCTAACGGTGCCTTGCGTGAACTGGCCGCTAGCCGTTACGACGATCTCTATGACCTGCGCCTGCGTGCCTGGGCGGTTTACCTGCTGACGCTGCAGGGGGAAATTACCACTAACTCCCTGGCCTCGGTGCAGGATACGCTGCAGAAACTCTATCCAGAGAGTTGGAAAACCGATCTGAGCGCGCTGTATCTGGCTTCGTCTTACCGTCTGTTAAAAATGGATGATGAGGCCAATGCTCTGTTGCAACCAAGCTGGAATCAGCTCAGCAAAGCTTATGACAAGGCCTGGTGGACGCAGAATTATTTCGATCCGTTAGTGCAGGACGCCACGCGGTTGTATCTGATTACCCGTCACTTCCCGGAAAAAGTGTCGGCTATACCTGCGCAGGTGCTGGAGAACATGGTCAGGGCGCTGAGAGAAGAGCGTTATACCACTTACTCTTCTGCCATGAGCATTCTGGCGCTGGAGAGTTATTCGGCACAGGTAACGGCGCAGTCTGCCTCGGCGGATACGCTGAAAATCGCGCAAACCAGCAAGCGTAGCGGTGTCGATCCTCAGATCATTTCAGCGCTGGAGGGGCGGTTTATCAAAGGGCAGTTTACTGCGGATGCGCAAGCGATCCACATTGAAAATACCCGCGATGCACCAGCCTGGTATGTGGTAACGCAGGCCGGTTACGATCTGGCTGCGCCACAGAAGGCAATTTCGCGTGGCCTGGAGATCGCTCGCGATTACACCGATGAACAAGGTAAACCGCTAACGCAGGTGACGCTGGGGCAAAAAATCAATGTGCATCTGAAAATCCGCGCCAACTCGAAAGAGGGGCAAGATAATCTGGCGATTGTCGATCTGCTCCCGGGTGGGTTTGAGGTCGTGCAGCAAACGCCTCCGCCGCCGGAAACAGAAGGCGAGGGCGCGGGGAATAATGATGCTGACGCTGGCTGGCAGTCGCCGCTGGCGGCATCAGGCTCCACTTGGGCACCGGATTACAGCGATATTCGCGAAGATCGGGTAATCATTTACGGCAGCGCCACGACCGATGTGCAGGAGTTTGTTTATCAGATCAAAGCCACCAACACCGGAAGTTTTGTGATCCCGCCTGCTTATGGCGAAGCCATGTACGATCGTGAAGTACAGGCGCTATCGGTCAGTAACGGTAAATTGGTTGTTGTACCAGCGAAAAACTAATAAACCACCATTCCCCCACCGTGTGGCAACGGCGGGGGAGGGGGCTGAGTGGTAAATGAAAATCCTTCCTGATTTCTCAGCGGCAGTTAAACGCGGGTTGCAGAATATTTTGATGGCGATCGTGCTGTTGGCGCTGCTGTTCCTTGGCATGCGGCTCTGGCCGCACCCGCCGCTTTCCCAAGGTGTGCCTCTCTCTTCGGTGTATTACGATCGCCAGGGTGTGCTGATGCGTATCACGCTGGCGAATGACGATCGCTACCGTTTGTGGACACCGTTGGAGCAGATCTCTCCGCTGGCAGTGCGTGGCATTTTGCTGCATGAAGATCGCTGGTTCTATTACAACCCTGGTTTTAACCCCGTCAGCCTGGTGCGTGGTTTCTGGCGCAGCTATGTGGCCGGGGGCAAAATGCAGGGGGGCTCAACCATCACCATGCAACTGGCGCGAATGCATTGGCATCTGAATACCCGCACACCGAGCGGTAAATTGATGCAGATAGTGCGCGCCGTGCAGTTAGAGCTCAGCTACTCCAAGCTCGATATTTTGGAAGCCTATCTGAATTATGCCCCTTATGGCCGCAATATTGAAAGCATCGGTGCCGCCAGCCTGATTTACTTTGCCAAGGCACCACAAGACCTGACGTTACCGGAAGCGCTGACGCTCTCCGTTTTGCCACAGTCGCCCAGTTACCGCGTTGACCCGAAAACCGGCGTGCTGGGCAGTGCCCTAACGCAGGCACGTAATCGCCTGTTCCAGCGCTGGCAGGGGATTTATGCCACCGACAGCAGTCAGCAAGCCTTGTTCCAGTTGCCATTCGCGCTGCGCCAACCGGAGCAGATGCCATATATTGCTCCGCATTTTATTGAACAACTGCGCCAACAGAATCAGCAACTGGTTCAGCGCAATACCCGTATCGACACCACGTTGGATACGGGCCTACAGCGGTTGATTGAAAAGCAGGTGAGCGCGTTCATTGCCCGTAATCAGAGCCGGGGGATCCATAACGCCTCGGTATTGCTGGTGGATAGCCGCGACATGGGGGTGCGCGCGCTGGTGGGGTCTGGCGATTATTACAACCCTGAGATCCAGGGACAGGTGAACGGCACCAACGCCAAGCGCTCGCCGGGCTCCACGCTTAAGCCGTTTATTTATGCGCTGGGTATTGAACAGGGGGTATTGCACCCGATGACCATTCTGAAAGACGTGCCTTCGTCATTTGGTGCTTATGCACCGGAGAACTTTGATCGGCGCTTTCTGGGGCCGGTCACCGCGACGGATGCGCTGAATTTCAGCCGCAATATTCCAGCGGTGTATGTGGCTTCGCAGCTGCGGCAGCCGACGTTCTATCAGTTTTTACGTTTGTCCGGTGTGGCTAACATGGCCAGTGAGAACCACTACGGGCTGTCGCTGGTGTTGGGCGGTGGCGAAGTCACTTCACAAGAACTGGCAAAATTGTATGCGTTATTGGCAAATCGTGGCGTACTGCGCCCGTTACGAATGCAGAAAAGTGATGTTTCCCCCCAACCGGTGCGGCTGCTGAGTGAAGAGGCCAGTTTTATTACTTTGGATATGCTAAGGCAGCACCGCCGGCCAGGTGATACGCTGGCGCAGCGTTCTTCTTCGCTGCCGGTTTATTGGAAAACCGGCACCTCCTGGGGATTTCGTGACGCCTGGAGCGTAGGTGTTTTCGGGCCTTACGTGCTGGTGGTCTGGGAGGGGAATTTTGACGGCAAAGGCAACAACGTGTTTGTCGGCGCTGACGCCGCCGCCCCGCTGTTTTTCAATATTATCGACAGTGTGACGGCCAGCTACCCAGCGTTGCAGGAGCCGAAATACCCGCTGCCAAAACAGCTTAAGCGGGTGGATATCTGTTTGGCCAGCGGTAATTTGCCTACGCCGTGGTGTCAGCAAAAAGGGAAAACCTGGTTTATCCCCGGCAAGTCACCGATTAAGGTAGATACGGTGTATCGCCCGGTAGTGTTGGACAACCAAAGCGGTGAAGTGGCTTGCCCGCCCTATGATGAAACACAAACCCATACCGAGGTGTTTGAGTTCTGGCCTTCCGATCTGGCAAACGTATTCGCGCAGGCAGGTTTACCAAAACGCGCTCCTCCGGTGAACCGCTGTAAGGATAACGGCGTTGCCGTCAGCGGCAATCCACCGCGCATTACTTCACCGCTGAAAAATACCACCTATACCTTACGGCAGTCGCAACAGGGGCGCGACAAAATCGCTTTTAATGCCGTGACCGATGCCGACAGTAAAACGGTGTACTGGTTTGTGGATGATATTTATCTTGGCAGCAGCGCCAGCAAAACCGCAATCGACTGGCGCCCGATCAATAACGGTCAGTATCGCATCAGGGCGGTGGACGAGCGTGGGCGGGCGGATAGCCGGATGATAACGATTGAACTGGTGAACTGACCGGGGCAGCGCAAGAGAAATCACTACTACGGCATCCCTCTTGCGCGCTAGCGCTATATGCAGAGCACGCCAGCTTTCTGCGCCATGCTTTGCAGGTGCCCAAACACATTGCCGACACGCAAACCGTTGTGCTCATATTCATTGGTGATCCAGGGGGTCAGATTCCCCACTTGCTGCGCGGTTTCCAGCGACAGCCGCACATCGACATACATATCGCTGAAGTACACGGCAGCGAATACCGGTACCTGATTTTCGAGCAAGCGTTTGCTGTTATACAGTGGTGACCAGACCCGGCGTTCGGCCAATAGCTTGACGGCACCGTTGAAAGGGCGCAGTGCTGCGATGTCGGTAAACATCCACGGGTAGATCATCTCACCGGTCAGATAGAGAGGCCGACGATCTTCAGAGAAGGCATAAAAATTATGCCGCAGGCGCTGTGCCGCCCAATTGGTGGCCTTATCTTGTGCGTAGATACTTTCATGCAGCACGGCAAACAGCGGATTTTCCGCATAGCTGGTGAGTGTCATGACCTGTGACAGGAAAGTATCGCTGAACTGCCCGTCGGGATTAAAGGCCTCGTCGAACAGCCACAACAGCCGCTCATAACCTTCGCTCATGCCAAGATCGATGCCTAGGCTCTGCAAGCGCTTAACGGTCAGGCGATCGCCATCGGGCAGCAAGACTTCCTGTTGTTCAAGCCGATCGGCGATGCGGCCTACCAGTTCTTCAAGGTGTGGATAGCGCTGATAGAAAATCCGGTTTTTCGCCACCACCTGCGGATAGGTATGTGCATAAACCTCATCGGCATCCGGCTGCAGGCTGGCAAGGCCACCGGTCATAAAACAGGTGTGCAATCCTTCAGGTGCCTGGGAAAGGTAAGTCAAGGTAATAAAGCCGCCGTAACTTTGCCCAAGCGTGCTCCAGGGGCGATCGCCAAAGCAGTTTTTACGCAGATATTCTGCATCAGCCACAATCGAATCTGCCCGGAAGCAGGAGAGATAATCGGCTGCCTGCACGTCAGTGAGCCCGGCGATACTCTTGCCTTCAATCCGGCTGCTGCGCCCGGTTCCGCGCTGATCGAGCAAGATCACGCGGTAGGTTTTCAGCGCTTCGGCGATCCAACTGCTGCGCGCGGTGGGGCGGGGGCCTTTCCCACCAGGGCCCCCCTGGAGAAACAGCAGGCAGGGTAGCTGTTCTTCACGACGTGTAGGATCCACCAATTCGCGAGCAAAAACCTCAATGGTGCGTGTATCCTGGTTGTCGAACCATTTTAACGGGACTTGGATGATATGTTCCCGCACCCAAATCGCAGGTAGCAAATATTCTCGTTCAACAGTCATGTTATCTCCTTCCCTATATCTATCCTTTTCTCACTTTTCAGTCGTTTTACACTGCAAACGGTGTTTCACGAAGAGGATGTCGGCTTGCGTTATCTCATTGGTTCAACATGCTCTTTTGCCGGTAGCAATCAGGGTAGAAACTGCAGAGGCTTTTTTTTGAAACCACTGATATGCCTGACCGAAAAGTCAGTTTTACTCGGTTTGCAACATGTTTGGTTTTACCTACAGGTGGGAACAGGGTTTTATCAAACGGCTATGAACATGAAGTATGAACATAACTCGCGAAGATGGATCTGTGCTAGTAGGTTAATGCGATGTAAAACGATCGCCATCACAATATTGATGAATCAGCCTTTTTACTGCCGTAGGTAAACAGGATAGAGCCTGTGTGATGGGGTGACATAAAACGGCCATTGGTCATCACCGTTATTGTTTCGTGGTTACTCTCTTTATAAGATAAACTACTCACTGTGAATGACGATTTTTCAATAAGTTAAATAGCTACTTACTATTTCAAGGAAGTGTTATGGCATTTACTGTACTTCGTACTCTGGCTTTGTTGAGTGCTCTATTTCTGAGCGCCTGTTCCAGCCCGCAGAGTAGCCCTGAGCGCCATGCCAAGCGTGCTGTTTATCAGTTGGATCAGGCACATTTTGATCCCAATACGCGTATGCATATTTCAGACTCGATCAAACGGGCTATACCCTTCTTTGAGCAATTCTATCAGGCAGGAAAAGCCGATCGCGCAAAGGGGCTTACACGCCAGCAGGCGGAGCAACAAGAGGCATACTTTCGCAGCGCTGAATTCCTGCAGGAATCGGAACAGAAAAGTACATTTATGAACCACCTGTATTCGGCAGACAACCCGCAGAAACAGCGTCAGATTTTGCTGAATGCGGCCATTGCTGCCTACTGGGATGGTTACGAAGGCAGGACTTAATCTATGATGGTTTTGTATCAGGATGAACACCTGATTGCGGTAAACAAACCTGCGGGCTGGTTGGTGCATCGCAGTTGGTTGGATCGCCATGAAACGCAGTTTGTGATGCAAACCGTGCGCGATCAGATTGGCCAGCATGTGTTTACTGTACATCGCCTCGATCGCCCGACTTCTGGCGTATTGCTGATGGCGCTGTCCAGCGACGTTGCGCGCATGTTGTCACAACAGTTTGAACGGCATGAAGTACAGAAAACCTACCATGCGGTGGTGCGGGGCTATGTGCTGGAGGGGGGGACGATCGATTATGCGCTGACGGAAGAGCTGGACAAACTGGCAGATAAGCATGCCGATCCAGATAAAGGTCCAAAACCGGCGGTGAGCCATTACCGGCCTTTGGCGACGGTGGAAATGCCGGTGGCGATTGGCCGCTATGCCACTTCGCGCTACAGCCTGGTTGAACTGAAGCCGGAAACCGGCCGTAAGCATCAGTTGCGCCGTCATATGGTGCATATCCGCCATCCCATTATTGGGGATACCACCCATGGCGATCTGCGCCAGAACCGCGGTATGGCGCAGCACTTTGCCTGTCCGCGCCTGATGCTCCACGCCAGTCATCTGCAGCTCCAGCATCCTGTCACGGGGGAACAGTTGCATATTTCCGCCCCTTGGGACGCAACCTGGCAAGGTTTGATGTCACAGTTTGGCTGGCTCGGCGTTATCCCTGAGCTTGCTGGGGTTGAGTTTCCTATGGCTAACCCTCAGGATAACTGAGCGTTTTTTAAAGCCTATTCAAAAGAAATCGTCAAAGGAGCAGGAGCTATGGCTCAGGTTGGTATTTTTGTAGGAACCATCTACGGTAATTCATTGCTGGTAGCGGAAGAAGCGGAAAACATCCTTAAAGAGCAGGGGCATGAGGTCAAGCTGTTTGAAGAGGGGACGTTGGAAGCTTGGCAGCTTTATCGCCAGCATTACGTATTGGTGGTGACTTCTACCACTGGGCAAGGTGACCTGCCAGACAGCATTGCGCCGCTGTTTCACGCCTTGCGCGATCGGGTCGGTTATCAGCCAGACCTGCATTATGGATTGATTGCGCTTGGTGATAGCAGTTACGACCATTTCTGCGGTGCCGGGCGTGCTTTTGATGCACTGCTGCAGGAGCAGGGGGCAACGCGGGTGGGGGGTGTTTTGGAGATCGATGCGCAGGAGCAACCAGAACCGGAAGTTGCATCTTGTCCTTGGGTCGAACAGTGGGGTTTGTTACTGAAATAGTAAACCCCAGGCCAGTTTGCCGCCGTGTTGCTCTGCGCCGATTAGCGCAGGTGATTTTCATTAAGTAACTGGGCTGCATCGAAATCGGCAAACAGGGTGCATGCCGGGTGCAAACGCAGTATCGAGGCCGGTAGATCCTCCGTCAGAGGTCCTTCCAGCGCCTGTTTGAGGATTAGCGCTTTTTTCTCTCCGCTGACCAGCAGCAGGATATTCTTGGCTTGCATGATGGTTTTGATCCCGAAAGAGAAATACGCGTCAGGCACTAATTCTTTGGCACCAACTTCGTTTGCCAGCGCGGCGATCAAAGCCGGGTTGTTACGATCAACGCTGATTCGGCGTGCTTCGCTGTCAAACGGGGTGCCGGGCAGGTTAGCGGCGATGTGCCCATCGCGGCCAAGTCCCAGAATCAGTAAATCTATGCCTCCATCCGCTTCTATCTGCCGGTCCGATTGAGCATAATTGCTGCCGTTTAGTGCATGGATCCGCTCATCAGGCACCCCGGCTGGGGCGAACAGATGGCGTTGTAAGTGGTGATAAATGGCACCTTTATCGTTCTCAAACGGATGAAAGGGCACTTCGTCCTGCGTGTAGTAATGCACATGGTGGTATTGCGGGTTATCGCGCAGATGTGGGGTTAATGATTGATACAACGCCAAGGGAGTTGATCCACCGGTTGGGGCAAAGTTAAAGCGTGAGCGTTCTCGCATGGCCTGTAAAATGTCATTGACCGCCTGCGTGGTAAGTAACTCTTGGTTGGGGAATAATTCAATTCTCATCTGTTTTCCTAGTCTGACTTCTATTATCGGGTTTACGGGGCAAAAAAAAACCTAACCCCTTAACTGCTCCCCAAGCTAACGCGCGGGAAACGTTAAAGAGTTAGGTTTTGCCTGCTGAGCAGTAACAATCCTATCGTGATGACAGCTTAACCCTACCACACCGGGAGCGGTCAAAATGTGAACTCAGTAACAGGCGGGTCAATGTTCTGCCACCGAGGTTATTTACCGCGCGTCAGTTTCTCCAGATCGGATTCAATCTCGGCAATCTTGTGGGAAACCACGTTTTCCAGATGGCGCAGGTCATCAAGAATTTTACGTTTCAAATCCACTTCTATCTGATCGCGTTGGCATAGCTGATCCAATTCGTCGATCACGTAACGCAGATTCGGGTTAATTTCATGAATTTCTTTGTAACCCTGACCAGCATTGTCTGCTACCACGGTCTTGCGCTGACGCGGATATTTGAACTTAACGCTTTTGGCAAAGAACTCGCCTTTATCTTTGCGGAAGTAAATCTTGAGAATGTCGTTGTTGGCCTCCTGACGCAGGCTATAACGATCGACATCTTCCGGTTGATTGATGCCTAAGCTTTTCAGGTTGTCATACATAATCGCGCCACCTTTTAATGGGTTTTACACCGGTTTTATTTCAATCTGCAGCGTTGTCAGCTGCAAATTCAATACTGTAAGGGGTATTCCACTGTCAGAGATTATGGCGAAAACCGCCGCCAGAGACTGTGACGGTTCGCGTATTGAAGGCAAAAAAATAGCGGGTGACTCACCCGCTATTCAATATTAGTCGATGGTGCGCAATAACTCATTAATCCCGACTTTACCGCGCGTTTTGGCGTCGACTTTTTTCACGATCACCGCGCAGTAGAGGCTATATGAGCCGTCTTTGGAAGGCAGGTTGCCGGAAACCACCACTGAACCCGCCGGGACGCGGCCATAATGCACTTCACCGGTTTCACGGTCATAGATGCGGGTGCTTTGGCCGAGATAAACGCCCATGGAGATCACCGAACCTTCTTCCACGATCACCCCTTCCACCACTTCGGAGCGCGCACCGATGAAGCAGTTGTCTTCGATGATGGTTGGGTTAGCCTGCAATGGTTCCAGCACGCCACCGATGCCGACGCCGCCGGACAGGTGAACGTTTTTACCGATTTGCGCGCAAGATCCCACGGTGGCCCAGGTATCAACCATGGTGCCTTCATCTACGTAGGCACCGATGTTGACGTAAGACGGCATCAGCACGGTATTACGAGCGATAAACGCGCCCTGACGGACGGTGGCCGGTGGCACCACGCGGAAGCCTTCTTTCTGGAAGCGTGCTTCGTCGTAATTGGCGAATTTCATTGGCACTTTGTCGTAGTAACGGGTTTCAGCACCGTCCATCACCTGGTTGTCGTTGATGCGGAAAGAAAGCAGCACGGCTTTTTTCAGCCACTGGTGGGTGACCCATTGACCGTCGATCTTCTCGGCAACGCGCAGAGCGCCGCTGTCCAGCAAGGCGATCACTTGGTTTACCGCTTCACGCGTTACGGTGTCTACGTTGGCCGGGGTGATATCTGCGCGGCGTTCGAAGGCGCTTTCAATAACGTTCTGTAATTGCTGCATGCTGTTCTCTGTCCTGGTTTTAGTTACGAAAGGTTACTTGTATACCCTAAATAATTCGAGTTGCAGGACAAAAACGCAATGCGTTTTTGAACAGCACTGGTGCTGGCCCCAAAGGGGCGAGGCTCAGACTTGGGCCGAGTAATGCGGCAAGCGAGCGAATCCCTAGGAGCCTACTTAGGTAGGTGACTAGGGTGAGCTCGCGTAGCCAACACACCTGCAACTTGAAGTATGCCGGGTATATCACATTTTATCGTTTGGATTGAGTGCCTCTGTCAACCGTTGTTCCAACTTTCTGCGTGTTTCTGGATTCAGAGCACGCCGATCGCTGTCGGCTAAAATAAACAAGTCCTCCACCCGTTCGCCGATGGTGGAAATGCGTGCGCCGTGCAGCGAAAGCCCAAGCGCGGCAAACACTTCACCGACCCGCGCCAGCAGGCCGGGTTGATCGAGAGCGATCAATTCCAGATAGCTGCGGCGATCGGTGTGGGTCGGCAGGAAATTGACCTCGGTCGGTACGCTGAAATGACGCAGCTTGGAAGAAGGGCGGCGTGCGCGCGGTGGTTGATATTCCCGCTGGGTGATCGCCTGCTCCAGCGCATGGCGGATCGCGGCATGACGATCCTGTGCCAGCGGGCTGCCGTCTGGCTCCAGCACGATAAAGGTGTCCATGGCGATCCCATCGCGGTTGGTGAAGATCTGGGCGTCATGCACGCTGAGGTTGCGCCGATCGAGTTCACCGACCACGGCGGCAAACAGGTAAGGGCGATCCGGGCTCCAGATAAAGATCTCGGTACCGCCACGCGTTGCCTGGCGGCTGACCAGCACCAACGGCTTGGTTGAATCATGCACCAGCAGGTGACGGGCATGCCACGCCAACTGATTCGGTGAATGGCGCAGGAAGTAATCGGCGCGGCAACGGCTCCAGATATGGTGCAGTGCCTCTTCATTGATATTGTCCATACGCAGCAACGCCAGCGCTTGCAGGCGGTGATGGCGCACACGTTCGCGCAGATCCGGGCTGTTCTGCATGCCGCGACGCAACTGTTTTTCAGTCGCGAAGTACAGTTCGCGCAATAGGCTCTGCTTCCAACTGTTCCACAGGGTTTCGTTGGTGGCGCAGATATCTGCGACCGTCAGGCACACCAGATAGCGCAGACGAGTCTCGCTCTGCACTTCGCTGCTGAACTGCTGGATAACGTTAGGATCTTGGATATCGCGCCGTTGAGCGGTAACGGACATCAGCAGGTGGCAGCGCACCAACCAGGCAACCAACTGCGTTTCGCGCGAGTTCAGACCGTGCAGCTCCGCAAATTCCAGTGCGTCCTGCGCGCCAAGAATGGAGTGATCGCCCCCGCGCCCTTTGGCGATATCGTGAAAGAGCGCTGCCAACAACAGCAACTCAGGGTGTGGCAAGCGTGGATATAACTCCACGCACAGCGGATGGCGCGGGCGCGTTTCCTCATCGGCGAAGCTTTCCAGCTTTTGCAGGACGCGCACGGTGTGTTCGTCAACGGTGTAAGCATGGAACAGGTCAAACTGCATCTGCCCGACGATGTTGCCCCACTGCGGCATATAAGCCCAGAGCACGCTGTGGCGATGCATTGGCACCAGAGCGCGCGAAACTGCGCCAGGATGGCGCAGAATGGCCATGAACAGATCGCGGGCTTCAGGAATATTGCACAGCGGCTGTTCCAGGTGGCGGCGTGCGTGGCGTAACTGGCGCACCGTGGTGGAGTAAATACCCCTGATTTCGCGGTTACGCACCATCAGGTAGAACATGCGCATGATGGCTTCCGGCTGGCGCATAAACAGCGTTTCATCGCGTAGATCGATCAGATCGCCGCGCAGTTGGAAATCGTCATTCAGCGGGCGTGGTTTTTCTGTGGCATCCAGCGCCAGAATCGCTTCATCAAACAACTGCAATAACATGTGGTTGAGTTCGCTGACGCGGCGCGTCATGCGGTAGAAATCTTTCATCATGTGCTCTACCGGCTCATTACCTTCACCCTGATAGCGCAGCAATTGGGCGACGTTGAGCTGGCGATCAAACAGCAGGCGGTTGTCGTAGCGCGGCAGCACCAGGTGTAGCGCAAAACGGATGCGCCACAGAAAGCTCTGGCACTCTTTCAGTTCATTGCGCTCGGCCTGCGTCAGGAAGCCGAAACCGACCATTTCATCCAAGGAGGTGGCACCGAAGTGACGCCGGGCCACCCACAGCAAAGTGTGAATATCGCGCAGGCCGCCAGGGCTGCTCTTGATATCGGGTTCCAGGTTGTAGCTGGTGCCATGATAACGCTGGTGGCGCTCCTGTTGTTCCAGCACTTTGGCGTGGAAAAATTCTGGCGATGGCCAGAAACCGTCGCTGAAAATGTGTTTCTGCATTTGCAGGAACAGGGCGACGTCACCGCAAATCATGCGTGATTCGATCAGGTTAGTGGCGACGGTCAGATCGGCCAGCCCTTCCAGCAGGCACTCTTCCAGCGTACGTACGCTGTGGCCGACTTCCAGTTTCAGATCCCACAAGAGAGTAATGAACTCGCCGATGCGGGTGGCCTGTTCATCGCTCAGGCGCTGCTGGCTAAGCACCAGCACGTCGATATCGGAAAGCGGGTGCAGCTCGCCGCGGCCATAACCACCGACGGCAACCAGCGCGGTTTCCGGGATCGCGGTAAAACCGTAGAACTCCCACAAGCGGCGCAGCAGCCGATCGATGAACTCACTGCGGGCAGCCACCAGGCTTTCAGCGCTGGAACCGGCATTGAAGGCCGTGGCCAGCCATTGCTGGAACTGTTCCAGGCGTTGTTTGAGTGCCACGCAGTTGAGCTCTTCATCGCCATAGGCGTTAGGAGACTCAGGCTGCTTTGGCATGGCCTGTGACGGAATGACCGATGTGTCGAATTCACGATGGTTTTCAGACATGATGTGCAGCCCATAAAAAAAGCCGGCATCAGCCGGCTTGTGACCAGAAACAGCAGTGCTTACTGCTGTTCGTGCGTAATGATGTTGGGGATGGTGTCATCCTTGCGCAACGTCATTATCTCGCAGCCGTTATCAGTGACCACAATAGTATGCTCATACTGTGCCGACAAGCTGCGATCTTTGGTTTTTACCGTCCAACCGTCCTTCATGGTGCGGATACGGAAATCACCGGCATTCACCATGGGTTCGATGGTGAAGGCCATACCGGCTTGCAGCACTACGCCGCCGTCATCAGCATCGTAATGCAGTACCTGGGGTTCTTCGTGGAAGACTTCACCAATACCATGGCCGCAATATTCGCGCACGACGGAAAATCTCTCGGCCTCGACATACTGCTGGATGGCTTTACCCAAAGTACGCAGGCGGATACCCGGTTTGACCATTTTCAACGCCAGATAAAGGCTTTCCTGCGTAACGCGGCACAGGCGCTCACCCAGAATCGTGGGGGTGCCGACGATAAACATTTTGGAAGTATCGCCGTGGAAACCGTCTTTGATCACGGTGACGTCGATGTTGACGATATCGCCATCTTTCAACACTTTCTCGTCACTCGGGATACCGTGGCACACCACTTCATTCACCGAGATACAGACGGATTTCGGGAAGCCGTGATAACCCAGGCAGGCTGAAATGGCCTGCTGTTCGTTGGTGATGTAGTCGTGACAGATTCTATCCAGTTCGCCGGTGGTCACGCCAGGTTTGACGTGAGGCTCAATGATCTCCAGCACTTCAGCGGCCAGGCGGCCAGCAACGCGCATTTTCTGGATATCATCAGGTGTTTTAATTGAGATTGCCATCAAGTTAGTCCGCAGGTGTCGTTATTATCGACAGTATGTAAGAAAGAAGGGCATTGACTTATGGTATCAGCCCGGCCAGAGGCTGCCAAATTTGATTTCGAAACGGCGGTACAGATGCAACAAATGTTGGTGTCGGGGGCCGGTTTATGGTATAAAGCGCGCCGGCAGATCCGTACTTCATCCTTACAAGTTGTGCGGAAATGGCCGAAATACTTTAACTGCACTCACATTGTGTAAATAACACACACGTATCGACACATCCGCCGGGGTGCCTTGAGATGGCTTAGGCCATTGTCCGGGTCGGCGTTATGGGATACGTGGAGGCATAACCCCAATCAATCTATAGAGGTTTAATCATGGCAACTGTTTCCATGCGCGACATGCTCCAGGCTGGTGTACACTTTGGTCACCAGACCCGTTACTGGAACCCGAAAATGAAGCCTTTCATCTTCGGCGCTCGTAACAAGGTTCACATCATCAACCTGGAAAAAACTGTACCAATGGCCAACGCAGCATTGGCTGAACTGACCAAGATCTCTTCCCGTAAAGGTAAGATCCTGTTCGTTGGTACCAAGCGCGCAGCAAGCGAAGCGGTAAAAGAATATGCCAACAGCTGCGATCAGTTCTTCGTGAACCATCGCTGGTTGGGCGGCATGCTGACTAACTGGAAAACCGTTCGTCAGTCAATCAAACGTTTGAAAGATCTGGAAATCCAGTCCCAAGACGGCACCTTTGACAAGCTGACCAAGAAAGAAGCGCTGATGCGTACTCGTGAATTGGAAAAGCTGGAAAACTCACTGGGTGGTATCAAGGACATGGGTGGTCTGCCAGACGCTCTGTTTGTTATCGATGCCGATCACGAACACATCGCGATCAAAGAAGCCAACAACCTGGGTATCCCGGTATTCTCTATCGTTGATACCAACTCCGATCCAGACGGCGTTGACTTCATTATCCCTGGTAACGACGATGCAATCCGTGCAATCAAATTGTACCTGACTGCTGTTGCTACCGCCGTCCGTGAAGGTCGTTCTCAAGATCTGGCCGTTCAGGCGGAAGAAAGCTTCGTAGAAGCTGAATAATAAGGTCGAGCCCTTATTAACCAGGTATTGACATATGTTGGTTAGGGGGGCCTTTAAAGGCCCCCTTTGCTTATCTGAATGAGAACTGTCTCCACGTGAGATAACCGAGGAAAAAGAAATGGCTGATATTACCGCTGCCCTGGTAAAAGAACTGCGTGAACGTACTGCCGCAGGTATGATGGAATGTAAGAAGGCGCTGGTTGAATCTAACGGCGACATCGAGCTGGCTATCGAAAACATGCGTAAGTCTGGTGCGATCAAAGCAGCGAAAAAAGCAGGCAACGTAGCTGCTGACGGCGTGATCAAAACCAAGATCGAAGGCAACTACGGTGTGATCCTGGAAGTTAACTGCCAGACCGACTTCGTCGCTAAAGATGCTGGTTTCCAGGCGTTTGCCAACAAAGTGCTGGATGCAGCTGTTGCTGGCAAAATCACTGATGTTGATGTTCTGAAAGCGCAGTTCGAAGAAGAGCGCGTAGCGCTGGTGGCAAAAATTGGTGAGAACATCAATATTCGCCGCGTAGCTGCTCTGGAAGGCGATGTGCTGGGTAGCTACCTGCACGGCGCGCGCATCGGTGTATTGGTGGCGGCTAAAGGCGCGGACGAAGAGCTGGTTAAACAGCTGGCGATGCACGTTGCGGCGAGCAAGCCTGAGTTCGTCAAGCCTGAAGATGTGTCTGCTGAAGTGGTAGAAAAAGAGTACCAGGTTCAGTTAGACATCGCCATGCAGTCTGGCAAGCCGAAAGAAATCGCAGAGAAAATGGTTGAAGGCCGCATGAAGAAATTCACCGGTGAAGTGTCTCTGACCGGTCAACCTTTCGTGATGGACCCAGCTAAAACCGTTGCTCAACTGTTGAAAGAGCACGGTGCTGAAGTGATTAACTTCATCCGCTTTGAAGTGGGTGAGGGTATTGAGAAAGTTGAAACCGATTTCGCTGCTGAAGTTGCAGCAATGAGCAAACAGTCTTAATGCCTGTTAATGGAGCCGCCGTCAGGCGGTTCCATTTTATCCAGCCAGAGATAATCCGATGGCGGGCCTGGTGCGGCTATACTCAGCACAGGTACAACGTATCGGCCCAAACCCCCAATACTATTACTGCTTCTTAGGACAGAACACCATGGCAACCAATGCAAAACCCGTTTATCAGCGTATCCTGCTCAAACTGAGCGGCGAAGCCCTGCAAGGTGCAGAAGGCTTTGGGATCGACGCTAGCGTTTTGGATCGCATGGCTCAGGAAGTAAAAGAGCTGGTCGAGCTGGGCATTCAGGTCGGTGTAGTTATTGGCGGTGGTAACCTTTTCCGCGGTGCGGGCCTGGCACAAGCCGGCATGAACCGCGTAGTGGGCGACCACATGGGAATGCTGGCGACCGTGATGAACGGCCTGGCTATGCGTGATGCACTGCACCGCGCCTATGTGAACGCCCGTCTGATGTCCGCAATCCCACTGAACGGTGTGTGTGACAACTACAGTTGGGCTGAGGCGATCAGCCTGCTGCGTAATAACCGTGTAGTGATTTTCTCAGCCGGTACCGGCAATCCGTTCTTCACCACCGATTCTGCCGCCTGCCTGCGTGGGATCGAAATTGAAGCCGATGTGGTATTGAAAGCGACTAAAGTGGATGGTGTATACTCCGCTGATCCGGTGAAAAATCCGGATGCAACGCTGTACGAACAGTTAACCTATCAAGACGTGCTGGAACGCGAATTAAAAGTGATGGATCTGGCCGCATTTACGCTGGCGCGCGACCATGGCTTGCCTATCCGCGTATTCAACATGAATAAGCCGGGCGCACTGCGCCGTGTAGTGATGGGTGAGAACGAAGGCACGCTGATCACCAAATAAAGGGTGGTTAGTCAAATTTAGCGGGGCGGATAACGCGGGGCGTTGGCCGTTCCTTGAGTAACATTCACGGGCAATACCTGTGGTATTGCCTGCCAAGTAACCAGCTTCCAAGGGTTTGCAACGTGATTAATGAAATCAGAAAAGATGCTGATTCACGCATGGAAAAAAGCGTCGAAGCATTCAAAAACCAAATCAGCAAGATCCGCACCGGCCGTGCTTCTCCAAGCATTCTGGACGGTATCATGGTGGAATACTACGGTTCGGCCACGCCACTGCGTCAGTTGGCCAACGTGACCGTAGAAGATTCCCGTACTCTAGCGATCAACCTGTTTGATCGTTCTCTCGGGTCGGCTGTAGAAAAAGCCATTATGTCATCCGATCTTGGCCTGAATCCAAACTCGGCCGGTAGCGTAATTCGTGTGCCACTTCCACCGCTGACTGAAGAACGCCGTAAGGATCTGATCAAGGTCGTGCGTGGTGAAGCCGAGCAGGGGCGTGTCGCCGTGCGTAACATTCGCCGTGATGCCAACGACAAAGTGAAAGCGCTGCTGAAAGACAAAGAAATCAGCGAAGATGAAGATCGTCGCTCACAAGAAGACATTCAGAAAATGACCGATGCCTACATCAAGCTGCTTGATGCCGCATTGGCAGACAAAGAAAAAGAGCTGATGGATTTCTAATCAGCATCGCGCAGAAAGAAAGCGTCGCCTGGGCGGCGCTTTCTTTTTTGTGGCACAGATCCCGTTTTATCGTACTGAAAGATCATAGACAAGCAGTGGCTCAGGTTACACACTGGGGGCACTTCCGATCTCATCAGACAGTGATTCAGAGCAAATTCATGAAGCAACTGACTATTCTGGGCTCCACGGGTTCTGTGGGTGCCAGCACCCTGGCCGTGGTCAGGGAGAATCCCGACCTTTTCGCGATTAAAGCCTTGGTCGCCGGCCGCAATGTCGCGGTGATGGCGCAGCAGTGTATAGAGTTCCGCCCTGCCTATGCGTCAATGGCCGATGAAAGCGCCGCGCGTGAATTGCGGGCCATTTTGGCGGAAAACGCGGTGAAAACCGAGGTGTTGGCGGGAGAGCAGTCAGCCTGTGAATTGGCCGCACTGAGCGACGTCGATCAGGTGACGGCTGCCATCGTGGGGGCCGCTGGGTTACTGCCTACCTTGGCCGCTGTCCGTGCCGGTAAACAGGTACTGCTGGCGAATAAAGAGTCGCTAGTAACCTGTGGCCGCCTGTTTATGGATGCAGTGCAACAAAGTCAGGCACAATTGTTGCCGTTGGACAGCGAGCATAATGCCATTTTTCAGAGCTTGCCTGAGGGCATTCAGCGGCAGTTGGGTTACTCTTCTCTGCAGGAGTACGGTGTCTCACGCATTATTCTCACTGGTTCAGGTGGCCCGTTCCGCACTACGCCACTGGAGCAGTTTGCGGCGATGACGCCGGATCAGGCTTGCGCGCACCCTAACTGGTCGATGGGGCGTAAGATTTCGGTGGATTCTGCCACCATGATGAACAAAGGCTTGGAATACATCGAAGCCCGTTGGCTGTTCAATGCGTCAGCCGAGCAAATGGAGGTCATTCTGCATCCGCAGTCGGTGATTCACTCCATGGTGCGCTATGCTGATGGGAGCGTGCTGGCCCAGTTGGGTACGCCAGATATGCGTACGCCGATCGCCCATGCTATGGCCTATCCACAACGGGTTCATTCCGGAGTGGCGGCGCTCGATTTTTGCCGTATAGGCGCGCTGACCTTCGCTGAGCCGGAGCGTGAGCGCTATCCGTGCCTGTATCTGGCGATTGAAGCCTTTGATGCCGGGCAGGCAGCAACGACGGCGCTTAATGCGGCCAACGAGGTTGCCGTGGCGGCATTCCTGCAGGAAGAGATTGGGTTTACTGACATTGCCACCGTGAATCAGAAAGTGGTCGAACGCTTGGCTCTGCAAGAACCTTCTTGTGTTGAAGAGGTCTTGGAAATAGATCGTCAGGCACGTGAAATAGCTCGCAGTGTGGCCCGAGCATTGCGTATTTAATCTGTTGCGCATTGTCTGATTTCTTTGCGAATTGCGTTTGCCGCCGTGGGGCCGTTTGTTCGAGCTTCGCGGAGATGGTATAGTCTGCGCCACAATCATCGGATATACCGTTGAATAATGGCCGAATTGGTGCATCCTGAGCCGATATTTTCCAGACGTTTTCTGGGGGCATAAGGTGGGCAGACTGAAAAGCTGTGTCAGGCACACGGCTTTTTTTGCGCGCTAGTGCTGGATGTTCCGCTAAGGCCGTTATGTTTCTATCGAGGGAATAAGTACGAGTTATGTCGTCCGCAAACCAACAAGAAGCTAATCTGTCCGCACAAGGGCCGCGCCATGTCGCTATTATTATGGATGGCAACGGGCGATGGGCTAAACGTCAGGGTAAGTTACGTGTCTTCGGTCATAAAGCAGGTGTGAAGTCAGTACGGCGCGCGGTCAGTTTTGCTGCCAGTCATCATTTGGATGCACTCACGCTTTATGCCTTCAGCAGTGAAAACTGGAATCGCCCGGCACAGGAAGTTTCTGCTTTGATGGAGCTGTTTGTGCGCGCACTGGACAGCGAAGTAAAAAGTTTGCATAAACATAACGTCAGGCTGCGTGTGATCGGTGATATCAGCCGTTTCAGCACGCGTTTACAAGAGCGTATCCGCCGCTCTGAGCAACTGACAGAAAATAACGATGGCTTGACGCTGAATATTGCCGCCAATTATGGTGGCCGTTGGGATATCATTCAGGGAGTAAGGGATCTGGCCGAGCAAGTGCAACAAGGTGTGTTGCACCCGGAGCAGATCAGCGAGGAACTGCTGAGTGAACGTGTCTGCATGAGCGATCTGTCACCAGTGGATTTAGTGATCCGTACCGGTGGCGAACATCGCATAAGTAACTTCTTGTTGTGGCAAATTGCTTACGCCGAGCTTTACTTTACTGATGTACTCTGGCCTGATTTTGATGAACTTGTCTTTGAAGGTGCGCTGAATGCATTTGCACAACGTGAGCGTCGCTTCGGGGGAACAACACCTATCGGCACTAATGCGCCTTAGGGGGAACTTTTGCTGAAGTATCGTCTCATCACTGCTCTGATTTTAATTCCGCTGGTTATCGCAGCGCTGTTTTTGCTGCCGCCATTCGGCTTCGCCTTGGTAACACTGGCCGTATGCATGTTGGCCGCCTGGGAATGGGGGCAACTTGCCGGTTTTACCACGCGTTCTCAACGTATCTGGTTGGCGATATTATGCGGCCTTTTGCTGGTGCTAATGATGCTCAGCGTGCCCGCTTATCACCACTCCGTCCATCAATGGCAGGTCGATGTGCCGTTGTGGTTATCGTTGGCCTGGTGGCTGGGAGCTCTGTTATTGGTGTTATTCTACCCAGGCTCCGCCGCACTCTGGCGTAATTCACGCCCGCTACGACTGGTTTTCGGTTTGTTGACCATTATTCCGTTCTTCTGGGGCATGGTGGCGTTGCGCCAGTTTGGGTATGAAGAGAATCCTTTTACCGGTGCCTGGTGGTTGCTGTATGTGATGCTGCTGGTATGGGGGGCCGATTCTGGTGCCTATATGTTCGGTAAACTGTTTGGCAAGCACAAACTGGCGCCGAAAGTTTCTCCGGGTAAAACCTGGGAAGGGTTGATCGGCGGGCTGGTGACTTCAGCCGTGATCTCGTGGTTGTTTGGCCGCTATGCGCCGCTGAATATTGTTCCGGCCACTTTGCTGATTTGTTCTGTGATTGCGGCACTGGCATCGGTATTAGGCGATCTCACTGAAAGTATGTTCAAGCGTGAAGCAGGTATCAAAGACAGTGGTCATCTGATACCGGGGCACGGCGGGATACTGGATCGTATCGATAGTTTGACCGCAGCAGTGCCCGTATTTGCCTGCTTGATGCTGTTAGTGTTTTAATCCGCCATCGGCGGGGAGTGAAAGGTTTATATGATCAGTGTGCTCTGGAACTTGGTAGCGTTTGTTATTGCTCTAGGTGTATTGATCACCGTACATGAGTTTGGGCACTTTTGGGTGGCCCGCCGCTGTGGGGTTCGTGTAGAACGTTTCTCCATTGGTTTTGGCCGCGCGCTGTGGCGCCGTACCGACCGCCAGGGCACTGAATATATCATTGCCATGATCCCCCTGGGCGGCTATGTCAAAATGCTTGATGAACGCGTAGAGACGGTTGCACCGGAACAGCGTCATCAGGCATTTAATAATAAAACCGTCTGGCAGCGCGCGGCGATTGTCAGCGCGGGTCCTATCGCCAATTTCCTGTTTGCCATCCTGGCGTACTGGATCGTCTTCATCATTGGGGTGCCGAGTTTCCGCCCGGTCATCGGCGAAATCGCCCCACAATCCATTGCTGCCATTGCTGAAATTTCCCCTGGCATGGAACTTAAGTCCGTTGACGGTATCGAAACGCCTGATTGGGAATCTGTTCGCTTGGCGCTGGTCACCAAAATTGGTGACGCGCAAACCGAGGTGGAAGTCGCGCCATTTGGTTCCTCCCAGAGGGTGAGCAAAACGTTGGATCTGCGCCACTGGAGCTTTGAGCCGGACAAAGAAGATCCTGTCCGTTCTCTCGGAATGATCCCGCGTGGTCCGCAGATCGAATCTGTGTTGGCAGAAGTGCAACAAGATTCTGCAGCGAAAAAGGCAGGTTTACAAACAGGGGACAGGATCGTTAAAGTTGATGGTCAGCTGCTTGGGCGTTGGTCAACCTTGGTTAAACGGATCCATGATGGCCCAGGTAAACCGTTGGTTTTAGAGATCGAAAGAAACGGTGCCCCCTTGTCTTTAACGCTGATACCGGATACAAAGCCGGTGGGAAAAGATAAAACAGTGGGTTTTGCAGGCATTATACCGAAAGTGTTGCCGCTGCCTGACGAGTATAAGACTATTCGCCAGTATGGGCCGTTCTCTGCGTTATATCAGGCTGGGGACAAAACCTGGCAGCTAATGCGGCTGACGGTCAGCATGCTGGGTAAATTAATTACCGGTGATGTAAAGTTGAACAACCTGAGTGGCCCGATTTCCATTGCACAGGGAGCAGGGGCGTCAGCAGGGGTTGGGTTTGTGTATTATATGATGTTTTTGGCGTTGATTAGTGTCAACCTAGGGATCATCAACCTATTCCCATTACCGGTATTAGATGGTGGGCATCTTCTCTTCCTGGCGATAGAAAAGCTGAAGGGGGGGCCAGTTTCTGAGCGAGTACAGGACTACAGTTATCGCATTGGTTCGATCTTGTTGATACTGTTAATGGGTCTTGCACTTTTCAATGATTTTTCTCGCCTTTAGGGGCGGGAACAGGTTAGGAAGAACGCATAACAACGATGGCGATGAAAAAGTTGCTCATAGCGTCGCTGCTGTTTGGCAGCGCCACCGTATACGGTGCAGACGGGTTCGTAGTGAAAGATATTCATTTCGAAGGCCTGCAACGAGTCGCCGTCGGTGCGGCGTTACTCAACATGCCGGTTCGCGTAGGCGATACCGTCTCTGATGATGATATCAGTAATACCATCCATGCCTTGTTTGCCACTGGCAACTTCGAGGATGTTCGCGTTCTGCGCGATGGTGATACGCTGATTGTTCAGGTTAAGGAACGCCCTACCATTGCCAGCATCACTTTCTCCGGCAACAAGTCGGTGAAAGATGACATGCTCAAGCAAAATCTGGAAGCTTCTGGCGTCCGGGTTGGTGAAGCACTCGACCGCACCACCTTATCCAGCATTGAAAAGGGGTTGGAAGACTTCTACTACAGCGTTGGTAAATACAGCGCGTCGGTAAAAGCCGTCGTCACGCCGCTGCCGCGTAACCGTGTTGATCTGAAACTGGTATTCGCTGAAGGGGTTTCCGCCACAATCCAGCAAATCAATATTGTTGGCAATCATGCTTTCACCAACGATGAACTGATCTCACGCTTCCAATTGCGTGATGAAGTGCCATGGTGGAACGTAGTGGGCGATCGTAAATACCAGAAACAAAAACTGGCTGGTGATCTTGAGATCCTGCGCAGCTTCTATCTGGATCGCGGTTATGCCCGTTTTAACATTGATTCGACGCAGGTCAGCCTGACGCCGGACAAAAAAGGGATTTATATCACCATCAACATTACTGAAGGCGATCAGTACAAGCTTTCTGGCGTGGTGGTGAATGGCAACCTGGCTGGGCACTCGGCGGAAGTTGCCCAGTTGACCAAAATAGAGCCGGGTGAACTGTATAGCGGCAGCAAAGTGACCAAGATGGAAGACAACATCAAGAAGATGTTTGGCCGTTATGGTTATGCCTACCCGCGCGTACAAACTCAGCCTGAAATCAACGACACGGATAAGACCGTGAAGCTGCTCGTCAACATTGATGCGGGCAACCGTTTCTATGTGCGCCGCATTAAATTCGAAGGTAACGATACCAGTAAAGATTCTGTGCTGCGCCGCGAAATGCGCCAGATGGAAGGTGCTTGGCTGGGTAACGATCAGGTTGAGCAGGGTAAAGATCGCCTGAATCGCTTGGGTTACTTCGAAACCGTTGATGTGGAAACGCAGCGTGTACCGGGTACCCCGGATCAGGTTGATGTGGTCTACAAGGTGAAAGAACGTAACACCGGTACCCTGAACTTTGGTGTCGGTTACGGGACTGAAAGTGGCGTCAGCTTCCAGGCCGGCGTACAGCAGGATAACTGGCTGGGTACCGGCTATTCTGTCGGTATCAACGGTACCAAGAACGATTATCAGACCTATGCCGAGCTGTCGGTCACCAACCCGTACTTCACCGTGGATGGTGTCAGCCTGGGTGGGCGCGTATTCTATAATGACTTTAAGGCCAACAACGCCGATCTGTCAGATTATACCAACAGCAGCTATGGTGTAGATGGCACGCTGGGCTTCCCGATCAACGAGAACAACTCGTTGCGCGCTGGCTTGGGTTATGTCCATAACTCCCTGTCGCAAATGAAACCGCAGGTTGCCATGTGGCGTTATCTGGACTCCGTTGGTGAAAACCCAGATTTGGTGAATCGTGCTAGCTATGCGGCGAACGACTTCCCGCTGACGGTGGGCTGGACTTACAACAATCTGGACCGCGGTTATTTCCCAACCTCAGGCAACCGTACTACGCTTAACGGCAAGTTTGTCGCTCCGGGTTCCGATAACTCGTACTACAAGTTCACGTTGGACAGCACGCAATACTTGCCAATTAACGACGATGCGACCTGGGTGATGCTGGGCCGTGGTCGCGTGGGTTATGCCGATGGTTTCGGTGGCAAAGAGATGCCGTTCTATGAGAACTTCTATGCGGGTGGTTCAAGCACCGTGCGTGGCTTCCAGTCCAATACCATTGGTCCGAAAGCGGTTTATTACAACTCAAATTCATATACTTGTAATAATGCGCCGGGCAGCAGCGTGCCGCAGGTTATTTGTAATTCCAGCGATGCCGTCGGCGGTAACGCCATGGCTGTTGCCAGCCTGGAGCTGATTACACCAACGCCGTTTATCAGCGAGAAATATGCTAATTCGGTGCGTACTTCCGTGTTTATGGATGCGGGTACGGTATGGGATACCAAGTGGCAGAATACCGATCAGACACGTATGTTTGATATCCCAGATTACAGCAAAGCGAGTAATATTCGCGTGTCTGTGGGGTTGGCAGTGCAATGGATGTCGCCGTTGGGGCCGTTGGTGTTCTCCTATGCCGATCCGATCAAGAAATACGATGGCGACAAGTCAGAGCAGTTCCAGTTTAACATTGGTAAAACCTGGTAACGGGTTTCAGTTCTGGGCTTAAGTAGTTATAACGAATCGCAAATGCCAGGCAGCGGCAAGGCAATAGAGAGAGGATTCTCATTGTGGTGTGTGCAGCTCTGGCAGATTGTGTACTTCAAAGTGTCGTGTGACACAAACGGGTGATGGTAAGGAGTTTATAGTGAAAAAGTGGTTGTGTGCCGCAGGCCTCGGTTTAGCAATGGCTGCTTCAGCAGGCGTTCAGGCAGCAGACAAGATCGCTGTCGTTAACGTTTCCAGTATTTTCCAACAGTTGCCAGCACGTGAAGCTGTGGCGAAACAACTGGAAGGTGAGTTTAAAGGCCGTGCGAGCGAACTCCAGAACATGGAGCGCGATCTGCAGACCAAAATGCAGAAGTTGCAGCGTGACGGTTCTACCATGAAGGCGGGCGATCGTGCCAAAATGGAAAAAGACGTGATGGCACAGCGCGAGCAGTTCTCTCAGAAAGCTCAGGCTTTTGAGCAGGATAACCGTCGCCGCCAGATGGAAGAGCGTAATAAAATCCTGGGTCGTATTCAGGACGCAGTGAAAGCCGTTGCCAGCAAAGAAGGTTATGACGTAGTGATCGATGCAAATGCGGTTGCTTACGTAGGGACTTCTAAAGATATTACTGCTGACGTGCTGAAACAGGTTAAATAACGACATGCCTTCGATTCGACTGGCTGATTTAGCACAGCAGTTGGATGCACAATTGCACGGTGATGGTGATATTGCCATCACCGGCATTGCTTCCATGCATTCCGCGCAGGCTGGCCAAATCACGTTTTTGTCAAACAGCCGCTATCAAGAGCAGTTAGCTTCTTGCCAGGCGAGCGCCGTTGTTTTGACTGCAGCAGATTTACCACATTGTCGTTCTGCGGCATTGGTGGTTAACAATCCTTATCTGACTTATGCGCGTATGGCGCAATTGATGGATACCACACCGGCGCCGGCAGCAGATATTGCACCTAGCGCGGTGATTTCTCCTGATGCCCGGCTTGGGCAGAATGTTGCTATTGGGGCAAATGCGGTTATTGAGTCCGGGGCAGAACTGGGTGATAACGTGGTTATCGGCCCGGGCTGTTTTATCGGCAAACATGCACGTATTGGTGCGGGTACGCGTTTGTGGGCAAATGTTACGATTTATCATGAAGTTGAAATCGGTCAGCACTGTCTGATCCAATCCGGAACGGTGATTGGTGCAGATGGTTTCGGCTATGCCTTTGATGGTGGCAACTGGATTAAGATCCCACAATTGGGCACGGTGATCATCGGTGATCGCGTCGAAATTGGCGCTTGTACCACTATCGATCGCGGTGCGTTGGATAACACTCTGATTGGGAATGGTGTTATCATTGATAACCAATGCCAGATTGCGCACAACGTGGTGATTGGTGAAAACACGGCCGTTGCCGGTGGTGTAATTATGGCTGGCAGCCTGAAAATTGGCCGCTATTGCCAGATTGGTGGGGCCAGCGTGATCAATGGCCATATGGAGATCGCCGACAAGGTAGTTGTCACCGGTATGGGAATGGTTATGCGACCAATCACTGAACCTGGGGTATACTCCTCGGGTATTCCGTTACAACCCAATAAAGTTTGGCGTAAAACCGCTGCGTTGGTGATGAATATCGATGAGATCAGCAAGCGCTTAAAAGCTGTCGAAGGAAAAGTCGGAAAAGACTAGTCACCACTGTCTGCCTCACCGGGTACAAAACGAAACGCGTTGGCCTGAAGGCCAAAAGCGCAAAGAGTTGTTAATTTGCGGCCTGCCTGATGATCTCCTTTTGGGGTCAACGCAGGCCGTGTTGTTGATGCCATCAGTTTTTAGAGACAGGAAGAGTATTTTGACTACTGACACTCATACTCTGGATATTGCAGAAATTTTGGAACTGCTTCCTCACCGTTACCCATTCTTGCTGGTTGACCGTGTACTGGAGTTTGAAGAACACAAATATCTGCGAGCAGTGAAAAACGTTTCTGTTAATGAGCCGTTTTTCCAAGGGCATTTCCCTGGTAAACCGATTTTCCCAGGCGTACTGATTCTGGAAGCGATGGCGCAGGCCACTGGCATTCTGGCATTCAAAAGCGTGGGTAAACTGGAACCGGGTGAGCTGTATTATTTTGCCGGTATTGATGAGGCCCGCTTTAAGCGTCCTGTGGTGCCAGGCGATCAGATGATCATGGAAGTCACTTTCGAAAAAACCCGCCGTGGCCTTACGCGCTTTAAAGGCGTGGCGACCGTTGACGGAAAAATTGTCTGCGAAGCAACCATGATGTGTGCCCGCAGCCGGGAGGCATAATCCGTGATTGATAAAACCGCCGTTATCCATCCTAGCGCAATCGTTGAAGAAGGTGCCATTATTGGTGCTGGTGCGCATATTGGCCCCTTCTGTTACGTCGGCTCCCAGGTGGAAATCGGCGCGGGTACGGTACTGAAATCCCACGTGGTGGTGAACGGTATCACTAAGATTGGCCGTGATAATCAGATTTACCAGTTCGCTTCGATTGGTGAAGTGAATCAGGATCTGAAATATGCCGGTGAACCAACTCGTGTTGAAGTTGGCGATCGTAACCGCATTCGTGAAAGCGTGACTATCCATCGGGGTACCGCGCAGGGCACGGGGCTGACTAAAGTGGGTAACGACAACCTGCTGATGGTCAATGTCCACATTGCTCATGATTGTGTGGTCGGCAATTCTTGCGTGCTTGCCAACAACGCAACGCTGGCGGGCCATGTAGAGATTGACGATTACGCTATCATTGGTGGTATGACCGCCATTCATCAGTTCTGCGTTATTGGCGCTCATGTGATGGTGGGTGGCTGTTCTGGCGTAGCGCAGGACGTACCTCCTTTTGTCATTGCGCAAGGCAACCATGCAACGCCGTTTGGCGTTAACGCCGTGGGGCTGAAACGCCGTGGTTTCGATAAGGATCAAATGCAGGCAATTCGTAATGCCTACAAAATTCTTTATCGCAGCGAGAAGACCTTCGATGAAGCTAAAGCAGAGATCGAAGCCTTGGTACAAGAACAGCCAGTCGTGCAACAGTTCCTCGATTTCTTTAGCCGTTCCACTCGCGGGATTATTCGCTGATTTATGCCAAATCGTCCATTGACTATCGGATTAGTTGCTGGGGAAACCTCGGGTGATATTCTTGGCGCAGGGTTGATCCGCGCGCTCAAGGTGCAGCATCCTGAAGCCCGTTTTGTCGGCGTCGCTGGCCCGTTGATGCAGGCCGAAGGGTGTGAAGCCTGGTATGAAATGGAAGAGCTGGCGGTAATGGGAGTGGTAGAGGTGCTTGAGCGTTTGCCACGCCTGTTGAAGATCCGCAAGGATCTTACCCGCCGATTCAGTGAGCTGGCGCCTGACGTATTTGTGGGTATCGATGCGCCAGACTTCAATATCACGCTGGAAGGCCGCCTGAAAAAGCGCGGTATCCGCACTATTCACTATGTCAGCCCGTCTGTCTGGGCCTGGCGTCAAAAGCGCGTTTTCAAAATTGGTAAAGCCACCGATCTGGTGTTGGCGTTTCTCCCTTTCGAAAAGGCGTTTTACGATCGTTTTAACGTTCCCTGCCGTTTTATCGGCCACACCATGGCGGATACGATGCCGCTGCAGCCGGATAAACTGGCGGCACGTGCTGAACTGGGGATTCCCCCTGAGGCACATTGCCTGGCACTGTTGCCCGGTAGCCGTGGTGCCGAAGTAGAAATGTTGAGCGGTGATTTCCTCAAGACAGCGCAGTTGCTACGTACTCGTTATCCGGATCTGGAAGTGGTTGTGCCTATGGTGAATGCCAAGCGGCGTGAGCAGTTCGAGCGGATCAAGGCCGAAGTGGCGCCGGAGTTGACGGTGCATTTGCTGGACGGTAAAGGGCGAGAAGCCATGATCGCCAGCGATGCCGCGCTGCTGGCCTCGGGTACCGCAGCGCTGGAATGCATGCTGGCGAAATGCCCGATGGTGGTGGGTTATCGTATGAAACCCTTTACGTACTGGCTGGCGGAGCGATTGGTGAAAACCCCGTATGTTTCGTTGCCAAACCTGCTTGCAGGGCGCGAAATTGTGACCGAACTGCTGCAACACGACTGCGTGCCGGATAAACTGGCTGCAGCATTGTTGCCCTTGCTGGAAGATAGCCCGCAGTCCGAGCAGTTGAGACAGACTTTCCTTGAATTGCATCAGAGTATTCGCTGTGGCGCCGATGAGCAGGCCGCTCAGGCTGTGTTGGAACTGGCAAAAGCATGATTGAGCCCTTTATTTACCCTGTTGCGCGGCTGATTGCCGGTGTGGATGAAGTAGGCCGCGGCCCGTTGGTCGGCGCGGTCGTGACCGCGGCGGTGATCCTCGATCCGGCTCGGCCGATCGTTGGTTTGGCAGATTCCAAAAAACTCAGCGAGAAGCGCCGTGAGGCATTGTACGAAGAGATCGTAGCAAAGGCGCTCTCTTGGAGTTTGGGGCGGGCTGAACCGGAAGAGGTTGATCGGCTGAATATTCTGCATGCCACTATGCTGGCGATGCAGCGTGCGGTGGCTGGGTTGTCTGTTACTCCCGATATGGTATTGATTGATGGTAATCGCTGCCCTACCTTACCGATGCGTTCTCAGGCAGTGGTCAAGGGGGATAGCCGAGTAGCGGAAATCAGCGCGGCATCCATCCTGGCGAAAGTGACACGCGATCGTGAAATGACCGAGCTGGATCGCTTATTCCCTGAGTACGGTTTTGCCCAGCATAAGGGCTACCCTACTGCGTTCCATCTGGAAAAGTTGGCAGCATTAGGCGCGACTCAGCACCACCGCCGCAGTTTTGCGCCGGTAAGACGTGCGCTGGAACCCTAACAGCCACAAAGGCAAAGCGTTAACTTCGGCCCATTAATCTGGGCCCTACATGTTGGTATCTGGATATGGCCGAACCTCGTTTTATTCACCTGCGCGTTCATAGTGACTACTCCATGATTGATGGATTGGCCAAGATCGGTCCGCTGGTGAAAAAAGCGGCCGAGCACGGCATGCCCGCTTTGGCGGTCACTGATTTCACCAACCTGTGTGGCTTGGTGAAATTCTATGGCAGTGCGCATGGGGCGGGGATCAAACCGATTATTGGTGCGGATTTCCATGTGCAGAGCGAAGTGCTGGGCGATGAACTGGCACAGCTGACCGTGCTGGCTGCCAATAACCAAGGTTATCAAAACCTCACTCTGTTGATTTCCCACGCTTATCAGCGCGGTTACGGCGCGGCTGGCCCGATTATTGACCGTGATTGGCTGATCGAACACCGTGAAGGGTTAATCCTGCTTTCCGGTGGGCGGATGGGCGATGTCGGCAAATTTCTGCTGCGTGGCAACCATGCGCAGGTGGATCAATGCCTGGCGTTTTATCAGGAGTATTTCCCCGACAGTTACTATCTGGAACTTATCCGCACTGGCCGCCAGGACGAAGAAAACTACCTGCATGCCGCGGTGGCACTGGCAACCGAGCGTGGTTTACCGGTAGTGGCTACCAACGATGTGCGCTTTCTGGTGGAAGATGATTTTGATGCGCACGAAATCCGCGTGGCGATCCACGATGGTTTCACGCTCGACGATCCCAAACGGCCGCGGAACTACAGCCCGCAGCAGTTTATGCGTAGTGAAGAGGAGATGTGCGAGCTGTTTGCCGATATCCCCGAGGCACTGCTTAACAGCGTCGAAATCGCTAAACGCTGCAACGTCACCATTCGCCTTGGCGAGTACTTCCTGCCGCAGTTCCCAACCGGTGATATGACCACCGAAGATTTCCTGATCGCGAAATCTAAAGAGGGGCTGGAGCAGCGTCTTGAATTCCTGTTCCCGGATCCGGAAGTCCGCGCCCAGCGTCGCCCGGAATATGATGAACGTCTGGATGTTGAGCTGAAGGTGATCAACCAGATGGGCTTCCCTGGCTACTTCCTGATCGTGATGGAGTTTATCCAGTGGTCGAAAGATAACAACGTGCCGGTAGGGCCGGGGCGTGGGTCCGGTGCGGGGTCGTTGGTGGCCTATGCGCTGAAGATCACCGATCTGGATCCGCTGGAGTTTGATCTGCTGTTTGAACGTTTCCTGAACCCGGAACGTGTATCGATGCCCGACTTCGACGTTGACTTCTGTATGGAGAAACGCGATCTGGTGATCGAGCACGTGGCGGACATGTATGGCCGTGAAGCGGTATCGCAGATTATCACCTTCGGAACCATGGCGGCGAAAGCGGTTATCCGCGATGTGGGCCGCGTATTGGGCCATCCGTACGGTTTTGTTGACCGGATCTCCAAGCTGGTGCCACCCGATCCGGGGATGACGCTGGAAAAGGCCTTTGCCGCTGAACCCCAACTGCCGGAAATTTATGAGGCAGATGAAGAGGTCAGGGCGCTGATCGACATGGCGCGTAAACTGGAAGGGGTGACGCGTAACGCTGGTAAGCATGCGGGTGGGGTGGTGATCGCACCAACCAAAATTACCGACTTCGCCCCGCTATACTGTGATGCTGAAGGCAACCACCCGGTTACCCAGTTCGACAAAAACGATGTGGAATATGCCGGATTGGTGAAGTTCGACTTCCTCGGCCTGCGTACTCTGACCATCATCGATTGGGCGTTAGGAATGATTAACGCTCGCCGTGCCAAGACCGGGCTGGAACCGATCGACATCGCGGCCATCCCGCTTGATGACAAGAAAAGTTTTGACATGCTGCAGCGCTCGGAAACCACGGCGGTATTCCAGCTTGAATCGCGCGGCATGAAAGACCTGATCAAGCGCCTGAAGCCTGACTGCTTCGAAGATATGATCGCACTGGTCGCCTTGTTCCGCCCAGGCCCTTTGCAGTCGGGCATGGTAGATAACTTTATCGACCGTAAGCACGGGCGCGAAGAGATTTCTTATCCTGATATCCAGTGGCAGCACGAATCGCTGAAACCGGTGCTGGAGCCGACCTACGGCATCATTCTGTATCAGGAACAGGTCATGCAGATTGCCCAGGTGCTGGCAGGCTACACGCTGGGGGGCGCAGACATGCTGCGCCGTGCGATGGGTAAAAAGAACCCGGTCGAAATGGCCAAGCAGCGCGGTGGTTTTGAAGATGGCGCTAAATCGCGTGGTATTGATGGTGAACTGTCGGTAAAAATCTTCGATCTGGTAGAGAAATTCGCCGGATATGGCTTCAACAAGTCGCACTCGGCCGCCTATGCACTGGTGTCGTACCAGACGTTGTGGCTGAAAGCCCACTATCCTGCCGAGTTTATGGCGGCGGTGATGACCGCCGATATGGATAACACCGACAAGGTGGTTGGGTTGGTGGATGAATGCTGGCGTATGGGGCTGAAAATCCTGCCGCCGGATATCAACAGCGGGCAATATCACTTCCACGTCAATGATGAAGGCGAGATCGTTTACGGTATCGGCGCGATTAAAGGTGTGGGAGAAGGGCCGATTGAGGCTATTATTGAAGCGCGTAACAGCGGTGTACAGGGGTATTTTAAAGATCTGTTCGACCTGTGCGCACGCTCTGATATCAAAAAGCTCAATCGCCGTATTCTGGAAAAACTGATCATGTCCGGGGCGTTTGATCGCCTGGGGCCGCACCGCGCAGCGCTGATGAATTCGCTGGGCGATGCGCTGAAAGCGGCCGATCAGCATGCTAAAGCTGAAGCGATCGGCCAGGCCGATATGTTTGGCGTGCTGGCGGAAGCGCCGGAACAGGTAGAGCAGTCTTACGCCAACGTGCCGCCTTGGCAGGAACAGGTGGTGTTAGACGGTGAACGCGAAACGCTGGGGCTTTATCTTACTGGCCACCCGATCACCCAGTATTTGAGGGAAATCGAACGCTATGCCGGTGGCCAGCGTTTGAAAGATATGCACCCAACCGATCGGGGTAAGATGACAACCGCCGTCGGGCTGGTCATTGCCGCCCGGGTTATGGTGACTAAACGCGGCAATCGTATCGGTATTTGTACGCTGGATGACCGTTCTGGCCGCTTGGAAGTGATGTTATTCACCGAAGCGTTGGAAAAATACCAGCATTTATTGGAAAAAGACCGTATCCTGATCGCCACTGGACAGGTCAGCTTTGATGACTTCAGCGGCGGGCTTAAAATGATGGCCCGCGAGTTAATGGATATCAGTGAAGCCCGTGAAAAATACGCCCGTGGGCTTGCTATCTCGCTGACGGACAGGCAAATTGATGACCAGCTTTTGAACCGTCTCCGTCAGTCTTTGGAACCCCATCGCTCGGGGACGATTCCAGTGCATCTCTACTATCAACGGGAAGATGCGCGGGCAAGATTGCGTTTCGGCGCAACCTGGCGCGTGACGCCGACCGACCGCTTGTTGATAGATTTGCGGACCCTGGTAGGTAATGAGCAGGTGGAACTGGAATTTGACTAAAATAGGAATGCTATGAGTCTGAATTTTCTTGATTTTGAACAGCCGATTGCAGAGCTGGAAGCGAAAATTGACTCGCTGACTGCAGTCAACCGTCAAGACGAAAAATTAGATATTAATCTGGACGAAGAGGTTCAGCGCCTGCGTGAAAAGAGCGTTGAGCTGACGCGCAAGATTTTTTCCGATCTTGGGGCTTGGCAGATCGCCCAATTGGCGCGCCACCCGCAACGCCCTTATACGCTGGATTATATCGAACACATCTTCACCGATTTTGAAGAGTTGGCTGGCGATCGCGCTTATGCCGATGACAAAGCTATCGTTGGGGGTATTGCACGGCTGGATGGCCGCCCGGTGATGATCATTGGTCATCAGAAAGGGCGCGAAACCAAAGAGAAAATCCGTCGCAACTTCGGCATGCCCGCACCAGAAGGTTACCGCAAAGCGTTGCGCCTGATGGAAATGGCTGCGCGTTTTAAAATGCCACTGATTACCTTCATCGACACCCCGGGGGCTTATCCTGGAGTAGGCGCAGAAGAGCGTGGGCAATCTGAAGCGATCGCCCGCAACCTGCGTGAAATGTCCCGCCTGAATATTCCGGTGATCTGCACCGTGATCGGCGAAGGCGGCTCTGGTGGTGCGTTGGCTATCGGCGTTGGCGATAAAGTGAATATGCTGCAGTACAGCACCTATTCGGTGATTTCGCCGGAAGGCTGTGCCTCAATTTTGTGGAAAAGCGCCGACAAAGCGCCGATTGCTGCAGAAGCGATGGGCATTACCGCTCCGCGCCTGAAAGAGCTGAAACTGATCGATACGGTGATCCCGGAGCCTCTGGGTTCTGCCCACCGTAACGTGCCGGCAATGGCCGCTTCATTGAAGGCACAATTGCTGGCCGATCTGGCCGATCTGGATGGTTTGAGTAACGAAGAGTTGCTTAATCGTCGCTATCAGCGCCTGATGAACTACGGCTACTGCTGAGTTTATCTGTGCCACAAAAAACCGCCTGCTCGGCGGTTAATGAGATGGTCCCCACCACCCTGTGAGCGGTACGCTGGCAGGGTGTTTCTTTATGGAGAAGACCATCATGCAAAACGTCACGCTTATTGGTATCGATCTCGGCAAACATTCTTTTCACATTCATTGTCAGGATAAATCAGGCAAGGCATTGCTGCGAAAAAAATTTACCCGCACCAAACTCATCGAGTTTCTGGCTATGTGTGCACCGACTGCCGTTGTAATGGAAGCCTGTGCCGGTGCCCATTTTATGGCTCGTCGGTTCGTTGATTTAGGGCATGATGCGAAGCTCATTTCTCCGCAATTTGTCCGTCCCTTTGTAAAGAGTAACAAGAATGATTTTGTCGATGCCGAAGCCATCTGCGAAGCAGCATCTCGCCCATCTATGCGATTTGTACACCCTAGAACTGAGGCGCAACAGGCTATGCGTGCCCTGCATCGTGTCAGAGAGTCACTGGTCAGAGATAAAGTCAAAACGACCAATCAGATGCATGCATTTTTGCTGGAGTTTGGCATTAGCATGCCTATCGGAACCGCAGTGATAAAACGGCTTTCAACAGTTCTGGCAGAGAACACACTCCCCCCTATCTGGCACAGTTGTTGATTCGCTTACATGCTCATTATCTCTATCTTGTCGAACAGCTCACTGAGCTTGATATGGCGCTGGAACAAGAACTGAGTCGTGATGAAACAGGGCAACGTCTTCAGACGATACCTGGCGTTGGGCCGATAACTGCCAGCGTTTTGTCATCGCAGTTGGGCGATGGTAAGCAATATGGTTGTAGCCGGGACTTTGCTGCCTCACCCGGCCTGGTGCCCCGACAGCACAGCACCGGCGGCAAAAATACGCTTTTAGGGATAAGTAAACGCGGAGATAAAAATCTGCGACGGTTGCTTGTCCAGTGTGCCAGGGTCTTTATCCAGAAAATAGATTATCAATCAGGAAAGCTGGCTGACTGGGTCAAGGCACAGCTGGCAAGAAAACACTCCTGCGTAGTGTGTTGTGCGCTGGCTAATAAAATAGCCCGGATAGCTTGGGCGATAACGACCCGGCAAACCGTGTTCGAAAGATAACGATGACGCTGTCAAATTGACAGGTCACTCGTTAATTAAAGCAGTTCCCAATCTGGTTTTGCGAAGACTGATTATTGATGACATGAACGGCATGTGGACCTGATGGAAACCTAACGTAAAAAATGGCTCTTGGAAGCCGTGCGGTTTTTAAGGCTTGTCAGGTGCGAAACTCATCGAGGCACGGGCATCCTTGCCCATAATGACGCCGGATAGATTTAAGCAAGCCCACCATTAGTCAAAAATCAGTGTTGCAAAAATGGTGGGGACCATAGATTTTTTACGTCTGCCATTCGTGGTTTTGGAGGTGCGGGGTACACTCCGTCGGTCTTTCATGTTGTTATAAGCGCTTGGTAGTTAACTGACAGGAGCAGCCCAATGAATATCATCGCGATCATGAGCCCGATGGGCGTTTATTACAAAGATGAACCTATTCGCGAGCTCCACACTGCATTGGCCTCCATGGGATTCCAACTGGTTTATCCGAAAGACAGCGGCGATCTGCTGAAGCTGATTGAACACAACGCCCGTATCTGCGGCGTGGTGTTTGACTGGGATGATTACAGCCTGGAACTGTGCAGCGAAATCAACGATCTCAATGAGTACCTGCCGCTATATGCCTTTATCAACACCCATTCCACGTTCGACGTCAGCCTGCACGAAATGCGCATGGTGCTGTACTTCTTCGAATATGGTCTGAACGCTGCAGAAGATATTGCCCAACGTATTCAGCAGTACACCAATGAATATCGGGACGCCATTACCCCGCCTCTGACTAAGGCGCTGTTCACCTATGTCAAAGAGGGGAAGTATACCTTTTGCACGCCAGGGCACATGGCGGGCACCGCATTCCAGAAAAGCCCGGTGGGCTGCCTGTTCTATGACTTCTTCGGTGCCAATACGCTGAAGGCCGATATTTCTATCTCGGTAACCGAACTAGGCTCATTGCTCGATCACACCGGCCCTCATTTGGAAGCGGAAGAGTATATCGCTCGCACCTTCAACGCCGAACAGAGTTATCTGGTGACCAATGGCACGTCCACGGCCAATAAGATCGTCGGAATGTATTCAGCTCCGGCGGGGAGCACGGTGCTGATTGACCGTAACTGCCATAAATCGCTGTGCCATTTGCTGATGATGTGCGACATCGTGCCGATTTACCTGCGCCCGTTACGCAATGCCTACGGTATTTTAGGCGGTATTCCCCAGCGTGAACTCTCTCATGGCAGCATTGCCAAACGGGTAGCCGAGACGGCTAACGCCAGCTGGCCGGTGCATGCGGTAATTACCAATTCCACTTATGACGGTTTGCTGTACAACACCGATTACATCAAGCAGACGCTGGATGTGGCATCGATTCATTTCGATTCAGCCTGGGTGCCCTATACCAATTTTCACCCGATCTATGATGGCAAAAGCGGTATGAGCGGCGAACGTATCCCGGGGAAAGTGATCTATGAAACCCAATCGACGCACAAGTTGCTGGCGGCGTTCTTGCAGGCGTCGATGATTCATATTAAAGGTGACTACGATGAAAATACCTTTAACGAAGCCTATATGATGCATACCACGACTTCGCCGCATTACGGCATTGTTGCGTCGATGGAAACCGCGGCAGCCATGCTGCGGGGCAATCCAGGGCGGCGGATGATTAATCGTTCGGTGGAGCGGGCCCTGCATTTTCGCCGTGAGATTCAGCGCCTGCGCGCTGAGAGCGATAGCTGGTTTTTCGATATCTGGCAGCCGGAGGAGATCGACGAGGCACAATGTTGGCCGCTGAACCCTGATGATAACTGGCATGGTTTCGGTAATACCGATCGCGATCATATGTACCTGGATCCGATCAAGGTGACCATTCTGACGCCGGGCATGAACGAACTGGGCGAACTGGAGAGCATCGGCATCCCGGCGGCGCTGGTGGCAAAATATCTCGATGAGCGCGGCATCGTGGTAGAGAAAACCGGGCCGTATAATCTGCTGTTCCTGTTCAGCATCGGGATTGATAAAACCAAGGCCATGAGCCTGCTGCGCGGCCTGACTGATTTTAAACGCGCTTATGATCTCAACCTGCGGGTGAAGAATATGCTGCCGGATCTGTATGCTGAGGATCCGGATTTTTACCGCCACATGCGTATTCAGGATCTCGCCGCCGGGATCCACCAACTGATTTGCCAGCATGACTTACCGCGCTTGATGCAGCGGGCGTTTGACGTGTTGCCGGAAATGAAGTTGACGCCTTATAAGATGTTTCAGCAGCAGGTGCGGGGCAACGTGGAAACCTGTGAGATCGACCAGTTGATCGGTAAAGTGGCGGCCAATATGATCCTGCCTTATCCACCAGGCGTTCCGCTGGTGATGCCGGGTGAGATGATTACCGAGGAGAGCCGCGCGGTGCTCGATTTCCTGCTGATGCTGTGTTCGATCGGTGAACGTTATCCTGGTTTTGAAACCGATATTCATGGCGCAAAGCAGACCGACGATGGCCGTTATCTGGTGAAAGTGCTGAAAACGCCAGCGGCTTGACGCAGGTACAAGGTTATATACTCTAAATACTTCGAGTTGCAGGAAGGCGGCAAGCTTGAGAGGCCCCAGGAGCATAGATAACTATGTGACTGGGGTGAGCAAGCGCAGCCAACGCACATGCAACTTGAAGTATGACGAGTATAAGAGGAGTACATCCATGTTGGCATTACGCCAGGTTCACCATATTGCGGTAATCGGTTCCGATTATGCCGCCAGTAAGCATTTTTACTGCGATATCCTCGGGTTCACCCTCTTGGCCGAGGTATATCGCGCAGAGCGCGACTCGTGGAAGGCCGATCTGGCTCTGAACGGCCAGTATACGATCGAACTGTTTTCCTTCCCGGCACCTGCAGCTCGTCCTAGCCGCCCAGAAGCCTGTGGCCTGCGTCATCTGGCATTCAGCGTAGACGATATTGAGTGCGCGATCGCTGCACTGCAAACGGCAGGAGTGGTATGCGAGCCAGTGCGTGTCGATCCTTATACCCAGTCCCGCTTCACCTTTTTCAACGATCCTGACGGATTACCGCTCGAATTATATGAAGTTCCACGCGGTTAATGCTTGCTTGATGAGGGGGGGCTGGTTAAGGTGCGGCTATGTGGTCGTTACCAAGCATAATCGATGAATATCAATCAACTTCCTGCACGGCTCGCTGAACAACTGGGTGCTAAACGCCAACTGTTGCTGGCCTTTAGCGGTGGGCTGGATTCCAGTGTGTTGCTGCATTTGTTAGTGCAATGGCGTCAGCAGCATCCGGGGAGTGTTTTGCGTGCGGTGCACGTTCACCATGGTTTGAGTCGTTTTGCTGATGAATGGGTGGCCCATTGCCAGCAGCAGTGTGAAGGCTGGCAGGTGCCGTTGGTGGTTCATCGGGTTCAATTGGCTGGGCTGGGCGGAGGTATCGAGGCCGCGGCGCGTAACGCCCGTTATGCGGCTTTCACTGCCACGCTGGCGGCGGATGAAACTTTGCTGACGGCCCAACATCTTGATGATCAATGTGAAACCTTCTTATTGGCCTTAAAGCGCGGTAGCGGCCCGGCGGGGCTGTCGGCCATGGCCAGCGAAGCCCGCTTGGGAAACCATGTGCTGCTAAGGCCGCTGTTGGGGGTTTCGCGTCAGCAGTTGGAGGAGTATGCCGCTCAGCACCAATTGCGTTGGATCGAGGATGACAGCAATCAAGACTGTCGCTTTGATCGCAATTTCCTGCGGTTGAAAGTCTTGCCGCTGCTGAATGAGCGTTGGCCGCACTTTGCGGCGGCAACGGCGCGCAGTGCCAGTCTGTGTGCCGAGCAGGAGCAACTGCTGGATGAACTCTTGGCAGAGCAGTTAACACAGTTGCTGGATGCGGACAATGCGCTGGCAATCGAAGGGCTGCAAGCCTGTTCTCCGGCACGGCGTGATGCGCTGTTGCGCCGCTGGATGGCTCTGTTTGGCGTGACCATGCCTGCGCGCGCCCAACTGCACAGGCTCTGGCACGAAGTGGCGCTGTGCCGCGAAGATGCGGAACCGCAGCTGCAGTTGGGCAACTATCAGATCCGCCGTTTCCGCCAGCGTTTATATCTGTTACCGCTCATGGCTGATTTACACGATCTGCAATTGCCTTGGCCGCAACCGACCAGGCTGGAATTGCCCGATGGCCTCGGTGCGTTGGTGAGAGATGAAGGGAATAACCTGGTGCGCGCACCGCGGGCTGATGAGCAGGTGAGCGTGCGTTTTAGCGCCACTGGTCGGGTGCGAGTTGTCAATCGTGCCGGTTCAAGGCACATCAAGAAGCTGTGGCAGGAGTTCGGCATTCCCCCCTGGCAGCGTGAACGTATTCCACTGATTTACTATGATGAGCAACTGATCGCCGCCATGGATGTTTTTGTTACCGCAGAGGGGCAGGTGCTTGCTGATGAAGCGCCGTGGCGACTGTGCTGGAAGAAAAAATAATAACAATATCTCGTGAGGAGCAATGATGAAATCGATGAGCGTACTGATGGTGGCGGGGTTGTTGAGCGTTTCCGCTTGGGCGGCAGGTGATCCTGCGCTAGGCAAGAACAAATCGGCTACCTGTGTGGCCTGCCATGGTGCAGAAGGCAAGGTCTCAGTGCCGATGTATCCGAATCTGGCCGGGCAAAACGCGATGTATTTGGAGCAAGCCTTGCAGTCCTACAAAAAAGGGGAGCGAACCAGCGGCCAGGCGCAAGTGATGAGGGCCTATGTCGCGAATCTGTCTGATGCGGATATCGCCGATCTGGCGGCTTACTACGCCAGCCTGAAACCGTAAATGACGAGGGCAGCCGCTAGGCTGCCCTGTAAGAGATGGTGTTACCGAGGCGATCAGTCGGAAAGACTGACGACAACGGTACCAATTTCCGGGTGACTAAAGCTGCTGATATGGTCCAGACGCACATCGCGCAGAGTACCATTCTGATCGATCGTCAGATATTCAACGCGCTTTTTCTGCAGTAGATCGATCGCCTTGGCCTCGATCGTTTCTCCGTCGCGTAACTCCAGCTTCAGAGTCAGTTTTTGCTGGCAGGCGAGTTCCAGATTGTCGTAGTCATCGCAATTGATGGGTTGATACTCATCATTCATCAACATAGTCGCTCACCAATAAGTTAGCGGCGGCAAATGCCGCCTGTTCCCTAACGGAGGATGGCAGCGCGCTATTCGCTGCCACTTCGTCCAATGCCTTCAGGACACATGTTAGTGCATCTGGCACATAGCCGAGATCTCCACTGCCGATCTCAGCATAAAAACGGCGTACTAACTCACAGTATTGTTGCACAGTCTCCTCCCTTAAGAATCTTTGCATTATCGCCAACACAGGCCGCGATGAGGCACAGACACTCGGAGATTTACCCTATCATAAACGACTATAGCACAGGTGCAGTGGAGTTATTAGCACCTCGTATTGGCTTTCATTCGCAGCTATAGGCTCCTGGTGCTGGCTGTGAACCGATCTTATCAAGTACACTGTGCCCTGTTAATAATGAGGTTACCCATGGCGCTGAAAGCAACAATTTACAAAGCCACGGTCAATATCGCGGATATGGATCGTCACTTTTACCACGACGCAACGCTGACGTTGGCCCAGCATCCTTCAGAAACTGAACAGCGCATGATGCTACGCCTGCTGGCATGGATTTGCCATGCCGATGAGCGTTTGGTGTTTACCAAAGGCTTAAGTGCAGAAGACGAGCCGGAGATCTGGCAACGCAACGACCATAACGGGCTGGAAATGTGGATCGAACTGGGGTTACCGGACGAAAAACGCCTTAAAAAAGCCTGTAATCAATCGCCACGCGTGATGTTATATGCCTATGGTGAACGTGCCGGGTCTGTCTGGTGGCAATCCATGCAGGGTAAAGTGGCTAACCACAAAAACCTAAGCATCCGTTTTCTTGATGATGGACAATTAACCCGCCTGGCCGCGATGGCCAACCGCAACATGACGTTACAAGCTACGTTACAGGAAGGCACGATCTGGCTTTCTGATGCTCAGAATAATCTGGAAATTCAGTTTGCCGAATGGCAGCAGGCGCAGGTTTAACCGGTGCTGACACTGTCAAGAAACGTAGCGATACCGGACAACGAAATCGAATTAACGGCAATCCGTGCTCAAGGTGCGGGCGGGCAGCACGTGAACAAAGCCTCAACGGCCATTCATTTGCGCTTTGACATTCGGGCGTCCAGCCTGCCAGAGTATTATAAGGAACGGTTGTTGGCGCTTAACCATCACCTGGTAACCGCTGAGGGTGTGGTGATCATCAAAGCTCAGGAATACCGTAGCCAGGAATTAAATCGTGAAGCAGCGTTGGCCCGATTGGTGGCGCTGATTCAACAGGCGATGGTGGTTGAAAAAACGCGTAGGGCAACGAAGCCCAGCAAAGGGGCAAAATTGCGCCGCTTGGAAGGCAAGGTGCGTAAAGGCGCAACTAAAGCGCTGCGCGGCAAAGTTCGTCCTTAGGGGCCGATCTGCGGCGCCACGCTGTGGATATCAATGGAACATGGCAGGAGAATAACTGTGAAGACAATAACAATCGTCCTGTTTTTAGCAGCAGGAGTGCTTTCGCTACTGGGCTGTAATAGCCAATACCAACCCAAAGAACAACCGCTTCAGCCAATGCAGCAGAGCTATCAAGGCGTATTGCCCTGTGCCGACTGTGGCGGGATAGATACCACTCTGTTTCTGGATAAAGAAGGGACTTTTATCCTGCAGGAAACCTATCGCGGTACCAAAGACGGCGATCAAACCTTTGCCAGCTATGGTCAGTGGGCGCGTACGGCCGATCGGCTGGTGCTGACCGAAGGCAGCGGCGAAAAGCGTTACTTCCGTCCGGTAGGTAAGAATCTGCAAATGCTGGATCGCAACGGAGCGCCGATCACATCCGAGCTGAACTATACGTTGTCGCCAAGTGAGCAACCGCTGCCAAAAACGCCAATGCCTTTGCGCGGGCTTTACACCTATTTCGCTGATGCGGCGGTATTCAAAGACTGTGCGACCGGTAAAACCTTCCCGGTAGTCAATAACATTGCGTTGGAAAAAGGGTATCTGAAAGCCCGCAAAGCGCCAGGGGAACCGGTATTCCTGATGCTTAATGGCCATTTCAGCGTTCAGCCATCAATGGAAGAAGGGTTGACGCAGAAAGCTTTGGTGCCTGAGCCGGGTGGCAAGGTGACTTTTGATAACAGCAAGGATTGTAACAGTCACTGAGCGCGCTGATGTAGGGCAGGGCGTTTCTGCTGTTAAAAATAAGACCCCATCATGGCAAATGGTGGGGTTTATGTTTTCTAACGATAATTTCTAGAATACGCGATAATCAGTTTGAACTGGGGATGTGGCATCAGGTGAGCTATTGCTTGCCAATGCGCGATTGCGTAAGTAGATACCCGGTTTGATGTGCCCTACGTAAGCCAGAGTCTGATTGGGGGCCAGCGTTGCAATATCCCCTTCCCGCATATGCAGTAGATCGCCAGGGCTGACCCAGCCAGAGGATGCCAGCGTGAGTGGCCGCCCGGCGTGCTCAAAGGCGGCCAGCACGAACTGTGAGCAGAAATAGCTGGATTCATCGGCGGTCGAGGCACTGAGCTGAGCTGCAGCCAATCCTTTCACGCACTGCTGGCGGAAATCTTTCGAGAAAGGGTTCAGGGAGCACAACTGCTTGGTCACCATAAAGGGCATCATCTCGATAATCCCCTGATAATTGTAACGACTACCGGCTTTTTGCTTAGCAAAGTGGCGAATCTGCTCCGCCTGAGTTGGCGCCAGGCCCGGCATGCGTAAAGCGAACAGTTTGTCGCTGTGGGCCAATGCATCGTCCAGACTAACAATCTGTACCCCATCACCTACCGCTTCGGCAACTTGGCCTTGGCCAAGATAGATCGCGACATGGCTGACCGAGGAAGCACTGAAGATACGGATCCCCAGAGAGGTCAGGCCGATCGTCGAGGAAAATAGCAGATCGCCATCCTGAAGGGCGGCGGCATCGACCTCTCGAAAGGTATTCTGTGGTGCGGAACTGAGGGCTTGAAACTGGATATCCACGGGGTTGAGGGATGCGTGTTGCTCTTTTTTGGGCAACGCGATGTCCATGGTGCAACCGTTGAGAAAGGCTGGCAGCAACGCAAACAGCCATATAAATGGGGGGTAAGGTAACGGCATTGCTTAATCCTTTAATTACTGCTTCCTTAGCAAAACACCCTGATACCCTTATTACTTGAAGCTGCAGGGGTGTTGGCTACCTTCACTCACCCGAATCACTTACTTGAGTAAGCTCATCGGGATTATGAGCCTCATTAAATGAGGCTCACCCTACGGGTCAGCACAAGTGCTGTTCAAATCGGTTAATCACCGATTTGTCACTCAGTTGCCGCCTACCTGCAACTCCAAGTACTTTGGGTATGAACAGGGTGTTTTTATACCGTATAGAAAATATCAGCGTTTGATCTGGGCCAGCAGGAAATCAACGATTTCGCCGGTTTTAATCATCTGCTTCTCGCCAACCCGGCGATTTTTATACTCAATTTCTTCACTGTCGAGGTTGCGATCGCCGATCACAATGGAGTGCGGCACACCAATCAGCTCCATATCGGCAAACATGACGCCAGGGCGCTCTTTACGGTCATCAAGAATCACGTCGATGCCATGAGAACGCAGCTGGTTGTAAAGCTCTTCGGCCAGCGCCTGCACCCGGAATGACTTGTGCATGTTCATTGGCAGAATAGCCACCTGGAATGGCGCAATGGCGTCTGGCCAGACGATGCCACGATCGTCATGATTCTGCTCGATAGCGGCGGCTACCACACGAGTGACCCCAATACCGTAGCAGCCCATGGTCAGAACCTGATTACGGCCATCTTCACCCTGCACAGTGGCTTTCATTGCTTCCGAATACTTGGTACCCAACTGGAAGATATGCCCCACTTCGATACCGCGTTTAATCAGCAACGTCCCTTTACCATCCGGGCTGGCGTCACCTGCCACTACGTTACGGATATCGGCAACCTGTGGCAGCGGCAGATCGCGCTCCCAGTTGATCCCAAAGTAGTGCTTCGCGTCGAGATTGGCACCCGCGCTGAAGTCGCTCATGGCGGCTACGCTACGGTCAATGACGACAGGCACCGGCATGTTGATCGGGCCGAGAGAACCTGGGCCTGCGCCAACGATGGCGCGGATCTCTTCGTCAGTGGCGAAAGTCAGTGGAGCCGCTACCTGTGGCAGTTTCTCCGCCTTGATTTCATTCAGTTCGTGATCGCCGCGCACCAGCAGAGCAACCAGCTTGTGTCCGCTCTCTTCAGCTGCGTGAACCAACAGGGTTTTCACCGTTTTATCAATTGGCAGCTGGAATTGCTCTACCAGTTCGGCGATGGTTTTGGCGTTAGGGGTGTCGATGAGACGCAGCTGTTCCGTGGCAGCGGCGCGTGGCTGCGCTGGAGCAACTGCTTCTGCCAGCTCAATGTTGGCCGCGTAGTCAGAGTCGGTTGAGAAGACGATATCGTCTTCGCCGCTGTCTGCCAGCACCTGGAATTCATGTGATGCACTACCGCCGATCGAGCCGGTATCGGCCAGCACCGGGCGGAAATCCAGCCCCATACGATTGAAAATCTTGCTGTAGGCTTCGTACATAGCATCGTAGGTCGCCTGCAGAGACTCCTGCGTGGTATGGAATGAATAGGCATCTTTCATCAGGAATTCACGTGAGCGCATCACGCCGAAACGCGGGCGCACTTCGTCACGGAATTTAGTCTGGATCTGGAAGAAATTCAGCGGTAACTGTTTGTAGGAGCTGATTTCATTGCGGATCAGATCGGTGATCACCTCTTCATGCGTTGGGCCGAGAACAAACGGACGATCGCCGCGATCGACAAAGCGCAGCAACTCGTGGCCATACTGCTCCCAGCGGCCGCTTTCTTGCCATAGATCTGCGGGTTGGACCACCGGCATGGAAACTTCGATCGCATTAGCATTGTTCATTTCTTCACGAACGATGTTTTCAACCTTCTTCAGAACACGCAGACCGGTGGGGAGCCAGGTGTAAAGACCGGAGGCCAGCTTGCGGATCATCCCGGCACGCAGCATCAGTTGATGGCTGATCACTTCGGCATCGGCAGGTGTCTCCTTCAGGGTGGAGAGCAGATATTGGCTAGTACGCATGATGTTTGAGTTCCGTTAGCGCTGCAAATTGCATCGGGCTGCCAGAGGGCAGCCAAAATTTTCAAAAGTGGTTTAGTCTACCAGCGCAGGGCGGTTGCCAAAAGAGAGGCGGTGGAATTTTAACGGGCGTCGAGTGATAACACTTCAGTTTGCCCATTAATAACCTGCCAGCGCACGTTGAATTCCAACAGCCACACGGCATATTCACGCTCTGTTTCTTCCGCTTTACGGTAGGCAGGGCGCGGGTCTTGTGCTAACACCTGGCTAATAAAGCGGCGTAAATTAGGGTAACGGCGCAGATGTTGCTGCAACTGTTGCTCTGCCTGCGGGGAAAAACGCACCAGCATATCACTGGCAGGGGCCGTTTGGGCAAAGCCAGCCCGGGCCTGGGGATGGCTTTCGGCGAACGGCAGATAGGGTTTGATATCAATAACCGGGGTGCCATCAACCAGATCGAGGCTGCCTAACTTTAGCACCACGTTCCCGCCCTGAGTCTGAATACCTTTCAGTTCGATCAGCGACATGCCGAGTGGGTTAGGGCGAAAGGTTGAACGAGTGGCGAAAACGCCCATACGCGCATTTCCCCCCAGCCGCGGGGGCCTGACCGTGGGCCGCCAACCGCCCTCCATGGTTTGATGAAAAATGAACATCACCCATAGATGGCTGAACTCGCTGAGACCACGCACCGCTTCCACCTGATTATAAGGCGGCAACAGCACCAGTTCTCCGCCACCGTCTTCGACTAGCCCCGGTTGACGGGGAACGGCGAATTTTTCTTTATACGGTGAGCGGATGATACCGATCTGATTAAAAACGAATTCGGTCATTTGGCCGAAACGTTAAGTGCAGAACCCTGGCAAACCGCCTGTTGGTAACAACCCGCAACGCCTCTGAGCATCTGGCAGTCATGCAGCAATACTGCATTGGCTTTCATATGGGCAGCACGCTGTTGCATCCGTCTGCGGGCCGCGGCCAGATTCGGTGGCGGATCCTGAACCGTGAGCTGGCAGACGCTACCGGAAACTTCCCCTAAATCACGGAAAGGTTTACCGATTAATTCCTCTGCGTTTCTGTACAGTGTGACTGATGCTGGGCGTGCTGCTGGTGCCGCTTTTGCCGGTGCGGTTGCTACCGGTGCGTTGGTGCTGTCTGTTGTGGGTGGTGCTGGCTGTTTTTTAGAACATCCGGCCAGCAAGAGTGCTAACAAACAGAGAGGTAAAACACGCATTGACATTCCTCTGCCTTTGATAAAAGTGGCGCTATTGAAGCAATCTCTGACTGAAATAACAAGACGGGCCTGAGCCCGCCTTGCAATTATAGGAGTAAAATAGGTCGTGAACGATTACCAACCTTTCACTGCACCACCGTTGAAGATTTTATTCGCTGCGTCGTAAACCTCATCAGACTCATAGGCCTGAACGAATTTCTTCACGTTTTCTGCATCTTTGTTATCTTCACGGGCAACCATAATGTTGACGTAAGGTGATTCTTTATCTTCAACAAACAGGCCGTCTTTGGCGGGCGTCAAACCAATCTGGCTGGCATAGGTGGTATTGATGATAGCCAGCGCAATCTGCTGATCGTCCAGTGAGCGTGGCAACTGTGGTGCTTCCAATTCTACCAGCTTCAGGTTTTTCGGGTTTTCTACCACGTCCAGAACGGTAGGCAGCAGGCCAACGCCGTCTTTCAGCTTAATCAGACCTTGTTTCTCCAGCAGCAGCAGCGAACGCCCCAGGTTGGTAGGATCGTTAGGCAGTGCAACCTGTGAACCTTCTTTCAATTCATCCAATGATTTGATTTTTTTGGAATAACCAGCAATCGGGTAAACGAAAGTGTTGCCTACCGGCACCAGTTTATAGCCGCGATCTTTGATTTGCTGATCGAGATAAGGTTTATGCTGGAAAGCGTTCAGATCGATATCGCCTTTGCTCAAGGCTTCGTTTGGCAAGACATAGTCGTTGAATGTGACTAACTCAACGTCCAGGCCATACTTCTCTTTGGCGACTTTCTGGGCAACTTCTGCCACCTGCTGCTCAGCACCGACGATAACGCCCACTTTGATATGGTTCGGATTTTTTTCGTCCTGACCGCAACCGGCCAGAGCCAGGGTACCGATCAGTGCGCCGATTGCCGCAAGGGATTTAAATTTTAACGACATATCCTTTCCTCATTAGACTCGCATATGAAATACGCTTTACCCTAGCGGGTAGTGTGAGCGTGCTTGTAAAAACTATTTGTGAGTAACGGCCTTAACAATACGGTCGCCACAGAACTGAATCAGGTAAACCAGAACGACCAGTAATATTAATACCGTATTCATGACGGTAGCGTTATAACCAATGTAACCATATTGATAACCAATTTGACCTAAACCACCCGCGCCAACGGCACCGCCCATCGCAGAATAACCCACCAGGGTGATCAGCGTGATGGTCGCTGCATTCACCAGACCAGGTAATGCTTCTGGCAGCAGCACTTTCTTGATGATTTGCATTGGCGTAGCCCCCATCGCGCGAGCGGCTTCAATCAGCCCGGATGGAATTTCCAACAGAGCATTTTCTACCATGCGGGCAATAAAAGGCGCAGCGCCGATGGTCAGCGGCACGATGGCGGCCTGTAAGCCAATCGAGGTGCCAACGATCATGCGGGTAAAAGGAATCATCCACACCAACAAAATAATGAAGGGAATGGAACGGAAAATATTCACCAGCCCAGATAACGCTTTATACAGGGTATTATTGGCAATAATTTGTCCTGGGCGAGTTACGTACAATAGCACACCGACCGGCAAGCCGAGCACGAAGCCGAAGAAGCCGGAGACAAAGGTCATCGTGATGGTTTCCCAAACTCCACGAGCCATTAACCACATCATTGCCTCAGACATAACCCAGAACCTCTACTTTGACCTGATTTTCTTGCAGGAACTTAATGGTTGCCAGCGCGTCTTCGTCAGAACCATGTAACTCGGCCAGCATCACACCAAACTTCACACCACCGGCGTAATCCATTTGTGCGCTAATAATGTTGTTATTGACGTTGAAGCGGCGAGCGGCTTCGGACAGCAGCGGTGCATCAACGGATTGACCGGTGAACTCCAGACGCAGCAGTGGCTGATGATTATCAATGCGTTCCGGCATCAGGCGCTTGGCGTAGTCATCTGGAATGTCCAGATGCAGCGTGGATTGGATAAACTGCTGTGCCAACGGCGTTTTGGGATGTGAGAAGACTTCGCTGACGCTGTCTTTTTCGATCAATTGCCCCTGGCTGATGACGGCAACCTGATCGCAGATGCGTTTTACGACGTCCATTTCATGGGTGATCAGCAGAATAGTCAGCCCCAGACGGCGGTTAATATCCTTCAATAACTCCAGAATGGAACGTGTGGTGGCTGGATCAAGTGCGCTGGTGGCTTCATCACACAGTAACACTTTCGGGTTGCTGGCCAATGCCCGAGCGATCGCGACACGCTGTTTCTGGCCGCCTGACAGATTGGCCGGGTAAGCATCATGTTTGTCCGACAGCCCGACCAGTTCCAGTAATTCGGTAACGCGTTTCTTGATTTCACTGCGCGGGGTATTGTCCAGTTCCAGCGGTAGCGCAACGTTGCCAAATACCGTGCGTGAAGAGAGCAGGTTAAAGTGCTGAAAGATCATGCCGATCTGGCGGCGTGCGCGTGTCAGATCGGTTTCAGACAGAGAGGTCAGGTCCTGCCCATCAACCAACACCGTGCCGGAAGTTGGGCGCTCAAGCATGTTGGCGCAACGGATCAGCGTACTTTTGCCGGCCCCCGATGCACCGATAACGCCATAGATTTGCCCGGCAGGGACGTGAAGGCTCACGTCAGAGAGTGCGCTGATGGTGCGCGATCCCTGCTGGAACACTTTGGTGATGTTAGAAAGTTTAATCATATTCTTCTTATTTTTAGCGTGGTTGCCCGTGGCTAGATAAAAGTAGACCTTGGTTGGAACCAAGGTATGCTCAGATGTTAAGGCGTCTAGACGTCTAAGTCAACGCTAACGCTATTCTTCACCGTTCTCAGTCTGCGCTAAAACATGCGATACTGTGCGCGTTTTCAGGCCCTCAGGAGCAAACCGGTGACACAACGCGTTCCAGCAATTTTCTTAGATCGTGACGGTACGATTAATGTTGATCATGGATATGTCCATGAGATAGATGATTTCCAATTTATTGATGGTGTGATTGATGCATGCCGTGAACTGAAGAAGATGGGGTTCGCGCTGGTGTTGGTGACCAACCAATCTGGTATCGCCCGTGGCAAATTCAGCGAAGACCAGTTTATGCGCTTGACCGAGTGGATGGATTGGTCGTTGGCCGACCGTGATGTCGACCTGGACGGTATCTACTTTTGTCCACATCACCCAGAAGCAGTAATAGAAGAATACCGTCAAACATGCGATTGCCGCAAACCGCAGCCCGGTATGTTGTTGCAAGCGCAAAAAGAACTGAATATCGATCTGGCAGCTTCTTATATGGTGGGTGACAAAATCGAAGATATGCAAGCCGCCGCAGCCGCCGGTGTAGGGACTAAGGTATTGGTTCGCACCGGTAAGCCAGTAACGGAAGAAGGCGAGAAAGCGGCGGATTGGGTATTAAACAGCCTGCAAGACCTGCCAGCAGCTATCAAAAAGCGGGTTTAACCCGCATTATGCATGAATAGTGAGCGGTCAGAACAAAAGTGAATATAATCCCTTGTCATTCTGAGTAAGCTCCCTATAATGCGCCTCCATCGACCGGGAACGTGTGAATCACTTCACAGAGTATCCAGGGTCGCAGAAAAAAAACCTGAAATTTAGGGTTGACTCTGAAAGAGGAAAGCGTAATATACGCCACCTCGAGTTAGCAAGCGAAAGCGCGTAACTCACTGCTCTTTAACAATTTATCAGACAATCTGTGTGGGCACTCACAAGACGATATCCAGCTGCTTCGGCAGCACAAAAATATCAAGTCTTGAAGAGTGACCAAGCAGTAATTCAT